>JBGUHV010000174.1:0-2602 GCA_045112425.1 Oscillospiraceae bacterium
ACGCTCGAGCGGTGCTCGGTGCGCTTGTTAAAGCCGCGGTTGACGTGACTGTCCAGCAGCCTGGCCTTCTTTTTGCCCCAGAAGAGGGAGAAGGCTCTGGCGGAGGCGATGCCAAGCGGCAGCTCTTTGTCGCCGTTGCCGGAGGAGCAGACCACTGCGGCGTCGATTTCTTCTCCGAAATCATGCAGGCACATGCGGCAGACGAAGGAGCCCATCGAATAGCCGAAGAGCACCATCGGCAGACCGGGAAAGTCCGCCCTTGCACGGTCGTGCACGGTTTTTGCGTCGGCGCGGAAAACGCGGCCCTCGGCGTTGTTCTGCCCAAAATATCCGAGCGGATACTGCTCGTTCCGGCTCTCGCCGTGGCCAAGGTGGCTGTGGCCGTAAACCGCCCAGCCGCGCTGCACGAAGTATTCCGCCATCTCATCATAGCGGCCGATGTGCTCCATCATGCCGTGCAGCAGCTGGATTGTGCCACGCACCTTGCCGTCCTCCGGCAGAAAGCGCACGGCCGCAATGTCGCACCCGCCTGCGGCGGAGGGGAAGGAAAAGGATTCTTTGATCATTCAAACACCTCATATAGTTATACTGAACTCAGCATATCGAAAAATCGGCAACCTGTCAATTGACTTTTCTGTATGACAGAATTACACTGGTCTCTCCACTTGAGAAAGAAGGCAATGACTATGAAAACCGGCATTGCCCTTGCGGGCGGCGGCTCCAAGGGCTCTTACCAGACCGGCGCCTGGAAGGCGCTGCGCGAGCTCGGCATTGACTATGATATCGTTACCGGCACGAGTATCGGCGCGATCAACGGCGCGCTGATGGTGATGGGGGATTATGAGCGCGCAGAACGGCTCTGGAGCACCATCACGGTGGAGGATATCATGGCAAACGGCGTGAACCTCAAGCATGATATTGAGTATTATTTTGAAAACCGCGACCAGCTTCTGCAGTTCGCGCGCGAGTTCGCCGCCTCCCACGGCGCGGACATTGCGCCGTACAAGGCGCGCGTGCACCGGGAGTTCGACGAGGCGGCGTTCTTCGCGTCACCCGTGGACTATGCCGCGATCACGGCGCGCTTTCCCTCGCTGCAGATGGTCGAGGCGCGCAAGGCGGACATGACGCCCGGCGCCGTGGAGCCGTGGCTCATTGCGTCCAGCTCCTGCTTTCCCGTGTTTCCGCTCTGTGAGATCGACGGGCAGAATTACATCGACGGCGGCTATGCTGACAATCTCCCGATCAGCACGGCCTTTCGCCTCGGTGCGGAGCGGGTCATCGCCGTGGCGCTCAAGCCCGAGGCGTTTGAAAAGAGCTATCCCCGCCATCCGCTGGTGAAGCGTATCGTGCCGTCGCGCCCGCTGGGGCCGTTCCTCGATTTCTCGCGCGACGTGCTCGAGCGGAACCTCCGCCTCGGCTATGTGGACACGATGCGGGCGTTTGACTGCTATCTCGGATATCAATATTCGTTTGAGAAGAGCGGGGAAGCGGTGCTGCTCAATGCCGCAAGAAAGTATCTCCTCTGGCTGCTGCGGCTCGAGCTCAATGAGCCCTCCACCGCCGTGCAGGCCATGCTGGAGCGCTTTTCCGGCGAGACGAAGCTCTCCGACACGCTCTTTGCCCATGACCGGGGAGATCTGCGCTCGGCCGCACTTACGGCGCTGGAATACATCATGTCGCTGCTGGGCTACGCGCACGAGGATATCTATGACCTCCATGTACTGCTGCCTGCGCTGCGGCAGGAGCTGCTGTGTGAAAACGCAGCGCCCGCCGTGCAGCACGCATCGGAGCTGGCTGCAAAGCTCACGCGCACGAACTGGGTCTCCCAGCTGCGTCAGCTCGCGCCGGGCGCCGGCGGGAGCGACGGAGAGATTCTCCTCGCCACATGGCTGCTCTATCTGCGAGAGCAGAGCGAAGCCGGATCGGAGGCGCCGGATGCCGAACAGTGACAATCATATTGACCTGCAGCAGAACCTCCACGAGCTGCAGCAGGAGCTATCGCAGCTGCAGGAGGAGCTCAACCGCCGCCTCGAGGAGGTGCGCACAGGGCAGTTTTCCTTCCGCGCCTATGTGAAGGCGCACCCCTATATGCTGCTGTTTCTCTATCTTCCGGTCTATCTCGTCTGGTTTTTCCTGCAGGAATACCATCTCGCCTCCACGGACGGCTGCTGGGTGAGCTTCCTGCCGCTGGACGACGCGATTCCGTTTCTGCCCGGGTTTATCTATTTCTATATTACCTGGTACCTCTATCTGCTCATTCCGGCGATCTTCTATCTCGTGAAGGAAAACGGCCCGGCTTTCACGCGCTATGCGCTCTTTATCATTCTCGGCTTTTCCGGGTCGCTTCTGATCTGCATGCTGTTTCCGAACTGCCAGCTGCTGCGGCCGGATCTCTCACAGCCGGATTCCCTCTCGGAATTCATCGTCGCTGCGATCTATGCCGCCGATACGCCCACGAACGTGCTGCCGAGTATGCATGTCGTCGGCTGCCTCGGTGTGATGGCCGCTGTGTTTGACGGGGATGCGTTTTATCACCGGGGGCGGTGGGTTTTCGTCCTCTGGGGGATTGGAATCTGCGCTTCGACCGTGTTTGTCAAGCAGC
>JBGUHV010000175.1:0-3363 GCA_045112425.1 Oscillospiraceae bacterium
CGCGCTCAACCGCGCCGCGCCCACGGCAGTGGCCGTCTGCCGCTTCCGCCGGAACGGCGAGATATATGCCGGCTATGCCTCCGTCGCGGAGGAGCTGCTCAAGGACAAGGTGGAGGAGGGCCGCCTCCTCTCGCAGGCGCTCAAGCTCGCGTTTTACCGCGCGGCGCTCGCCTCCGGCCTCCCGCGCCCGGTCTGGGGCGCGCTCACGGGCGTGCGGCCCGCTAAGCTCATGGAGAAGATGCTCCGCACCGGCAGCAGCGTGCCCGAGGCGATCCGCCGCTTCCGCGAGGAATATGACGTTTCCGCCGAGCGCACCGCGCTCACACTCCGCTGCGCCGAGGCCACGCTCAAGGCGAGCGCCGAGCTCGATGAGAAGGACGTCTGCCTCTATCTCGGCATCCCGTTTTGCCCCACGCGCTGCGCCTACTGCAGCTTCGTGAGCCAGAGCGTCGAAAAGAGCATGGCGCTCATCGAGCCGTTTCTGGATGCGCTCCTAAAGGAGATCGCCGCGACCGCCGAGGCCGTGAAGGATGCGGGGCTTCGCCCCGTGAGCGTCTATCTCGGCGGCGGCACGCCCACGACGCTCTCGCCCGACCAGCTCGAGACGCTCTTCGCCGCGCTCGAGGCGAATTTCGACCTCTCCCATGTGCGCGAGATCACCGTCGAGGCCGGCAGACCCGATACGATCACGCTCGAAAAGCTGGAGGTGCTCCGTCGCCACGGCGTCTCCCGCGTGAGCGTCAATCCCCAGACGATGGACGATGCCGTGCTCGAGGCAATCGGCCGCCGCCACACGGCGGAGGATATTTATGACGCGCTCGCCCTCGTGCGCAAGGTCGGCGGTTTCCAGGTGAACATGGATCTGATCGCCGGACTTCCGGCGGACACGCCGGAGGGCTTCTGCCGGACGATGGACGAGGTGATCAAGCTCGCGCCGGAGAACATCACCGTGCACACGCTCTCGCGCAAGCGCGGCAGCAGTCTCTCCGAAAACGAGGCGCCGCTGCCCACGGCGCAGGACGTCGCCGTTATGCTCGACTATGCGCAGCGGCAGCTCACGGACTTTGCCTATGAGCCGTATTATCTCTACCGCCAGAAATTCATGTCCGGCGGGTTCGAGAACGTCGGCTGGACGAAGCCGGGCGCGGAGAACCTCTATAACATCTGCATCATGGAGGAGCTCTGCGGCATCATCGCCATGGGCGGCGGCGCGAGCACGAAGCTCACCGCCTCCGGCGGCCGGATTCGGCGCATGTTCTGCCCGAAATACCCGAAGGAATACATCGAGAAGATCGATCAGCTCTGCGAAGGCAAGCAGGAGATCGTCGCCTGGTATACGGAATAAATAAGGAGGAACGACGCTATGATGCATTTTTTCAAGCTCACGGAGATCAACGACGCTCTGCGCACCGATCCGAAGGCGTTTCTGGATCACTGCGACGCGCAGTATCAGGCCAAGATTGAGAGCGCGGCGAATCTGATCGCCATGCGTGCGTCCACCTGCCCGATCGTGCTGCTCTCCGGCCCGAGCGGCAGCGGCAAGACGACCACCGCCATGAAGATCGCCGAGGCGCTGGATCGGCGCGGCATCCGCAGCCAGAGCCTCGCGATGGATAACTACTACCGCACCTACAATCCCAAAACCAGCCCCAAAACGCGCGACGGCAAGGACGATCTCGAGTCGCCTGTCTGCCTCGATCTCGATTTGCTCGGCGAGCACCTGCGCGCGCTCGCGGCAGGGGAGGAAATTCACCAGCCGATCTATAACTTCGCCACGCGCATTCAGGCCGGCCCCATCGGCAAGCCCATGCGCCTGCGGGACAACGAGGTCGCCGTCTGCGAGGGCATCCATGCGCTCAACGACGAGATCTTCGCGCACGTTCCCGGCGCGTTCCGGCTGTACATCTCCGCCCGCTCCAACGTGGCCGACGAGGAGGGGAAGATGATCTTCAAGGGCACCTGGATGCGCCTGATGCGCCGCCTCGTGCGCGACAACAACTTCCGCGGCACGGACGCTGCCGGCACGCTCGACATGTGGGCCAACGTCCGCCGCGGCGAGAAGAAATACATCTCTCCGTTCAAGGAGCGCGCGGATCTCAAGTTCGATACCGCCTTCCCGAGCGAGGTCTCCATCCTCAAGCACTATGCCGAGCCCCTGCTCGCCGCCGTGCCCGAGGGCGCCGAGCGCTATGACGAGATCCGCAGCATCCTCCCCGCGCTCGCCCGCTTCGAGGACGTCGATCCCGCCCTCCTCGCGCCGGAGAGCATGCTCCGAGAATTCATCGGCGGGGGCGTGTACCACTATTGAGACGCAAAATGAGAGCCGCCCTAAAGCGGCTCTCATTTTGGATTACTCGCATTCCATCGCCCTCGGCTTTGCCTCGGTTGGTCGATGCGAGGGCTCGCGTAACGCTTCGCCTCAGGGTGTTTTTGCCGCGGCAAACCCACGGCAAAAACGGATTGGAATGGGTTTGCTTCGCAAACTCTGCGAGGCCTGAAAAACGATGGCGCGCTGCTGCTGCAGCGCGCCTTTTGTCTGGAAGGGGGAAAGAGAGATTTGAAAGATTGGGGAATCAGAGAATTTCGAGATGTCTGCTCTCCGGCTTGACCGGGGCTTTCTTCGGCATGTTCAGCGTGAGGATGCCGCTCTCATACGCGGCGGTGATGCCGTCCACGTCGATCTCGGAGACGTTGAAGCTGCGGGAGTAGGAGCCGTAGTAGCGCTCGCGGCGGACGTACTCGCCCTCGTCGTTCTTCTCGTCATTGCTCTCGGAGTGCTCGGCCTTGATCGTGAGGGTGTCGTCGTCGATGTCGACCTTGATGTCCTCCTTCTTGAAGCCGGGCAGCTCAGCCTCGAGCTTGTAGGCGTCGTTGGTCTCGCTGATGTCGGTGCGGAAGCCGTTGCTCACGGCCGGGGTGTTCCAGAACGCTCTCTGCATCTCCTGCATCTCCCGGAAGGGATCGAAGGGGCGCATACGGTAGCTTCTGCGGTCAAAAGGCATGATTTCGAACATTTTATATTACCTCCTGGAATGTTATACAAAGTGATTGGAATTTGAGAGGTGTTTTTCAATCTCTCGCTCTTTCTGATATATAAATTACCATACAATTATGAACATTCCAACGGCAAAATATGAACGAAATATGAATTTTAGCACTTAAACCAAAAGAGTGCTAATTTCGACAAGATCAAAGAAAAGACGCGCCGCAAAAGGGCGGTTCTGATAAGGCAGTACCAGCCTCAAAAAGGATCTTTTGCTGCCAGACTTCGTTGATAATACTCGAAATACACACAAGTATTTCTGCGTTTTTCGCCTTGTCTGACACCAAAATCTCTCTTTTTGAGGTGCGAAGCAGTTTTGA
>JBGUHV010000176.1:0-5673 GCA_045112425.1 Oscillospiraceae bacterium
CTACAAAAGCCCAGTCCAGTACAGAACTGAACTGGGCTTTCCTTAACTATGGGTTTTTCTCTGTCTACTTTTCCTTGACAGATGCAGTAAAACCGGTGGTTTTCTTATTGCGTTCGGTTGTAGATATACGACACATACTCCTTTCCCCCGCCGATGAAAACGATGGCGGCGAGCGCGCAGAGGAGCATGGCCGAAAGCAGCACAACCCGCTCCGGCATAATGAGCGTGAGCCCGCCCGCGAGCACCTCGCCCAGCAGGGCGCCTGCAGTGGAGATCATGTTGAACGCGCCGTTGAAGCGGCCCTTGCGCTCATCGGGCACATAGCTCTGCGTGGCGGAGACGCGGATGGTGTAGCTCGTAATCCCGCCGATGCCGACGAGAAAGCACAGCGCCATCATGACCGGGATCGGCGTGAAGAGATAGACGCCCTCGAGGATGGAGATCACGATATACACCGTGAGCGCAGTTCGGTATCGGTATTTGGGCGGAATGGAGACCCGGTAATGGATCATGCCGCCGATGGCGCGGCCGACGAGCGCCATACCCCAGACGAGCATATAGAGATACTCGCCGTTTTCATACACCGACTTGAACCACGGCAGCACGATGACCGTGGAGATGCCGCCGGTGACGGCGGAGAAGGCAAAATAGACCGCGACGGCGAGCAGCCCCTTTTCGCTCCGGAGATAGGAAAAGCCCTCGCGGGTATCGCGCAGCATCTGCTTTGACGCCTTGAGCTCCTGGTCGCGCGTTTCCTTCTGCGTGACGAGATAGTTCTCATCCGCGCGGATCTGCGTTTCCATGATGGCGGCGATCAGAAAGCAGAGGGCGTTGATGCCGAGGAGCGGATAGAGCCCGATCTGCCGATAGAGAAAGGCCGAGACGGGCACCATGACGGCGGAGAGCGTTTCGAGCACGCTTGCGATAGAATAGGCCTTCTGGAAATTCCCCTCGGAGATCAACAGCGGATAGAAGCTCTCATAGGCCACCATGTACGTGCTCTGGATGCTGCCGAGCAGGAAACAGTAAACCGCAAAGAACGGAAAGGAAAACCAGCCTGTGGCGAGAATTGCCGCCATGAGCGCATAGAGAAAGGCGGAGAGAAAGTCGAGCGAATAAATCGTGCGCTTTCTGGAAAAGCGGTCGAGAATCGCGCCGGAGACAATCGGCATGAAGAGCTGCGGGAGCGTATACATGGCGATATAGATCGCATAGAGCAGCGTGGATTTGGAAATGTCCAGCACCATCAGGCTCATGGCGAAGCCGGACAGAGCGTTTCCGAGCATGGAAACAACGCTGCCCAGCGTGATGATGGTGAAGTCCCGCGTCCAGAGCGGACGCGGCGCATTTCCGTTTTCGTTCATGTTTGATTCCCCAAAAGAATATCCACGTTTTCGGTGCTGTATTCGATCTGCTCCGACCAGCGGCGAAGATGCTCCGCATCCGTGCCGAAGAGCGCATCCTGCGCGGCGACGAAGGCCGCGCTGTCACGGGCGTAGGCAATCAGTTGCTCGAGGGGCGTCTCCCCCGCCCGGTCAAGCTGGCGCAGAAGCAGATATTGCGCAATGCGGTCATAGCGCACGCCGGTCGGGAGCGTCTCAAGATCTCTCAGTCCGGCGCGGAGGCGTTTCAGCTCCTCCGGCCACGCCTCGTCGATCGGCTCGGTCTCTGCCATGCGCTGAAGATAGGCGTCCGCCGGCAGTGCGCCGTCGAATCGGAGCATCTCTGCCGGCAGCCCCAGCAGCACAGGCACGGTCATGACCTTTCCCGTCTCATCCGATACAACGCGGAGCTCCTGCGCCTCTCCGAGCAGGAGATCACAGGCCGCCTCGCAGCTGAGACCGTAGCCGCAGAATTCGCACTCGCCGAAGTGCTCCGTGCAAAACGAAACATAAAAGCGCGGGTGCTGCGCGCAGATTTCACACAGTGCCACCTCCCCCAGCTCGCAGATCAGGCGGCAGAGTCCGTCCGGCTGCAGGAAGGGGCAGCGCTCGTCCTCCGTGAGGAGAAAATGCGCGCCGTCGTCATCCTGATAAATGCTGCGGCGAAGATCATACCCAAGCTCACCCTTCACGGCGGCATAGCGGCGGAGCGCCGCTTCATCCACGTCGATCTCCCAGCCCCTGCAGCAGGTATGGCGGCAGAAGGAGGCACGGCAGGCAAAGGGAGCACTGAATACAGGATGGAACGTCATGACTGCTCACTCCCCCGCTGCGGGATCGGGCAGGAATTCGGGCGGCTGTAGAGATACAGCTCGAGGAACATGGCATAGCCATAGACCACGGAGACGAAGATGTTCAGCCGCGGATAGTCGCGCAGGAGCAGCATGAGCGCAACGAACGCGACCGTGAGAATGCCGACCGGCATGGTAACGCGGCGGCAGAGCCCGAGATCGGGCTTGGAATACCGGCTCTGCAGCGCAAAGAGACAGAGATAATAGAGCAGGAACGCGCCGATGAGAAAGAGCGTCTTCGGCCAGAGAGCCACCTCCTCCTCGCGCATGAATTCGAGCGAGGTGGTGATGCAGTTCATGCCGAAAATGAGGAAAATGTGGAGCATCATGTAGGCCATGCCGGTGGTATTCCGCTCACGGTCGATGATGCGATCATACAAAATGCCGTAGCAGAGAAAGAGTGCGACGACGATGAGAAAGCACATGAGCGAGAAATAGACGCTGCTCGCCGAAAACCCGCCCTCAAAATAGGAGGCGATGGCGATGATCATCTCGCCAAAGGTGAAGACGACATAGAGCATGGCGCGCTCGGTGAGATGCATGAAGTCGATGCGGCTGGCCTTACTGCGGTCTGCGAGCGACCATGTGACGACGATGCCGAAGCCGACCGCAATGGCCGCAAACAGCGAGCCGACCTTCTGTGAAAACAAGAGCGCAAGCAGCACAATCGCCGCCTCGCCGAAGAGCGGAACCATCATGTGCGAGCAGACGCTCTGCGCCGCGGGATCGTCCGCGTGGTTGCGGCGCTCGATCAGATACTGTACGCCGATGTTGATGAGAATGAGTGCCCAGGCAACGTGATACTGCGTCTGAAAGCTCTGCCAGTGGACGCGCGTGCCCTCGCCAATGTAATAGAGCAGGTACATGTTGAAAAAGAGCGCAATGTGGTCGCGCAGCTTGTTGCGCCCGAACATGTTGATATAGAACGTGGAGTAGTTCCAGATCTGGATGACGGCGAGACTGCAGAGCACATAGGCGAGAAACAGCTCCCAGGTGACAAAGCCGTTTTGCAGTTCGCGGAGCAGCGAGCTGTTGCGCCCGATGACATAGACGAAGATCAGATCATAGATCAGCTCGAGATATTCCACCTTTTTTTCTTCTTTCAGCATGGGATCACCGCTTTCTGCGAGTAAATGATTTCTGGATGTCTTTGCCACTTGTTATTGCGAATCATTGACCGCCGTCGGAGAATACGGATTGCCACGCCAGTGCGCGCACTGGCTCGCAATGACATGAATTAATGCTCTTCATGAATATATCGAACGTTCAGGAAATAGCTCAAAAGGCCCTCAATCTGAGCTCTCTCATTCGTATCTGATACTTCAACAAATCGAAAATAGCAGCGGTTTCTGATATACTGCTTTGCTTTTTTCTTATCGTCAATCTCCGGAAGTGCATCGTCCTCCATCAGATATTTCTTTAATCTGGCATTCGTGGTTGGCCCCATTAGATGATTCGTGTAGAGTCGATTTCTGAGATTCTTGGTTCTTCCGACATATAAACACAGCTGATCCACAGTATCAAAAATGGCATAAACGCCTGCTGTGTCCGGTAAAGCAGATGGAACCAGATTTTTGAAGGGATTTTTCTCACAAGCAAATAGTCTTTCGAGGATTTCGCATGCAGGCGACAAACGATATAAATATTGATGATATCTGTCGGACATAATACTCGCTCCTCCGCTGCCTCAGTAATTCCATTTATTATAGCATAGACAGCATATTCTTGAAAACAGCAAAAAAAAGACTCTGATCAAACGATCAGAATCCGTTTCCATCCGATGCGAGCCCAGCTGCGCGGGTCGCATCGGAAAAGGAGGAGCGACGGCGTGAGCGAGCGAGGGCGTTTTTAAAACAAAAACGTCGTCGCGAACGATACAAAGTCCGCGACGACGTGGTCCGAGTGCCGAGATTCGAACTCGGGGCCTCTTGAACCCAAATCAAGCACGCTACCAGCTGCGCTACACCCGGATAGATCTGCCGTGAAAAAGGCGCCTTCCTCACAGCGCTTTGTTATTATACGCGCTGATTTTGTATTTGTCAATCATAATTTTTGGAAAGTTGAAAGTTTCTTGACCATCCGGTTGGAACGTGATAAGGTTAGCGTGAATTCAATGGATGGAGGCGTTTTATGGACGCAGTACAGCTTTGCGAGATCGGCATGCTGGTGGCCTTCGGCTGCTCGTGGCCGTTCAACATTCTCAAATCCTGGCGCTCCCGCACCGCCAAGGGCAAGAGCGTCACGTTTGAATGGATCGTGGTTTTCGGCTATCTGGTCGGTCTGCTCGGGAAGATCATCACCTACCGCACCACGGGCGTTTGGGCCTATTCGATCTGGTTCTATCTGGCGGATATCCTGATGGTGTCGATTGACATGGTGCTCTATTACCGAAACACGCGGCTGGATTGGAAGGCGGAGGCTTAAGGGGAACAGGTTTGCAATGACAAGTCTTGGAGAAAGGAGAACCAGACATGGAAAACAAACTCGCAAGATTCATGAAGGCCACCGGGGCGATGCGCTTCTTCATTCCGCTGGGCGTCATCCTGCTCGTGATGGGCATTCTGATGCTGTCGATGACGCCGAAGGAATACGGCGAGTCGGTCGGCACCGTGACGAAGGTGAGCGAATACACCGGCACGGATTCCGACGGCCACAACGAGACGCTCTATGAGGCGGAATTTACCTACACCGTGGACGGGAAGGACTATCAAAACAGCTTTTCCGACTATCCGGAGCCGCCGGAGATCGGCTCGGAGATCCCGGTGTATTACAATCCGGACAATCCGGAGAGCATTTCCAACACGAAGCACACTGGCGTCATCTCGCTCGTAATGATCGCCGCGGGCGCGGCTGCGATTGCGCTCTCGGTGCTCGCGAGCGTGAAGAATTTCCGCAAAAACCGCGAGTTGGACGAGCAGATCCGCGTCACGTCCGGCGGCGAGCCGGAAATAATCGTGCCCGACAGAACACAACTGGAGGAATACTATGTGCTGCATGACGGCAGCACGCTCAAGCCCGGTTATATCATGGAGGATCGGACGCGCAACGCCGTGTTCGAAGCGCCGATGACAAAAAACGCCGCCATCGGAAACCGGATCTTCACCTTCCGCGACGTCCGACTCGGCAGCACGCAGGAGCACGAGGTTGGGCACACGATCACAACGAGCTACAGCAACGAGTTTTTCTCCGTCAATTCGTGGCTCAAGTTCGACGGCGAAAACATCTGGGACGTGCTGCACGACCGCGGCATCCGCATCCAGACCGATCTGCGCAGCAAGTTCCCGAAGGCGGTCTACACCGTGAGCCGGAACTGCCGATTCTTTGCGATCATCGAGACGAGCAGCAAATACGTCCACGAGGAGGACGAGGCCGAGCACAAGCTCAAGGTGCCGATGGGACAATACTTCTTCCGCTGCTGGACAAACGAGCAGGACATGGCG
>JBGUHV010000177.1:0-3980 GCA_045112425.1 Oscillospiraceae bacterium
CGGCACCAGCCCCACGACCTTCAGCCCGGAGAATCCCTGCACCCGTGCGCAGATTGTCACCTTCCTTTACCGCATTCCGAACACCGCATACGGCGTTTGAAACGCCCGATTTTGCCTGCCGCAGCACGCTGCGGCAGGTGTTATTTTACATAAAAACAAAAGTGTATTTTTATCGCAAAAACCGCTCCGGTGGAATGGCAGAAAATCAGGATTCGGATTTGTGCTGATTGACAGTTTTGCGCCAAATTGTTAATTTCTTTTTGACAGCATTTTTCGAGCATGATACTATAACTACAGTGCAAAACCAGCATGACTATTTTTAATAGGAGGAGACCCCCCATGACCAGAACCAGAACCACGAGAGCGCTGGCCGCCGTCCTGGCCTTCCTGCTCTTCGCCGCGCTGCTGTTCGCCGGCATGCCGGTGCGCGCGGCGGGTGAGCTCGTCCTCAAAGAGGGCGCAGCGATCACCTACAACAAGGACGCCTCCGTCATGAAGGCGGACGCCGTCAAAGCCCTTGTCGATTTCGAAGCCAGCGGCATTCCGGAGGACTATGATCTCAATGACTTCGAAGTGGACTATGCTTTCCTCGGGGCCAATGCTGTTGCCAGCATCTTTGGCATTGATGTCAGCGGATGGCCCGGCCTGCAGGACTTCACCAATCTTTGGGTCGATGTGGAGACCGGCCGCTGGAACCCGCCCGGAGACGGCGCTGTTGCGGCCTGGGCTGCTTCCAAGGTGCAGGATGGGCTGGCGAAGCTCGGCATCGGCTTCAGCCACATTCAGGCCGGCGAGGATCAGATCGTCCGCGTCCGCTATCAGGGCGGCGACTGGGTCACCGGCTCCCTCACGGTCAACAAGGCCAACGTCAAGGTCAACGTCAGATCTGCTGCCCTGTACTTTGATCAGGTCAGAGGCGAGAACTTCGTCACCACCGATCCGGATGACGATTTCATGATCTTCACGTTCTATGCCGGCATCACCACCGACATTGCCCCCACCGTCTATCTCCAGCCTCCCACGAGCCCGCTGCTGGATAAGGCCATGCCGTTCATCGACGCGGCCTATAAGGCGCTCTACGGCGAGACCCTCACCGACCGCCTGAATCGCGGCACGACCGTCGGCGAGATCCGCGTCATTGCCGACCAGATGGTCGACGTGCTGCAGAAGGCCTCCGAGACGACCCTCGGCCGCATAGCGCTCGAAGCCGCCGGCGTGGACGTCGATATGGTCAACGGCCTGATCGACGGCATGCAGCAGATCTCCCAGATCGCCGATAACTGGCGCTTCGCCATCGGCCAGCCCGACCGCGCCGGCGCTTACGCCGTTGTGGCCGTGGCCATCAACCGCAACTACAATCCCGGCATCGGCGCGGGCGCCCTGCTCGTGAAGATGCGCCTCTTCGGCGTCTCCCTCCAGTGGAAGAACCCCGATCTCAAGGAAGTCTCCGTGAGCGAGCTCGGCAACGTCGACTTCAGCGCGAGCGCGTTCTATGAGGGTACGGAGAGAGAACAGAACGTGAAGGTTCTCTTCGTCGGCCTCACGAACGACGGCCTCTATCTCAGCGGCGATGCGCCCACCGCAGTCGGCCACTATCTCCAGACGGCCTTCCCGCTCGGCGGCAACTATCTCGCCATCCCGATCGTCCGTGTCATCACGGTCAACGAGGGATAATCCGTCCAAATCCAAAACGCTCCCCCGCGGGGGGGAGCGTTTTTCTGCATTTCATAACGATTGCGGTTCCCAACGTAGGGGTCGGCGTCCTCGACGACCCGAAAATCTGTCAACTCCATGCAGGAAACGGAGTAAGTGCACGAACCGACATCCCCTTGACAATGCTGATATTTAATGTTAATATCCGATTTACAGGCATTGACGGAGACGACCGGCGCCCTATCGCCCGATGCAGAGAGGATCTTCCCGGCTGCAAGAGATCCGACGGCGTGCACCGTGTCCACCGCTCCCGAGCCGGAGTCCGGTCAAAAAGGACTTCCGTTCCGCGCCCGTTACCGCGCGTCAAGAGTAAAACACAGGGTGGAACCGTGTGAAATTGTAATTTTTGCACCCCTGTACCGGAGACGGTACAGGGGTGTTTTTTTTTTCATGAGGAGGACAAAAATGGACAATCAGTTTACCTTCGAGAACAAGGAGTATCGCGACACCTATCGCCATACGACCAGTCACATTCTCGCGCAGGCCATGAAGCGCCTCTATCCCGAGGTCAAGCTCGCCATCGGCCCCGCCATTGACGACGGCTTCTATTATGACTTCGACGCGCCCGAGCCGTTCACGCCCGAGGTGCTCGAGAAGCTCGAGGCCGAGATGCGCAAGATCTGCAAGGAAAAGCTCAAGCTCGAGCGCTTTGAGCTGCCGCGCGAAGAGGCCATCAAGTTCATGGAGGAGCGCGAGGAGCCCTATAAGGTCGAGCTCATCCACGACTTGCCCGAGGACGCCGCCATCAGCTTCTATCGTCAGGGCGATTTCGTCGATCTCTGCGCCGGCCCGCATCTGGATTCCACCGGCCGCGTCAAGGGCAACGCCATCAAGCTCACCAGCGTCACCGGTGCCTACTGGCGCGGCGACTCCGACCGCAAGATGCTCCAGCGCATCTACGGCACCTGCTTCCCGAAGAAGGACGAGCTCGACGCCTATCTCGCCCGCATCGAGGAGGCCAAGAAGCGCGACCATCGCCGTCTCGGCCGCGAGCTCGGTCTGTTCGCCTTCCGCGACGAGGCGCCCGGCTTCCCGTTCTACCTGCCCAAGGGCATGGTGCTGCGCAATACCCTGCTCGACTACTGGCGCGGCGTGCACAAGAAGTGGGATTACGTCGAGATCAACACGCCCCAGATCATGCGCCGCACCCTCTGGGAGACCTCCGGCCACTGGGATCACTATAAGGACAACATGTACACCACCGTCATCGACGGCGAGGATTTTGCCATCAAGCCCATGAACTGCCCCGGCAGCATTCTGGTCTATGATCTCGAGCCGCACTCCTATCGTGAGCTGCCGCTCCGCTATGCCGAGCTCGGCCTTGTGCACCGCCATGAGCTCTCCGGCGCGCTGCACGGCATGTTCCGTGTCCGCTGCTTCACGCAGGACGATGCGCACATCCTCCTCGCCAAGGATCAGATCAAGGACGAGGTCATCCGCATCGCGAGCCTGTTCGACGAGGTCTATTCTCTCTTCGGCCTGCCGTACACGATTGAGCTGTCCACCATGCCCGAGGATCACATCGGCGAGCGTGCCGACTGGGAGAAGGCGGAGAACGCTCTGGCCGACGCCATCACCTCCATCGGCAAGACCTACCATGTGAACCCCGGCGACGGCGCGTTCTACGGCCCGAAGCTCGACTTCCACATTCAGGACTCCCTCGGCCGTACCTGGCAGTGCGGCACCATCCAGCTCGACTATCAGCTGCCCGGCCGTTTCAACCTCGAGTACACCGGCTCCGACGGCGAGAAGCACACGCCCGTCATGATCCACCGCGTCGTGTTCGGCTCCGTCGAGCGCTTCATCGGCGTCATCACCGAGCACTTCGCCGGCGCGTTCCCGCTCTGGCTCAACCCCGTGCAGGTCGTCGTCATGCCCATCACCGACCGCGTCGCCGGTTATGCGCAGGAAGTGGCGGATAAGCTCTCCGCCGCCGGCCTCCGCGTCGAGACCGACCTCCGCAATGAGAAGATCAACTATAAGATCCGCGAGCATCAGGGCAAGAAGGTGCCCTATATGGTCATCGTCGGCGATAAGGAAGCCGAGGCGGGCACCGTCTCCGTCCGCAACCGCGCCGGCGAGCAGTCCGTCGAGGAAACCCAGGCCTTCATCGACCGCCTCCTCAACGATGTCAAGGAATTCAAGTAAGAGATAGAATGAAATCAAAACAAACGTCCGGTAAAGGGCGGTTCTGATAAGGCAGTACCAGCCTCAAAAAGGATCTTTTGCTGCCAGACTTCGTTGAAAATACTCGAAATACACACAAG
>JBGUHV010000178.1:0-2915 GCA_045112425.1 Oscillospiraceae bacterium
TCTCACGTCCTTTCTGTTTCTATTCTACAACAAAAAAATGAAAGTAGGTACTTTTTCAAGTGTCTACTTTCATCTTACCAAGTGCACTTCTTTCACAGAAGCGGGGTGCGTTTTTTCAGGCGTATTTTCTGTCATACAGCAGCGCCGCCAGCAGCACCACGAGGCAGGAGCCCGCGTTGTGCACGAGCGCGCCGGTGGTCGGCGTGAGAATGCCCAGGACGGACAGCGCGACCGCGATGAGGTTGATACCCATCGAGAGACCGATGGCGCCGCGGATCGTTTTGACCGTGGTGTTGGACAGCCATTTCAGATACGGCAGCAGCGACAGATCGTCGGACATGAGCGCAACGTCTGCGGCCTCCACGGCAATGTCGCTGCCCATGGCGCCCATGGCCACGCCGACGTCCGCGGTTTTGAGCGCGGGGCTGTCATTCACGCCGTCGCCGATCATGCAGACGCGGCCCTTCTGCTTGAGCCGCTGAAGCTGCGAGACTTTATCCTCCGGAAGAAGGTTGGCTCTCACCTCCGTGATGCCGACCTGGGATGCGAGATACTCCGCCGCCTCGGCGTGGTCGCCGGTGAGCAGCACCGCCGTCGTATGCATCTCGCGCAGGCGCTGCACCGCCGTCTTTGCCTCGGCGCGAACGGCGTCCGACAGCGCGAGGACCCCGGCCGCCTGCTGTTCTCTCGCGGCGAGGACGGAGGCCTTGCCCTCCCGCCGCAGCCGGCTGAGCGCTTCCGCAATCGGCGCGGGAACCGGGACGCCCGCCTCGTTCAGGAACGATTCGTTTCCGAAGCGCCACGTCGCGCCGTCGATCACGGCGGAAACGCCGCGCCCGGCGGTCATGTGAAAGTCCGCGCTCTCCGGGAGGGCGAGCGCCTGCTCCCTGGCATGGGCGACGATTGCCCTGCCCAGCGGGTGCTCGCTGCGCAGCTCCGCGCCGGCCGCCGCCGCGAGCAGCTGCATTGCGTCGACGCCCTCCGCCGGAATCACGTCGCTGACGGTGAGCGCGCCGTGCGTCAGCGTGCCGGTTTTGTCGAAGGCGATCAGGCTGACGCTGCCCATCGTCTCGAGCGCCTCGCCGGATTTGATGATGACGCCGCGCTTCGTCGCCTGCCCGATGGCCGCCATGATGGCCGTCGGCGTTGCGAGCACGAGCGCGCAGGGGCAGAAGACGACCAGCACCGTCACCGCGCGGACGACGTCTTTGGTCACGATCCAGGTGATCAGCGCGATGGTGAGCGCGACGGGAACGAGCCAGCTGGCCCACTTGTCCGCGATGCGCTGCGTCGGCGCCTGATTGTTCTCCGCCTCCTGCACCATGCGGATCAGCTTCTGCAGCGAGCTGTCCTCGCCCACCTTCGTCGCCCGGATGTCCACCGCGCCGAAGCGGTTGACCGTGCCGCAGAACACCTCGTCGCCCACGGTCTTATCCACCGGCAGGCTCTCGCCCGTCATGATCGACTGATCCACGCTCGTCTCGCCCGCGACGATCACGCCGTCCACCGGGATCGCCTCGCCCGGCAGCACGCGCAGGAGATCGCCCCTGCGGATCTGCTCCGCCGGAATGAGCGTCTCCGCGCCGTCCTTGAGCCTGCGGCCCTGCTGCGGTGAGAGCCGAATCAGATTCGTGAGCCCCTTTTTGGCGCGGTTCGTCGTCATGTCCTCGAGCAGCGCGCCGAGCGCCATGATGAAGGCCACCTCGCCGGCGGCGAAGAGATCCCCGATCAGCAGCGCCGCGATCATGCCGATGCAGATGAGCAGGGCGGAGGAGATTTTGCTCACGCCCCGATTGTGAATCAGCCGCCAGATGGCCAGATACAGCAGCGGGATGCCGCAGATGATCACCGCGCCCCATGCGAGATACGCGCCCCACGCCGCGCCGATCCGGGGCAGGATGAACGATAAGAGCAGAATCACACCGGCCAGCAGCGTCATCGGCAGGCCGGAGAGCAGATCATTGAGTTTTTTCCACATATTGTTCCTCCGCTTGACAGAAGCCGTTTCATGGGTTAGGATGGTTTCAGTACATTTTGTTCGATAACTATTCTATTGTTTTGCATCACAGAAACAAGAATCAGATGTCCGCAATCGTAAGTTACGGAACAAAATCGGGAATTTGTTCGGGAGGAATCGCCATGGA
The DNA here is from genome assembly GCA_045112425.1 of Oscillospiraceae bacterium. Classification (GTDB taxonomy): domain Bacteria; phylum Bacillota; class Clostridia; order Oscillospirales; family Oscillospiraceae; genus CAG-103. Next base: position 2,145 of record JBGUHV010000178.1, read on the forward strand.
CCGACGGCAGCAGAAGACCAGAAAGGCCATTTTCGACGCGTTTATCCGTCTGCTGGAGCGCAAGAGCTTCGGCAACATCACGGTGCAGGAGATCATCGACGAGGCGAATATCGGGCGCAGCACGTTCTATGCCCACTTTGAGACGAAGGACGAGCTGCTGCGCGCCATGTGCACGGAGATCTTTGAGCACGTCTTCTCCGCCGAGCTTGAGAAGGAGCGCACGCATGATTTCTCCGGCAGCCGCGGCACGGTCGACGCGGAGCTCACGCACATTCTCTATCACCTGCAGGACAGCCGCCGCTACATCAAGGGCATTCTCTCGAGCGAGAGCGGCGATCTGTTCATGCGCTATTTCAAGGAATATCTGGAGCGGCTGTTTGACGACGCCATTCCGCCGACGGCCTCCGACGTTCCGCGCGGCTATTATCTGAACCACATGGTCTGCGACTTTGCGGAGACCGTGCGCTGGTGGATGCGAAACGACGCCTACTCCCCGGAGGAGATCAGCCGCTTCTTCCGCGCGGCCACGCCGCTGCCGAAATAAAGAAAACCCGCCCGTCCGCAGCAGCGGAACGGGCGGGATTCAGCTTGTCAAAAAAGCCTCGCAGAGTTCGCGGCTCGGATACCGCGAATCCATTTCAATCGATTTTCCGGCGACATGTGCGGCGGAAAATCTCCCTGAGACGCGGCTGATGCCGCGTCCTCGCGCCGACCAAGGCAGGCAACGCCTGCCGCGATGGAGCGCGAGCATCCCTTTGACTGTCAAAGAAC
>JBGUHV010000179.1:0-9978 GCA_045112425.1 Oscillospiraceae bacterium
CTGCACCCAGTGCGGGTCGCAGATGAAGGTGCGGGCGGAGCCCATGAAGTCCTGCCAGCCGTCGGCAATCTGCTTTTCCGCCTGATCCGGGGAGCGGATGAAGTTGGCGGCGCAGACCGGGATGGAGACGACGGACTTGATCTCTCTGGCGAGATAAGCGCGCCAGCCGGGCTCATAGCTCGTGGGCTCGAGCCAGCGGTTGTACACGTCATAGCAGGCGCTGGTGACGTTGATGGCGTCCACGCCGAGCTTTTCGAGCTCCACGGCGACCTTCTTGCCGTATTCGAGATCGTATCCTTTGCCGGGCATGCCGATCTTGTCGTACATTTCATCGGCCGTCAGGCGAACCATCAGCGGGTAATCCCGGCCGCAGCGCTCGCGGATGCCCTGAATGATCTCCGTCACAAAGCGCATGCGGTTTTCAAAGCTGCCGCCGTATTCATCCGTGCGGTGGTTGGTGTTGGGGGAGAGAAACTGCTGAATCATGTAGCCGTGGCCGCCGTGAAGCTCCACGAGGTCGACGCCTGCCTTCTGGCAGCGCACTGCAGCCTCGATGAAGTCATTGATGAGCTTTTTGACTTCCCTGTGGCTCATGGCGTGCATGCGCATGGCGCCGTGGTTGGCAAGCTCCACCTTGGATGGCGCCTGCACCGACCAGATCAGCTTGCGCTCCTCCATGCCGAGCAGAATCGGCGTGGCTTTGAAGATCGCATCCAGCACTTTGGGGAAGCGATCCACGATCGGAATGACCATCGGCAGGGAGTTGGTGCTACTGGAATAGCCCTGTCTGCCGGGGTGATGCAGCTGAATGCCGAGCTTCGCGCCGTGGCGGTGAATGCGCTTGACGAATTCGCGCATCGGCTCGATCTGATAATCCTGACTCATGGCCAGCTGCGTATAGGTCGAGGCGGCGCCCATATCATTGACACGGGTAACGCCGGGGATGATGAGGCCGACGCCGCCCTTTGCGCGCTCCTCGTAGTAATCCATCAGCTTCTCGGTCGGGCAGCCGTTCGGCTGGCCGAGGCTCATCTCCGCCGCGGTCATGACGGTACGGTTTTTGATCGTGAGCGTGCCGATGTTCATCGGACTCAAGAGATGTTCATATGCCATCGATTACTTCTCCTTTTTTCCAAGCCGCTTTTCCATGCGGACGAGCTTGGCGTACTCGAGCTTCCAGTAGATTGTGCGGATCGGGGGGCAGATGCCCATGAGCACCTTGCTCACGGCGAACAGGAAGCAGGGGGAGACGTATTTCTTGCCGCTCTCAATGCCTCTGACCATCTTGCGGGCAACGACGTCCGGCTTCTGAACCGGGAAGGGCTTTTCAAATTTCTCTCCATCGGCAGCCACAACAAAGAAGTTTGTGTCGATTGCGACAGGGTAGAGGCAGGTCATCTTGAGATTATCGGGCTTCTCCGTGCGAACGGCCTGCTGGAAGCCCTGCGTGGCGAATTTGCTCGCACTGTAAACCGCATAGCCCGGCATGGCCATCTGGCCGATGGCGCTGACGGTAATTGCAAGGTGACCGTCGCGTCCGTTCAGATGCTTCAGATAGCGGGAGTAGGTGTACATGGGCGCGAAGGTGTTCGTTTTGAACATGGCTTCCACGCGCTCCCAGTTGAGATAATTATAGCGCTCGTAATAAGGATAGCCCGCGTTGGCATAGAAGATGTCGATCTTGCCGAACATGCTCTCGGCCTTGTCGAAGATGGACTCGATCCCCTCGGGGCTGCTCACGTCCGCGTCAAAGGGCGTGACATTCGGCGCAAAGTTGGTGAGCTTTTCCACAGCATGACGGGAGACCGCAAGAATGCGGTTGTCCGCACCCTGCACCAGCAGCTTGAGAACCTCCAGACCGATGCCGCTGCTCGCGCCAGTCAGAACGATGGTTTTGCCGTTGATCATATGTTTTGACTCCTTATCTGTCGTATTCTCCGTATTCACAGCCGATGTTTCTTGCTTCCACTTCATCAATCAGGAAGTCCTTTTTGCCGATGCGGCGATAGAGCTTGATGGTGCCGACACCGTTGCCGCCGTTCCAGAGGCGATTGTGGCGCTTGGTGCCGTTCGGAGCCTCATAGTTGATGTTCAGCATATCGGCCTTGTTGCAGGTGATGTCTGTGACCATCTTTGCCGTGAAGGTGGTCTGTTCCACGTGCCAGTGAATCTTGTCGTCCGTCTCCCAGCTCTCAAACTTCGTCTGGCTGCCGGTCCAGAATTTGGAGAAGTTGAACTCGTAGTTTTTGCCCTCATAGAAGAACTGTCCGAGCAGCTTTCGCTCGAGCGCGTAGAAGAAGATCTTCGGTCTGCCTCCGCCGATCTCGAAGGCGCTGTTTTTCAGCTGCTTGCCGGTTTTCTTACTCACAAGATTGTTCGAGGAGAGCCAGACCCAGGGGCTCGTGAAGTCGCCGCCCCAGTTCTTGTCGGCGTAGCCGTAGCAGGTCTCGGGCTTTACGACGTATTTTTTGCCGTTGAATTCGATCTCGCCCTCAAAATAGCTCTTCATGCCCTCGGCGTGCCAGAACATCTCAAAGGAATTGATATCGCGGAAGAACTTGCTCGCGCCGTAGCCGACGTGGAAGGAAATGTCCTTGCGGATTTTCAGATCCCATTTGATGTGACCAGCGTCGCACATCCATTCTGGATGTGCCTTCGCCTCGGCCTCGGTGATGTCGATGCTGCCGCGGGTTTCCGTCTCGCTGCAGAAGCAGTCTGCCGCGTCGATGGAGTAGGGCGTCACGGGGGAGATTCGGACGTCCTTCCACGCGAAGAAGCGGTGCAGCTGCGCCTTTTCCTTGCCCCAGGTGCCGACGTTGACCATCAGATAGGACGGGCGCTCGCCGCGTTTTTGCGCGTCGGGCCGATTCCAGACGATCACGGGCTCATCCTTTGCGTGCGCGGGATTGCAGGTGAAGAACTCAACGTAAAACGGCTTTTCCTCGCCGGTCTCGGCGTCCTCCGCCGTGAAGGAATGCCACCACCAGTCATAGCCTCGTTTGGCAAGCGGGCCTTTGAGCATCCATTCGTTGCGGGTGATATCATGAATATTTGCCATGGGATCTCCTCCTTTATCCTCTTTTGGTTTTGGGTGGGAATCCACCTTTTTCCCATTGTATCATTTTTTTGCGCAGGATGCATCACAGAAAATAGACACCCGGATTGTGGAAAATGCACAATCCGGGTGTTTGCTGTTAGGTAAATGCTGATCTTACTTCTGTTTTGGTGATTAAACATCTGCTTGTGGGATTTGCAGATCACAGACGTCGGCGATGGGGATGCGCGCGCCGTCCTGCAGCAGCAAGATTTTGCGCTGCGTGTCCAGACGCTTCAGCTGCGCGGTTCTGGTTCTGCAGGCGCCGCCTGCCTTGCGCGCATCCGGAACGAACCACGTCACGGTGATTTCCGCCTCCGGGTGATCCTGCAGCCAGCGCAGCCGACGGTCGAGCATTTCCGCGCGATCCTCGCTGATGTCCGGGCGATTTTCCGTCAGCCGCGCTGTTTCACGCACGGCGTCGTCATAACCTGTGAGCGCGGCAAACGGGGCAAACTGCGCGGCGCGGTTTTTCATCGGCATCGGCGGGTGCTGCTCCGTTCTCGGGCGGACACAGCAGAGCAGATCTGTTTCTGATTTCACGCCCGATGTCCTCCAATCTGCTGGTTCCGGTCTCTGGCCGTGGCGCCCTCCTCCAGATTCATACCGCGGAGAATCGCGTTCTTGCCGAATCTATCCCGAATGCGCAAAATGGCATCCTGACGCCGCCGCTCCCGCTCGGCCACTTCGGGCGGAACCTCCGGCGGCTTCTCCGGTGTATCCTCAGGCAGGGAGAAGAGATCCAGCTGCTCGGCCTCCTCCGGCGCCTCGGTCTCGACCGAGGGGAGAATGTGATTTGCCACGACGTACATGCGCCGTATCAGCAGACTCTGATCCACGATTTGATCGAACAGCACTGTGGCAGCCTCCAGAATCTGATGGGTGGAGGCGGTGTGCCCGTCCAGATTGATGGAGCCATGCGTGCCCTTCGGCGCCGTTCGGCCGTAATAATCCTGCGAGACGGCACCCTGAAATCCCTGCCGCCGCTCCGGATCGGCGAGATTTTCCCGGTCATACCCGACGCTCAGCACAATCTGGTCTGTTGTCAGATGCTTTTCCTTGAGATCCATGCTCAGCAGATCCGTCATCTCCCGCAGAACGAGGCGCGCCTTGTCAAAGGGGTACGGCATATGCAGCACCTGACCGGAGGAGAGACTGCTGCTCTCCGGGCGGTAGGCCTTGATATCCCGAATCGTACACGGCTCCCAGCCCCAGGCGTGGTCGATGAGCAGCTCGGCGTTTACGCCGAACATGCGGTAGAGCTCCTCCGCGTTTGTGAGACTGAAGCGAGCCACGTCTCCCATGGTGTAAAGCCCGCAGGCGGCGAGCCGCTTGGCGTAGCCCGGGCCGAGCCGCCAGAAATCCGTCAGCGGTCTGTGATCCCAGAGCAGCTCGCGGTAGCTGCGCTCAGTCAGCTCGGCGATGCGCACACCGTCCTTGTCGGCCGGGCTCTTTTTCGCCCAGATATCCATGGCAATCTTGCAGAGATAGAGATTCGGGCCGATCCCTGCCGTGGCGGTGATGCCGGTGGCGGAGAGAACGTCGCGGATGATGCGCATGGCAAAGTCGTGCGCCGTTTCCCCGCGTATGCCGAGGTACATTGTGGCATCGATGAAAACCTCGTCGATGGAGTAGACGTGGATATCCTCGGGCGAGACGTATTTCAGATAGATCTGATAGATCTGCGTGCTCACCTCAATATATCGGGCCATCTCCGGCACGGCAACCAGATATCCCAGCGCCTTGCATGGATCGGCGAGCTCCTTTGCGTCCGTGGCCTCGCCTTCAAGGATGTGATGCGGCGCGAGCGCGCGGCGCTCGTTGTTGATCTCCTCCACCCGGCGCACGACCTCAAACAGGCGGGCGCGGCCGGAGATGCCGTGTGCCTTCAGCGCAGGGGAGACGGCCAGGCAGATCGTCTTCGTCGTGCGGCTCTCGTCCGCCACCACGAGATGCGTCGTCAGCGGATCGAGCCCCCGATCCCTGCAGGCCACGGAGGCATAAAAGGACTTCAGGTCGATTGCAATATAGGTCTTGTCAGATTGCTTTCCCATAGGAACACCGTCCAGAGAGCGGAGAGTGAAGATCGGAAGTCCGGCAACGGAAACTCCACTCTCCACTCTCAACGCTTCGCTCTCATTCTGCAGTTAATTTGACCTTGAACGAAATGGATCTTGCCGTTTTCACATTGTCAAACTGTACCACATGCGCTCCCTTTTCCGTGTCGACGGCGATGACTGTGCCCGGGCCGAGAATGCTGTGGCGCACGCGCTGGCCGACGGAGAACTCGCCCTGCGGCAGCGACTCGGGCAGATGCTTCTCTTTCATGGCGATATAGCTTTTTGCGTCCTCGATGAGACCGGGGCGCGGCTTCGGATCCTGCTCCATATTCGCTTCGCCGATATCAAGCAGGAAGCGCGAGAGATAGCGCGGCGCGCCGTCAATGCCGCGGCCCTCGGCTTCGGAGAGATAGAGCCGCTGCTCCGCGCGCGTGACGGCCACGAAGGCCAGCCGCCGCTCCTCCTCCATGGCAGGGAGCGTGCGCACCTTCCGGCTCGGGAAGATGCCCTCGTTCATGCCGCAGAGAAAGACGTGCGGAAATTCCAGACCCTTGGCCGCGTGGACGGTCATGAGCTTCACCTTGTCCGCGTGATCGTCCGCGTCGCTGTTCGTGAAGAGCGCCACATGCGCGAGATAGTGCTCCAGCGTGGCCTCCTCGCCGCAGGTCGTCTCATATTCATAGATGGACTGCTTCAGCTCCGCAAGATTGTCAAGCCGTTCCTGGCTGCCCTCAGTGCGGAGCATGGTCTCATAGCCGCTGCGGTTCATCAGATCGCTCAGCAGCTCCGAGATCGGCCGCTCGGCATAGGAGGCGGAAAATTCCTCCACGAGCTTTACAAACTGCGCGCCCCTGGTGCCCTTGAAAAGCGGATCCTCGAGATTGCGGCGCAGCGCCGTATAGAGCGAGCATCCCTCCTTGGCGGCATATTCCTCCAGAAACCGCATCCGCCGCTGCCCGAGATTGCGCTTGGGCGTGTTGGCTACCCGGCGGAAGGAGAGATCGTCCTTCAGCGCAATCATGCGCAGATAGCTCAGCGCGTCCTTGATCTCCATGCGCGCGAAAAACTGCACGCCGCTGTAGATGGTATAGGGGATTTTCCGCTTCTGCAGAATCGCTTCCACCGTGCGCGTCACATAGTGCGCGCGGTAGAGCACCGTCATATCCCGATAGGGCACGCCCTCGTCGTGCAGGCTCTGCATCTGGAAGGCGATCCACTCCGCCTCCTTTTCCGCATTGGGTGCGTGATGGCAGAGGACGCTCTTTCCCTCCGGCAGGGTGGGGATCAGATCCTTCTGAATGCGATAGCTGTTTTTGGCAATCAGCGCGTTCGCGGCCTGCAGAATCTGCGGCGTGGAGCGGTAATTTTCCGTCATCAGAATCGTCTTTGTGCCGGGGAAGTGCGTTTCAAACTGCATCAGGTACTTCACGTCCGCACCGCGCCAGGTGTAGATCGTCTGGTCGGGGTCGCCCACGATGAAGAGATTTTTGTGATAGCCGCAGAGAACCTCCATCAGCTCATACTGCAGGCCGTCAATGTCCTGAAACTCGTCGATCATGATGTATTCCAGGCGCTGCTGCCACTTGAGGCGGATCTCGGGGTTTTCCTGAAAGATGTAGAGCGAGAATTTGATCAGATCGTTGTAGTCGAGCGCAAAGCACTTCTTCTCCTGATAGAGATAGCCGTAGAAAATGATTTCCGGCGTCGTCATCGCATGCAGGTACTTTTCGTGCAGCGTTTCGAGCGACATGGTGATCATGTCGAGATAATAATCCGGATGCTTGAAGAGCTTTTGAATCTCAATCATATCCCGCGCATCGGAGAAGGTCATGTCGCGCAGCGTCAATCCGCGCTCCTCGTAGATGATGGCGAGCATGGCGTCAATGTCGGAATTGTCCAGCACGAGGAAGCTCTTCGGATACTGCACGGCGTGACTGTCCTCCTGCAGGATGGACACGCAGAAGCCGTGGAAGGTGTTGATGTAGCCGGTGTCATTGTCACCGGTAAGGTTGTGAATGCGCTGGCGCATCTCATTGGCCGCCTTGTTTGTGAAGGTGACGCAGAGAATGTTGCCGGGCAGAATGCCCATCTCGTTCACCAGAAAGGCGAAGCGGTGGGTGAGCGCTCTGGTTTTGCCGGAGCCCGCGCCCGCGATCACGCGTACGAAGCCCTCCGTCGTCGTCACAGCCTCCAGCTGCGCTGCATTCAGATTTGTCTGATCCAATTCCGTCACCTCCGTTCCGGTTTGCGCCGCAGCGTCCGAAGATATACTTTCTGCTCCGGTGTGATGCGGTAGCTCTCCACAGCCTTCTGGATGGTCTTGTTATGCACCCAGAGCGCCAGCCGATTTTCCTCCAGATATGGCAGCGCGGCGTCATACTGCTTTGCCAGCGCCGTGGCGAAAAACCACGCCTGCATCATGCGGACGTAGTATTCCTCCCGAGACACCGCCGCGGCCTGCGTCAGAATTTCCGGGGAGAATGTGTCTTCCAGAAAGTGATCCATGAGCATCTTGATCGCGAAGCGCACCGTGTATTCATGCTCCGACTTGATCCAAATGTCGATCTTCCCGTTCAGCGCCGACAGATTTTTCCGAAACGCCTTCGGCGTCAACTGATCGCAGGTGGCCCAGTTGTCTATATAGAGGAGAAAGGCGTCTGTAAGTGCCAGCGCCGCGTTAACATCCGTTTCCAGCGCGATCAGAAAGGCGTGCAGCTGGTTTTCTTCAAAATAGGCATGCGGCAGCGCATGGAGAAATGCCTCCGCCTCCGCTGAGCCGCGCAGCTCCTTCGCAAGGGAGCGCAGCGCCGGCGTGCGCACGCCGATGAAGGTTTCTTCGCCCACCGTGGGAATCAGCGGGCGCTGAAACGCGGCGTAGTCCGCATCCTGCAGAGCAAACAGCCGTTCCTGTATGGCGGTCATAGGCAGACTCCTTTCCATGCGTGTGATTGTATTATACCTCAATCGCTGACAATCGTCAAGTATAGACGCAAAGAAAGCCGCTGCCATTATCCGGCAGCGGCTGAAATCATCAGCGGATGGAATATCCGAGGTCGTAAGCTTTTTGCAATTCGGGCTTTTCCTTTGTGTCGCCGGGCTGCGTCACCCACGGACAGAGAATCTTGCCGAGACTCTTCCAGCCGATGTGCTGCTCCAGATGATCATACCAGTGCTCGCTCTCTTCAAAGCCGTTCCCCTCGGCGGCCATGATCAGCACGCTCTCCTTGACGGGATTGCGGTAATTCGGGTCGCACTCCGCCACGGCAAACAGACAGTCAAAGGCGTTTTTGAGAAAGCCGGAGATGAACCAGTAGTACAGGGGAGAGGCAAGGACGACCACGTCCGCTTCTCTGTAGGCGGGGTAGATCTGCTGCATATCGTCCTTCTGCACGCAGGGGCATGCTTCATCCTTGCCGCCGCCCCAGCAGCCGAGACAGCCGCGGATGTTCATGTCAGCCAGATGAAATTCTGTCACCTCGTTGCCGGCGGCCTTCGCGCCCTCGGCGAAGGCGGCAATGAGGGAGGAGGTGTTGCCTGCCTTTCGGGGGCTGCCGTTTAAGATCACGATCTTTTTCGCCATGATGATTTCTCCTTTTTCAGTTGCGTTTTGGATGGCTGTATGCTATCATATATTCGTAATTTCAGAAAGTACCAACATTAGCGTTAGGTACTTACTTGGAGGAAAGTTTTAATGGATCGAAATCCCATTGAGGAGGCCCGCTTCAGCGACACGGGCTACAGCTATACGCTCTCGCTCATCTCCGGCAAGTATAAGCCGGTGATTCTCTATTGCCTGATGGAATATGAGCCGGTGCGCTTCAATCAGATGCAGCGCTATCTCGGCCGCGTTGCGGACAAGACGCTCAGCCAGACTCTCAAGGAGCTGGAGCGCGATGGACTGATCTGCCGCAAAATGTACCCCGAGGTACCGCCGCGTGTGGAATATTCCCTCACAGAGAGAGGAAGCAGCCTGGTACGGGTACTGGATCGCCTCTGCGACTGGGGCATGGAGCATCGAGACGACGAGATCTGACACATCGGAGCCGTTTCCGGCATAGCATGGTGCAAACCGGAAAAAGGGGAGAGCGCCATGACCGCTGCGCAGGCGAGAGCCCGATTTGTTGCGCAGGCTCAGCAATATATCGGCGTCCGGGAGAGCTCCGGCACGCACAGGGAGATCATTCGAATCTACAATTCCATCCGTCCGCTGCCGAGAGGCTTTGAGATGAACACGTCTCTGCCGTGGTGCGCGGCGTTTGTCAGCGCCGTGGCGCAGCAGTGCGGCATGACGGATATCGTTCCGCCGGAGTGCAGCTGCTGGTATATGATGAGCGGCTTTCAGCGCCTTGGAGAATGGACAGAGCACGACGATTATGTGCCGAATCCGGGCGACGTGGTCTTTTATGACTGGCAGGACTCGGGCGCGGGCGACAGTCTCGGCGCGCCGGATCACGTCGGCATCGTGGAGCAGTGCTACGGCAGCCGAATCGTGGTCATCGAGGGAAATTACGGTGACAGTGTGGCCCGGCGCTATCTGGCCGTCGGCGCGCAGCATATCCGGGGCTACGGGCTTCCGAATTTTGCCCTTTGGGCGAAAAACCACAGCGGAGTATCCGCACCGAACGGGGAGGGGTATCGAATGACCATGCTCAGCAAAGGCAGCCGCGGCTATCAGGTGAAGGTCGCGCAGAGTCTGCTGATTCTGAACGGCTGCTCCTGCGGCAGCTACGGCGCGGACGGCGTGTTCGGCAGCACCACGCTTTCCGCCGTGAAGAAGTATCAGAAGGTGAAAGGCCTTGCGGTGGACGGCATTGTCGGGCCGAA
>JBGUHV010000180.1:0-13440 GCA_045112425.1 Oscillospiraceae bacterium
GGCCACGGCGTGGGCATGAGCCAGTACGGCGCGAACGTGATGGCGCAGCAGGGCGCGGCGTATCCGGAGATTCTGGCGCATTATTACCCGGGAACGGCGCTGGAATGAGTCGGCGCGGGCCCCCTCAGTCCGCTTCGCGGACAGCTCCCCCGGAGGGGGAGCCAAGTGGATGCGGTCAGAGCATCGCCGGCGTGTGCCGCCAGTCCTGGCCGGGGGTTTTGTCCGGCCGGGCGAGGACGTAGAGATCGTGCGCGGCGGCGGTGAGGCAAAACTCCGCATGTTGCCGTGCGGCGGCGGGCTTGGTGACGACGGGGAGCGTCGCCGTCTCCCGCATCTCGTGCAGGAGGGCTCTCCCCCACTCGTTTGCCGCGAGCACGCGCAGGTACGGCGGGAGGCCGTCCGCCCTCTGTACGCCGAGGGCGGCGCAAAGGAGCATCCGGCGCAGGCGGCTCATGGGATAGCGCTTCGATTTCGCTTTGGCGAGAATGCCGTCAATCGTCGCGGCGCTGTGCACGGCCTGATACAGCACGTTCTCCAGCCCCTCGGCGGCGTCCGGCAGGGCGGCGAAGGCCTGAGACGGCAGCATGAGCAGACGGGAGCGGATCGCAATCTCGAGATCGTCCAGAAAAACCGGCTCGGCCTCCGGCAGGTGCGGTACCCACGCGGAGACGTCCTCCCCCGCCTTCATGCGCGCGCGGAGCTCTGAGGCGGAGGGATATTCACTCTCCCCCGCGGTGTCGTGCCCGGCACCGACGCGGCGGACGGCAAGCGGCTCGAGCGGGGCGCCGAGGTCGCGCATCGCGCGGAGATACTCCACGCCAAGCAGGTCGTTCGGGTTCGAGAGCACGGCGGCGTCCGCGCCGACGAGCCGCTCGAGCGCGCGCTGACGCGCGGCGGGAAAGGACAGGCCGCGCCCCAGTTCTTCTTTCAGCAGCGCTCCGAGCGCGGGATCGCGCAGACCGTCGGCCGCGCTCTGCAGGGGCGATATTTCCCCCGTTTCGCTGCCGAAGGAGAGATGCGTCACCACGCCGGTCGCCGCGAGGAGGCTCACGCCCCCGCGGGCGAAGCCCTCCGCCGAGGAGAGGCTCCACCGGAGCGGCAGCTCGAAGACGAGATCCGCCCCGCCGCGCACGGCCATCTCCGCGCGGGTGAATTGATCGAACACGGCGACGTCGCCGCGCTGGACGAAATCGCCCGACATGACACACACGACGGCGCAGTCCGCGCCCAATAAACGGCGGGTCTCCGCAATGTGATAAGCGTGACCGCGGTGAAACGGGTTATATTCGGCAACGATGCCTGCGACTTTCTGCATGGCGGCCTCCTGAATGCATAAAAAGTTCTTGCGTTTTGCGCCAAAAGGATTAGAATAGTAATGTATGCGGTACTTTTATTTTACCGTGTCTTCAGAGGTTTTACAAGACAATAAAAAGATAGGAAAGGAACCAACACTATGAAAATTCTGGTCATCAACGCCGGCAGCTCCTCGCTGAAGTATCAGCTGATCGACATGGAGAACGAATCCGTTCTCGCCAAGGGCCTTTGCGAGCGCATCGGCATCGACGGTCATCTGAAGCACAGCCCGCTGGTCGGCGGAAAGCCCGTCTTTGACGAGGATCTCCCGATGCCGACGCACTCCGAGGCCATTGCCGCCGTCATCGAGAAGCTCACCAGCGCCGAGTACGGCGTGGTGGCCGACATGAAGGAGATCGACGCGGTCGGTCATCGTGTCGTCCACGGCGGCGAGAAGTTCGCCTCCTCCGTGAAGATCGACGACGCCGTCATGCAGGCGCTCGAGGAGTGCACTCCCTTCGCGCCGCTGCACAACCCCGCGAACATCACCGGCATCAACGCCTGCCGCAAGGTCATGGGCGACGTGCCCATGGTCGCCGTGTTTGACACCGCGTTCCACCAGACCATGCCCGGCAAGGCCTTCATGTACGCGATCCCCTATGAATACTACAAGAACGACGGCATCCGCCGCTATGGCTTCCACGGCACGAGCCATCGCTATGTCTCCTCCCGCTGCGCGGAGCTGATGGGCAAGCCCATCGAGGAGCTCAAGATCATCTCCTGCCACATGGGCAACGGCTCCTCCATCGCCGCAATCGACGGCGGCAAGTGCGTGGACACCTCCATGGGCTTCACCCCGCTGGTCGGTCTGCCGATGGGCACCCGTTGCGGCGACCTCGACAACGGCGTCGTGCAGTTCATCATGAACAAGTACGGTCTGAGCATCGACGAGATGCTGAACGTGCTCAACAAGAAGTCCGGCGTGCTGGGCGTCTCCGGCGTGAGCAGCGACTTCCGCGATCTCGACAACGCTGCCGCCGAGGGCAACGAACGCGCGCAGCTCGCGCTCGACATGTTCCACTACTGGGTGGGCAAGGTCGTCGGCTCCTACGTCGCCGCGATGAACGGCGTGGACGCGATCATCTTCACCGCCGGCGTCGGCGAGAACAGCAAGTCTTCCCGCGCCGCCATCGCCGAGTACTTCGGCTATCTGGGCGTCGAGATCGATCCCGAGGCCAACTCCAAGCGCGGCGAGGACATCATGATCTCCACCCCCGAGAGCAAGGTCAAGGTCTTCGTGATCCCGACGAACGAGGAGCTCGTCATCGCCCGCGATACGAAGGAGATCTGCTGCTGAGCGGCAGCTTTCTGAAACACATTCGTCCCGGCAGCGTTTGCTGCCGGGACGATTCATCCGTGCAAAAAGGGCTGTCCCGTGTGAGACAGCCCTTTGTTTACTTTGCCAGGTCGCGCCAGAGGAACGTGACGATCTGGCCGCGAGTGCAGGTCAGGTTCGGAGAGAAGGTGTCCTTCCCTGTGCCGTTCGTGATGCCGTTTTCCACCGCCCAGAGGACCGGGATGTAGTAATAGACATTCGCGTCCTGCACGTCTCTGAAGTCAGACCGCTGCGTCTTTGCCGCGGGCATGCCCTCGGCGCGCCAGAGGAAGGTCACCGCCTGGCCGCGCGTACAGCTCGCGTTCGGCGAGAAGTGCGTCGCGTCCGTGCCGTTCGTGATTCCCTGCTCCACCGCCCAGAGGACGGCCTTGTAGTAGTAATCGGACGCCTTCACGTCCGCGAAGGGATTGTCCGTGCGCTTCGGCTCCGGCTGACCCTTCGCGCGCCAGAGGAACGTGACGATCTGGCCGCGCGTGCAGTCGGCATTGGGCGAGAAGGTCGTCGGACTCGTGCCGTTCGTGATCTGCGGCTTGTGATCGACCGCCCAGTAAACCGGCTCATAGTAGTACTCTCCGGCCGCGACGTCGGTGAACGACATTGTCGGCGGCTGCGGCGTCGGCGTCGGTTTGTCCAACGGCTTCATGCCGACGTTTACCTCCGTCTGGATCGGCGGAACCGGCACCCATTCGCTCCAGGTGGTCTCATAGCCCTCCTTTTCGAATTTTACGCGCCACCACCCCTCCGGAACATCCCAGGCGTATTTGCCGTCGGCGTTCGTGCGCAGTGGGTTCTTCTGCTCATACTCGGCAGCGTTCCATTTGACGCCGTATTCGTTTGCTCCAGGCTTATGATTCCAGAAGTCCGGATCGTCATCGTCGACGGGGATATAGTACGCCGTGGTCTGTACGTTCTCCAGCCGTTCCAGCGTCTCCAGATCGTAGGCATAGCCGCTGGGGTCGACCGCAAACTTAAAGTTGTAATATCCTTCTCGGATCATGCCGATCCGCTTTTCCCAAAAGAAAGGAGCGACCATCGTGAACACTGACAGCAGTGCAGCAAATGCCAATGCAGGTGCTGTCATGGTAGACGTGCAGACCAGCGCAGGGATCGTTATGACAAGCAAAGGCAAAAGATTTGTGATGATCGAAAACATGATCTGTTCTCTTTCGAGGTCATCCACTCTCGTCAGCGCGTTCTGGCGATATTTTTCATTTTCCTTATCTTCTTCCATGATATTGATATATGGAGAGGTCATCACTTCTTCCCGAAGCTCATCCATATCCCGTTTGATCTGATGCTGATCACAGATTACGCTGACGATCGGGCTGATCAGGTCAAAAATGGTTGAGACTTCAGCCAGAGTTGACGCCGGCTTTGCGGGGTCGTCCACTGCCATGTCGATGATGTATTTGACAAACTCGTTGCTGGCTGTGTCATTTACGATCATGAGATAGGTATAGGGATCTCTGGTGTCGATTTCAATCTGGAACCAAGTGCCGTCCGCTCCTGGAACCGTGTAAGATTGAATTCCCTCGCCTGATTTTGGGAACCCTCTCCAACTGTCCAGACTGCCGTCTGTCTTGGGGTCATAGACATGAACCGTAATGTCCATAGCCTGATCCTTGAGCGCTGCAGAAACTTCAGACAGGTCTAAACGCACTACGCCCTTTTTCTCCGTGTCTGTGATTACCGTGAAGGCGTCTTGGCTCACAATCGGGTCATAGGAGTCAAAAATACTGAAGTCAATGCTGTCTCCGATCTTTACGGCATTTGATTTCTTGTTATACTCAATGCTGATCTTTCCGGGAACATAACTATGATCCGACGGATCAAAGAAGCCGTTAGTAACAAAGGCGCCCTTCGCCTCGTCGTAGGTCGCTTCCAGGTACTTCTTCTCGTTGTTTCGCGTGCTGGTAACATAGACCCGATCGATCTGCTCGGGGTGATCGTATTTGAGAATGAAATCGAACTGCGTGCCGGGCAGGAACCAGACGAGCGGCTTCGTCCCGTTGGTGTGGAGCAGATCCACAGACTTGATCACATTGTGCTCATTGTACTCCATCATGAAGCCGACCAGCTTCGGCTCGCCCGCATGGTAGATCACCCTGGTGGATCGCTCCAGCTTCTCTCCTTTATGCTCGCACACGGCAGTGATCGTGCAGCTGCGGTGATCCACGTCGGTCTTCACGCGAACCTCGCCGCTCCAGGAGCCGGTTTTGAGCGCCTTAACCTTGCCCTGCGCCTCTCCGTCGACCAGAAGCGTGACCTCGGCGTCCGCCGGCGCCACGCCGGAGACGGGCACCACCGCCGTGCCGGTGCGCTCCGGCGCGGTGATGGAGAGGATGCTCGGCTGCTCATTGAGCAGGCCGATGACCTCCGAGCGGTTCTCGCCGTCCGCCTTGCAGAACAGTGCCGCGTAGCCGAGGAGATTCCCCTGCCCCTTCACCTGCACCGTGAGCTTCACGGAGCCGCTGTCCTTTGTGACCGGGATCTCCAGCAGATGCTCCGTGCGCATGACATAGTTTTTGCAGAGCTCGCCGTCCAGCAGGATTGAGGTCTCGTCCAGCTCGGTGTTGGCGGGCGTGAGGATCTTGAGCACCCGGTCCGTAGTCTTGTCCCGCCAGTGATCCTTCAGCGCATAGTCCACGCGCATGGTGATGCAGCCATTGGCGGTCATGGCGTTTAGATCCGAGAACAGTCTGGTTCCCGTCCTGTCCAACACGTAATGATCACGATCATGAAATGGGCGATCGACGGAAAACGAATAATTGTGGTCAATTGCAAATATGGAAACAGTTGAATATTCTTCACTGTAAATTGTCAGATTGCCGCAATAATTGAATGCATGCTCGTCTATCCTTGTGACCGCGCTCGGAAGAACTACCCTTTTCAAATTGCTACAGCCGTTGAATGCGTATGATCCGATTCTTACTACCGTATCCGGCACAACCACTTCTTCCAGACCATAGGTGTTCTCAAACATAAGATCCGGGATCTCCCTGATTCCTTCATCAAACGAGAGTTTTTTCATCGAATTGCAGCCTGCCAGAATTCCGGCCCCCACTTCCTGAAGATTGCTCGGAATATTGATTTCTGACAGATTGCCGCAATAATTGAATGCATGCTCGCCTATCCTTGTGACCGTGCTCGGAAGAACTACCCTTTTCAAACTGCTGCAGCCGTTGAATGCGTATGATCCGATCGCTGTGACCGTGTGTCCGTCCAGCGTAGAGGGAATGGTCAGGTTTTCCTCCGTGCCGCTATAGGCTGTGATGGCCGCGTTACCGTTGTCGTCCGTTTGGTATGTAAACGCGCCGGACACGATCGGATCGGACGCCAGAACCTGCGCGCCGGGTTCCCCGGCGGCGTCAGTCGTTTCTTCCAGCGGCTGCGTTTCTTCCTCCTGCTCCTGCCGGGCGTCCAGCTCCACGGCAAGAGGCTCCTGTTTGGTCTGCGGTTTTTGATCCTGCTCTGCCGCAAACGCCTGCGCAGGCAGCAGCGAGATCACAAGGCAAACGACCAGAAGCATGCTGATCCACCTTTTTTTCATGCTGTCATCCTCCATTTTTATCTATAATGTAATAATACAGTATAGCATGCAGCGTTCAGGATGGTCAATGATAATTGCAAACGGCATTCCTGCGCCGCGATGCGGCCGAAAGGAAACACCGCGCGCTGTTTTCGGGCTCCCGGTTCGTGTTTGTGAACAAAAATGCCGCGTTTTGACGGGTATCAATTCTCGTGAAATGACAAAGTTTTAATTAGTCTGTTTTCGCTTGTAGAATCCGGTGATTTCCGTTATAATGCAGTATGAGGTGATATGTTATGCCGTTTCAAATCGTAAAAAAAGAACAATTATCCGATAACATGTTCCGCGTGACCTTCCACGCGCCGCTCGTGGCGCGCCGGGCGCAGCCGGGCCAGTTCCTCATGTTCCGTGTGGACGAGTTCGGCGAGCGCATGCCCATCACGATCTCCTACTTCGACCGCGACGCCGGCGACGTGACCGTGATCATGCAGCGAGTCGGCTCGACGACCGCCCTGCTCGCCAGCATGAAGGAGGGCGACTATGTGGCCGACGTCGTGGGCCCGCTCGGCAACCCGGCGGAGTTTGACAACATGCACAAGGTCATCGTCGTGGGCGGCGGCTCCGGCTGCGCGATCGCCTGGCCGCAGGCCAAGGGCGCGTTCGACCGCGGCTGCCACGTCGACATCGTGGCGGGCTTCCGCACGAAGGGCATCGTCGTTCTCGAGGACGAGATGCGCGCCTGCTGCAAGAACCTCTACATGATGACCGACGACGGCTCCTACGGCGAGAAGGGCTTTACCACCGTGAAGCTCAAGGAGCTGCTCGAGAAGGCCAAGGCCGAGGGCGAGCAGTATGACACCTGCATCTGCATCGGCCCGCTGCCGATGATGAAGTTCGTATGTCAGATCACGAAGGAGTACGGCGTGCACACGATGGTCGACATGAACTGCATCATGATCGACGGCTCCGGCATGTGCGGCGGCTGCCGCCTGACCGTGGACGGACAGAGAAAGTTCACCTGCGTCGACGGCCCCGAGTTTGACGGCCACCTCGTCGACTTCGACGAGGCGATTGCCCGCTCGAAGATCTATGAGAAGCAGGAGCAGCGCGTGTTCCAGCGCCGCCACAACTGCACGCTGCAGGAGCTGGCGGACCGCGAGGAAGCCGCACGCAAGGCAGCAAAGGAGGGCAAATAAGATGGCGACCAATCTTTCTCCCACGAAAAATCCGATTCCCGAGCAGGAGCCGAACGTCCGCAACAAAAACTTTGACGAGGTTGCCCTCGGCTACACCGTGGAGCTCGCGCTGGACGAGGCGAACCGCTGCCTGCAGTGCCGCCGCCCGCAGTGTGTGACCGGCTGCCCGGTCAACGTGAAGATCCCCGATTTCATCAAGCTCATCACCCAGCAGGACTTCAAGGGCGCCTACCACAAGATCCTCGAGGACAGCTCCCTGCCCGCGATCTGCGGCCGCGTCTGCCCGCAGGAGAACCAGTGCGAATCCAAGTGCGTGCGCGGCATCAAGGGCGAGCCGGTCGGCATCGGCCGTCTGGAGCGCTTCGTGGCCGACTGGGTCATGCAGAACGCCGACGAGATGCCCGAAAAGCCCGAGCGCAACGGCCACCGCGTGGCGGTCGTGGGCTCCGGCCCTGCCGGCCTCGCCTGCGCGAGCGATCTGGCCAAGCTCGGCTACGACGTGACGGTCTTTGAGCACCTGCACAAGGCCGGCGGCGTGCTGGCCTACGGCATCCCCGAGTTCCGTCTGCCGAAGGCTCTCGTGCAGAAGGAGATCGACAAGCTCACCGCCCTCGGTGTCACGATCCAGTGCGACGCGACCGTCGGCAAGGCGCTGATGATCGACGAGCTGCTCTCCAACGACCCCGACGTCGGCGGCTTCGAGGCCGTGTTCATCGGCTCCGGCGCGGGCCTGCCCGTGTTCCAGAACATCCCGGGCCTGAACTACTGCGGCGTGTTCTCCGCCAACGAGTTCCTGACCCGGATCAACCTCATGAAGGCCTATGACGAGCGCTATGACACGCCGCTGATGCCGATCAGCAAGGTGTGCGTCGTCGGCGCCGGCAACGTGGCCATGGACGCTGCGCGCTGCGCCAAGCGCCTCGGCGCCGAGGTCACCGTGGTCTACCGCCGCGGCGAGAAGGAGATCCCCGCCCGCAAGGAAGAGTACGAGCACGCGAAGGAAGAGGACATCGTCTTCAAGCTCCTGACGAACCCGGTGGAGATTCTCGCGGACGAGAACAACTGGGTGCGCGGCATCCGCTGCATCGAGATGGAGCTCGGCGAGCCCGATGCGCGCGGCCGCCGCAGACCCGTTGAGAAGCCGGGCAGCGAGTTTGAGATGGAGTGCGACGCCGTCATCATGGCGCTCGGCACCAGCCCGAACCCCCTGCTGCGCAAGGCCACGCCCGACATGGAGTACACCGAGAAGGGCGGCATTGTGGCCGACGAGCACGGCGTGACCACGAAGGCCGGCGTCTTCGCCGGCGGCGACGCTGTGACCGGCGCTGCCACCGTCATCAAGGCCATGGGCGCCGGCAAGGAAGCCGCCGCGGCCATTGACCGGTATATTATGAAGAAGTAAAATAAGACAGAGCCTGCCAAAACAGGCTCTGTCTTATTTTAAGGAACTGCACTGCAAAGATCGCGCTGGGCTGCGGATCACCGTCCGCGAAAACAGCGCGATCTTTTTCGTGAGCGGTATTTTTGCACCCAAACAAGTTCGGGCACAAAAATGATGGGATTTCTTCGCGCTTCCGAGCGCGAACTCTGCGAAGCTGTTTTACAGCGAGGCACGGACGGTTTTCTCAAACGTCTCGAGATTTTCGTGCTGGAAGGTGACGGGGTCGAAGTCTTTGAGATCGTCCGCCTGCTCGAGGTCGCTCTGCTCCACGTCGCCCCTGGCGATGTTCTGCGCGAGCGTCAGGACGGCGTCAAAACGGGCGCGGAATTCCTCGCGCTGGGCGTCGTCCATGGTCTTGAAATACGCCTTCACGTCGCGCTCGAAGGTATTGCGCTCCGTGCCGCCGTCGGCGCAGAAGGTGAGCACCTTCGCCGCGGCGGGGTACTGCATGAGCACGGCGTCGTCCACATCGCAGTCGCGGATCGCGGCGAGCACGTCCGTCACGGGCGCGGCGTCCTTCGGGTCGGGCGTCTCCGGCGCGACGGAGGAGAAGGCCTCCGGCGCCTCCGTCGGCCGGACGGTCATGGTCGGGAGCATGCTCTCAACGATTTCTTCGGCGCGGCGCGCAGTGCGGCCGCAGGCGGCAAGGGAAAGCAGGGCGGTCAGCGAGAGCGCCATGCACAGGATTCGTTTCATCATTCGCGGTTCTCCTTTCAGTGTCCTCAAGGGGATTGTTCCCAAACACGAAAAGAATATACATCAGCGAATGATAAATTTACCATAATTTTATTATGTTAATATTTGCGGCAAGCATGTTTTTCAATGCAGATCCAGTCCATTGTGATGATACGCGGTCAGAAGCTTGTCATCCTGAGCGAAACGAAGTGGAGTCGAAGGATCCTGGCAGGGCAGCCGGACAGACGCCGGCTGTTCTCCTTTCCTGCTAAGCCAAGATCCTTCGACTCCGCGCTGCGCGCTCCGCTCAGGATGACAGATTCTTTTGTGCGGAATATTGCAAAGGAACTGCTGCAAAATGCAACAGTTCCTTTGTCGTTTTACTTCAGTCTCCAGTTATCAAAGCGCTGGATGATCGCGGCAGCCTGCGCGCGGGTGGCGTAGCCCTGCGGCTGGAGGCAGGGGATGCCTTCCACGTCGACGCCGTTGATGATGCCGGCGCGGATTGCCCACGCCATGGGGTCTCTGGCATAGTCGCTGACATAGCCGCCGTCCACGAAGGCGTAGATGCTCGCCATCTCGGACACGTCATAGCCGGCGTACTCGGCATAGCGGTGGAAGATCGTGACCATCTGCTCGCGCGTGATGAGGTTCATCGGGGCAAACTCCGTCTCGCTCACGCCGCGGACGACGCCGGTATCATACGCCCAGAGCACCGCGTCGTGGTACCACTCCCCTGCCTGCACATCGACAAACGGCATGTTCAGGCTCTGCACGTTCGGGCTGCCGACCATGCGGTAGAGCACCGTGACGAGCATGGCGCGGGTCATGGGCTCGTTCGGGTCGAAGCGGGAGGCGGAGGTGCCGTTCATATAGTCGTTATAGTTGACGTAGCGGACGGAATCATAGTACCAGTCCGACTCGTAGACGTCCCAGAAGCCGTTTTTCCAGGCGCCCTCGAGCTTGGGCAGGAATTCATAGCGGATGAGACCGCAGCGGCTGCAGCGGTAGCAGCGGACGCCGCGGGTGCGCTGCGTGGAGTTGGTGCTCAGGCTCGGATCGAGCACCCAGTCGTGCCCCAGCGCGTCGATATAGCTGTCCGGATCGATGACGCTCGCGCCGCAGTCGCAGTACACCTTCGTATAGCCCTGCTCGGTGCAGGTGGGCGCGATGGTCTCGGGCGTGACGTATTCGTGCTTATGGCCGACAGGGTTGGCCGGGATGACCGCCGTCTCGATCTGGTCGCAGCGCCTGCAGACGCGGTGCTTCGCGCCGGGCTTGTCCGTTGCGGCCTGATCGATGATCCAGTCGCCCCAGTCGTGGCCGAGGGCGGGGGTGTAAATGGTGCGCGGATCGCCGCAGTAGCTGCACTTGGTGGCGGTATAGCCGGCGTGCGTGCAGTCGGCGTCCTTCTGATCGGTCACGCCGTAATCATGGCCGTGGGCAGGCAGGATCTCGGCGTGCATCTCGCCGCAGCGGGAGCAGGTGTATTCCACAAGGCCGTCCTCGGTGCAGCCGTTTTCGATCACGGTGCGGGTGGCGCTGTTGCCGGTGAAGTCATGGCCGAGGGCGGGCACGATATCATAATGCGGATATTCCTTGCCGCAGCCGCACACGGCGTAGGTATAGCCCGCCTCGGTGCAGGTCGGCGGCACGACGATATCCGTGTAGGTGTGCTGATGGTTGGGGCCGGCGATGATCTGCTCTTCCTTCTCGCCGCAGACGGAGCAGACACGGTACATGTGGCCGTCGGCGGTGCCCTCCTGCTCCACGTCGACGATCCACTCGCCCCAGCTGTGGCCGGGGGCGGGCAGCGTTTCGGCATGCCACTTGCCGCAGCGCTTGCAGACGTAGAGGTGATAGCCGTCCTTCTCGCAGGAGGCGTCATAGCCGGACTCTACATAGTCGTGGCCGAGGGGCGCGAGTGTGTAGTGATAGACGGTCTTGCAGTCGGCGCAGGTATAGATTACCTCGCCGCTCTTTTCGCAGTCGGGCTCGATGCGCTCCTTCGACCAGTCGTGGTCGTTGAGATAGCGCAGCGTGATGGTAAAGCCCGCGTCCGTGCGGCTGATCTCCGGAACGTAATGCTCCGTCACGCCCGGGATCGCCTCATACTCGAGCTCCTCGCCGTCCGGGCCCGTGCGGGGGAGGTTCTTGAACTCCACGCTGCTCTTGTCCGCCGAGAGATAGCCGTGGGCATACTGCGTGCCGCCGGCCTCGAGCTCGACCGAGACGCTCACCGGCCGATCCCCGGTATAGGGGATGCCGCGGTCGATGAATTCATCCGCCCAGGCGAGGCGGACGGTCAGGCTCGTCATATCCTCCGGCTGGAGCAGGCGGGCCGTGACCGTCTGGCGCACGTCCAGCTTGCCGTTTCGCACCGAGGGCACGTTGACGCTCGCATCGTCCACAAAGTATGCCGAGCCGTCCTCGCGGACGGAGTCGCAGGCGAGGGAATAGTAGCCGTAGGGCACCTTCGGGAAGCAGATGAAGCCGTATTCATCCGTGACGGCGGTGAAGTTCTGCACCTTGCCGTCGAGATCCGTGCCGCTGAGCTTGAAGCGCTGCCCCGCCTCGACGGGGTTCTCCTCCGCGTCCTTCATATAGAACCAGATCACGTCCTGCTGGATGTTCAGCTTGGTCGTGGCATTGGTGGGCGGATTGTCGCCGAGATAGTCATAGGTGGCGATGAGCTTCTCGCGGATGGCGTTGGGGCGGTAGTTCTCCACGACCATCACGTCCGAGTCGCCGGATCTGCCGACCTCGAGGTACTCCAGCAGCGTGCGGATATAGGAGGTGCCGCCGCGCTTGACGCGGAACGTGATGCGGATCACGTCGCCGATGCTGTTGCTGAAGACGTTCGTGTCCTTGGCCTCTTTCATGCGGATATTGCCGGTGCGGTTCGCCTCCGAGACGGTGGTGTCCGCCGCGTCCTGGCTGCTGAAGGAGGGCGCCTCCGCGCTCACATATTCCAGGCACTCCGGGTCGAACAGCACGTTGAGCCGGATGCGGTCGAGCTTATAGATCTCCGTGAGCCGCAGCGCGTAGGTATAGGTGAACGTATCGCCCACCTTGACGCTGCGCCGCCCGCCGGATTTGGCATAAACCGTCAGCGTATCGCCGTCGGCAGCCCATGCCTCCGCGCCGAGCACGGAGAAGAGCATGACTGCGCACAGCAGAAGCGCGAGCAGACGTTTCATAGAAAGGACTCCTTTCGAGGACAGTTTTTCACAACTATATGATACCAAAAACCAACAAATCATGCAACCGCAATTTGTTGGTAATTTCCGAATTGACAAGTAACCGTATTAGCCGTATAATACGGTTAGAAAGTGTATTACTCGAGTAACACGGTTTTGGAGGTTGAAGCGCGATATGATCTCCTTTGACGATTTTGCGCCGGCGCCGGGCGTGCCGATTTATCTGCAGATTCTGCGGTATATCCAGCGCGGCGCGGCGGCGGGGCGCATTCAAAACGGCGACGAGCTCCCGTCGCGGCGGGTGCTCTCGGCGGTGCTGGGCGTGAACCCGAACACGGTGCAGAAGGCCTATCGCCTGCTGGAGGAAAAGGGGCTGATCCGCTCCCACTCGGGCGCGAAGAGCTGCATGGTGCTCACCGACGAGTCGGTGCGGGCCATCCGGCAGGAGCTGCTGGAGAGCGAGGTGCGCACGCTCGTGACGGCCATGCGCCAGACGGGCGCGAGCAAGGAGAGCGCGCTGGCGCTGGTGGAAACGCTTTGGGAGGAAGGTGAAAAAGATGAAGCAATCCTTTAGAGGTCTCGCGGCGCGGTCTTCCCTGCCGCGGACGTTATTGACCGGTCTGATTATGACGGTGATCGAGGTCGGATTGTTCCGGCTTTTGGGCTGGGGCGCTGTCACGCTGGAGATGGCGCTGATCCGCGCGCGGATG
>JBGUHV010000181.1:0-2218 GCA_045112425.1 Oscillospiraceae bacterium
GCTCACGCCGGAGATCCGGCTGGCCTGGCCGAGATTTTTCGGCCGGATGGCCTGCAGCTTCTGCCGCGCCTCGAGGCGGAGGCAGGCGATGTTTTCAAAATCCAGCCCGTCCGGGAGCGGGCGCTCCTCGAGCCGCTGGAACTCCGCCACCTGCCGCAGCTGGCGGTCGATATAGCCCGCATACTTCAGGCGGATCTCCGCCTGCTCGGTGACGGCGCGTGGGAGCGCCGGACGCTCCAAGTCAAACGGCGCGAGATCGGCATATCCGATCTGCGGGCGGCGCAGGAGATCCGCGAGCGAGACGCCGGTCTTCGCCGCCGCCGTGCCGCGTGAAACAAGCATGGCGTTTAAGTCCTCGCCCGGCGCGACGTGCGTCTTTTCCAGCCGCGCCATCTCGGCGGCCACCTGCCGGTATTTCTCCTGCACGGCGGCAAACTGCGCATCATCCACGAGGCCGATCTCCCGTCCGATGGCGGCGAGGCGCTCGTCGGCGTTGTCCTGCCGGTGCAGCAGCCGGTATTCCGAGCGCGAGGTCATGATGCGGTAGGGCTCGTTCGTGCCCTTTGTCACGAGATCGTCGATTAAGGTGCCGATGTACCCGTCCGAGCGGCGGAGGATCATGGGCGCCTCGCCCCGGAGCCTGCGCGCGGCGTTCACGCCCGCGACGAAGCCCTGCACCGCCGCCTCCTCATAGCCGGAGGAGCCGTTGAACTGCCCCGCGCCGTAGAGGCCGGGGATTTTTTTCGTCTCGAGCGTCGGCCAGAGCTCCGTCGGGTCGACGCAGTCATATTCAATCGCGTAGGCGCAGCGGGTCATCTCCGCCTGTTCGAGACCGGGGATCGTGTGCAGCATCTGCACCTGCACCTCCTCGGGCAGCGACGAGGAAAAGCCCTGCAGATAGAGCTCCTCCGTCTCGAGCCCCATCGGCTCGAGAAAGAGCTGGTGGCGCTCCTTATCCGGGAAGGTCATGATCTTGGTCTCGATGCTGGGGCAATATCGCGGCCCGACGCCCTCAATCACATGGGAGTAGATCGGGCTGCGGTCGAGATTCGCGCGGATGATCTCGTGCGTGCGCTCGTTGGTGTAGGTCAGCCAGCAGACGGCGCGGTTTTCCACCGGTTCGGTCGTGGAGAAGGAGAAGGCCTCGATCCCCTCGTCGCCGGGCTGCATCTCCATCTTGGAGAAATCCACCGTGCGTTTCAGAATGCGCGGCGGCGTGCCGGTCTTGAACCGGCGCATATTGAGCCCGAGCTCCCGGCAGCAGTCCGCGAGCGGCCCCGCGGCGGCGAGACCGTCCGGCCCCTCGTCGCGCAGCACCTCGCCCACGATGGTGCGCCCGCGCAGATACGTGCCCGTGGCCAGAATCGCGGCGCGGCAGCGCCAGACCGCCCCCGTCGCCGTCACGACGGCGGAGACGTGTCCGTCCTCCGTCTCCACGGAGACGACCTCCGCCTGCTTGACGCGGAGATTCGCCTGCGTCTCGAGCGTGTGCTTCATCACGGTCTGATAGCGCCGCCGGTCGGCCTGCGCGCGCAGGGAGTGCACCGCCGGGCCCTTGCCGCGGTTGAGCATCCGGTACTGGATGCAGGCCTTGTCTGCGGCCTTCGCCATCTCGCCGCCGAGCGCGTCGAGCTCGCGCACGAGATGCCCCTTGCCCGTGCCGCCGATGGCGGGGTTGCAGGGCATGTTGCCCACGGCGTCGAGATTCACGGTGAAGCACACCGTGTCGAGCCCGAGCCGCGCCGCAGCCAGCGCCGCCTCAATGCCCGCATGCCCCGCGCCGATCACGGCAATATCACATTGACCAGCTTCATATCTCATGGGTTCCTCTTTTCAAAATGAGAAGTGCGGAGTGTGATTGCTTCAACTCCACACTCCACACTCCAAACTCCACACGGATAACAGTTTTTCAATCTCGGATTCGCCGTACACGGCGAATCCGGCGTCTATCAGCATTTCCGCCGTCACGCCGTTTCCCTCTTTGAGCGTGCCGGTGAAGGTGCCGTCGTAAATGCTGCCCTTCCCGCAGGAGGGGCTGCGCTCCTTCAGAACCGCCGCGCAGACGCGGTTTTCCTGCGCGATTCTCAGCGCCTCTTCGGCGCCGCGGCGATATTCCGCCGTGACGTCCGCGCCGGTTTTCATCACGACGCGGCCGCCCTGCCGCTCGGAGGGCGTGCGCGGGGTCGGAAGACCGCCGAGCACCTCCGGGCAGACCGGG
>JBGUHV010000182.1:0-13495 GCA_045112425.1 Oscillospiraceae bacterium
CTGAAATCCTGGATTTCAGGGGATGTTCCCGCTTGAGGAGCAGATGGCGCCGACTCCGTGGAAGAGAGCATATCACCACGGAGGCGACAGGAGTTTGCAATTCAGGCGGCTGCGTCTGAACCGCATGGAATGCCATGGCAGCAGACACAGAAGCGACACAAAGCAGGCACAGATTGGAAAGAAAATCATCTCTTCGCCATTTTTCAGCCTGCAAACCGCCTTGCGCGGCGCTCACAGGAGCGAAACCGCCCTGAGCGCCTGCGTGAGATCCGCAATGATATCCTCCGGCTCCTCGAGCCCGACGGAGAAGCGCAGAAAGCCGCGCCGGAACGGCTCGGGATAAAGCTGGATGCGCTCGTCATAGCTCGGCTGCGGGAAGATGAGACTCTCATCGTGGCCGAGGGAGACGGCGAACGTGACGACCTTGAGCGCGGCGCAGAAGCGCTCGACGGTTTTGTCATCGGTGTTCAGGCCGAAGGAAATCACGCCGCCGAAGCCGTTTTTCATCTGTCTTTGCGCAACGGCAAAGCCGGGGTTGCTCTCGAGCCCCGGATAGGAGACAAACGTGACGCAAGGCAGCGTCTCGAGCCAGCGGGCGATGCGCAGCGTGGACTGATTGATGCGCTCCATGCGCAGCGGGAACGTGACCGAGCCGCGGAAGATCTGCCAGGCGTTGAACGGGCTGATGACCGCGCCGACGTTCACCTGCGCCTCATAGCGGATGCGGTCCATGGTCTCGAGATCGTTGGAGAGGATGGCGCCTCCCTGCGCGTCGCCGTGGCCGTTCAGGTATTTCGTGAGCGCGTCAACGACGAAATCGGCGCCGAGCTCGAGCGGGCGCTGGTTGAGGGGCGAGGCGAAGGTGTTGTCCACGCTCAGGAGCGCGCCGTTCCGGTGCGCAATCTCGGCGACGGCGGCAATGTCCGTGACGCCGACGGTGGGGTTGTCCGGCGTCTCGATGTGCACGAGGCGCGTGCCCGGGGTGATGGCCTTCTCCACCGCGGCGAGATCCGTCATGTCGACCATGACGGTCTCTACGCCGAACTTGCGGTTAAACAGCTCATGGAACATGCGGTAGACCGCCATGTAGCTCACGTTCGGATAGACGACGCGGTCACCGGTTTTGAGCAGCGTCCAGAACAGAGCGTGCAGCGCGCCGACGCCGCTGGCGAGGACGATGGCGTCCTCCGCGCCGTAGAGCGCGGCGATCTTCTCCTCGAGCCAGTGCTGGTTGGCGTTGCCGTTGCGGGCGTACATGAGCAGATCCGTCGACGAATAGTTCACCTTGGAGAGATCGTCCGGCAGCTTGTAGCTGTTGGCCATGTGCAGCGGGCGGCGAACGGCGCCGGTCTCGGCGTCGTAATCCGTGCCGGTGTGGACGGCCTGCGTCGAAAGGCCATAGCCTTCAAATTGGTTTTCCTTTTTTGCCATGTTCCATTGCTCCTTTATTCATACAGCTCCGGGCGGCGGAGCGCGGTGTAGGGCTTGCGTTTTCTCGTCTCGGCGGCGGCGTTCAGATCCACCTCGGCAAAGAGCAGCTGCTCCGTATCGCCCGCGAGGGCGATCAGCCTGCCCTCGTGATCCGCCGCGAGGGATTCGCCGGAGAAGTCCATCCCGTCCTCCCTGCCGACGCGGTTGCACATGGCAATGTTCACGCTGCTCTGAAACGCCTGCACACGGATCTCCCACTGAAACAGCTCAGACGGCTCGGCCTTCGTGTTCGCAGTCGGGATGAGGATGAGATCCGCCCCGCGCAGCGCGAGCGTGCGCACGCTCTCGGGATAGTGCCGGTCGAAGCAGACGACGATGCCGATGCGGCCGAGCGGCGTGAGGAACACGCCGAAGCCCTCCTCCGATGGGGTGTAATAGTCCTGCTCATAAAAGCAGGCGGCCTGCGCGATGTGCACCATCTTCTGGCGGCCGAGGATCTCGCCCCGGTCGTCGATGAGGAGGCTCATGTCGTACCGCTGCCCGTTTTCCTCCACATAGAAGTTCGGCGCGGCATAGATCCCCGCCTCGCGGCAGGCGGCCTGCAGGCCGCGGACGTATCGGCTGTCCGGCGCGACTGCCCAGCGGGAGGCGTCCTGCCCTTCATACTGCGGGAAAAAGGGCGAGAGCTGAATTTCCGGAAAGCAGATCAGATCCGCGCCCTGCGCCGCGGCAGCAAAGATCTGCGCGCGGGCATGCTCATAGTTTTCCTCCATACTGTCCGACATGCGCATCTGGCAAAGTGCGAGCTTCATCGGTCTTCCTCCCCTGTTTTGGATTGACTTTTTCTTACATTCGCAGTATAACTTTTTTTATCCTATTAAGTCAATAGGATATATAAGGAGGAATGTACATGGCACGCATTGTGGTGGGGCTCTCCGGCGGCGTGGACAGCGCCGTGGCAGCGCATTTGCTGCAGGCAGCGGGGCACGAGGTGATCGGCGTGACGCTGCGCACCTGGCAGTCCGGCTCAAGCCGCTGCTGCCGGATCGACGACGCCCGCGAGACGGCGGCGGCGCTCGGCATCGCGTATCACACCATCAACTGCGCCTCGGATTTCGGGCGAAGCGTGGAGGCGCCGTTTCTCTCCGACCGGCTGCGCGGCGTGACGCCGAACCCCTGCGTGGGCTGCAACCGCGAGGTCAAGTGGAAGTGGCTGCTTTATGCCGCCGCGCTCTTTCAGGCAGACGCCGTCGCCACCGGGCACTATGCGTCCGTGGTGTGCGCGGAGGGCGGGCGCTTTACCGTGCAGGCCGGGCTGGACGCCGGGAAGGATCAGAGCTACATGCTCTGCCGCCTGACGCAGGAGCAGCTGCAGCGCACGGTGCTGCCGCTCGGCGCGCGCACGAAGCCGGAGGTGCGAAGCCTCGCCTCCCGCCTGGCGCTGCCCGCAGCGGCGGCGCCGGATTCGCAGGAGCTCTGCTTCGTGTCGGAGGGGCACTACACCGACTATCTCGCCGGGCACGCGGCGGCGCTGCCGGAACAAGGCGCTTTCGTCGACGAAAGCGGGAGCGTCCTCGGCACGCATCTGGGCGTCCACCGCTACACCATCGGCCAGCGGCGCGGGCTCGGGATCGCGTCGCCTGAAAGACTTTATGTAAACCAAATTGACGCAGAGAGAAACACGATCACGCTCACGGACGCCGCCTCCCTGCTGCGGCGCGAGATCACCTGCGGTGCGGCAGAATGGATGGGCATCCCCGTGCCGGAGGCGGGAAGCTCCCTGCGCGCGGGCGTGAAGATCCGCTCCCACCATGCGGCGGCAGCGGCGGAGATCTGCTGCACCGGGCAGAACACCGTCCGCATCCGGTTTGACGAGCCGGTGCGCGCGCCCGCGCCGGGGCAGTTCGCCGTGTTTTACGACGAGGAGCAGCGCATCCTCGGCAGCGGGGTGATCGAATAAAACAGAATCAAAAACTCACAGGGCACGCCCTTTCGGCGTGCCCTGTGGGTTTATTTGTTTTTTACATCAGCTTGCGGAACAGCGCCGTGAGGGATTCCACGTCGCAGTCCTTCGGGTTGCCGGGGCGGCAGGCGTCGTCGTAGTCGCTCTGCGCGAGGAACGGGAGATCCTCTTCCTTCAGAGCCTCGAGCTCGGTGCCGATCTCGGCGACGGCGCCGGAGCCGTGATAGGAAATGGTGTTCAGAACGATACGATTTGCCATGACAGTTTCTCCTTTTCGTTTGTTTCGTTAAAAGCTTGTCATGACTAGTTTATACCACAGATTCCCTCACAATTCATGATAGAAGTGTGAATTATCCGCCTGCAAGTCTGGCCTCGAGGGCGGCGATCTGTTCGTCCGTCATGCCGGCGTTTCGGAGGAAGGCCTCGGCGCCGGCTTTGAGATCTGCGGTTTTCACGTCCGCCCCCTCCCCTGCGACGACCTGAATCATCGGATCGAGCACATGCTCGACGATGACGGTATAGCGCGCGGCGTCGGCGTCCTTCGTGATGCCGTAATAGTTGTCATAGGTGATCATATAGTCCGCGGCGATCTCCTCATAGCTCGCGCCGCAGAGCGCCTCGAGCAGGAGGCAGACGAAGCCCGTGCGGTCCTTGCCCTCGGTACAGTGGACGAGATAGGGTCCCTCGTGCTCCGAGAGGGCGACGAGGCCGCCCGCCAGCTTCTGCTGAAAGTCCGCGGAGGAAAAGTTCATGTTCAGCGCGATGGGAATGACGTTTCCGGCCTCATAGAGCGCGCGGAAATACGGCGTGTCGAAGCTGTCGTCCGCGAGATAGCCCGCGATCTTCTCGTCGTTGTCCGCGAGGTTCAGGATGCACTGCACGCCCGCCGCCTCGATGAGATCGTTCACAAACGTGGCGCGATTGTGCTGATTGTCGCAGGGCGAGGCGGAGCGGTAGAGCGTGTTTTCCCGCAGCCCCGTGACGGAGACGGCACGGAAGTTGGCAAAGATCTCGTCGCTGTCATAGTCCTCGCGCGCGTCGGTATAGTGGATATCGCGCGCGTTTTGAATGTCGAGATACTTCCCCGCCTCGTGCAGCGAGACGGTGGCGGTGTCCGCCTCGGTGAGGCCTGCAAGCTCCCACAGATCATCGCCGTTGTTGATGCCGGCCTTGATGTAATCATAGCCCGGATAAGCCACGAGGAGGCTCTCTCCGTTTTCGGTGTAATAGCCGTTGTAGTAGGGCTGGTCAGTGAGCGTATAGCCGTTGGAGAACGTAATATCCACGCTGTCACCGTACTGATAGCCGAGGGCGTTGAACTCCTCGATGGTCGCCGCGATGTACACGCCGCCGAACTCCGGCTCATGGAGGACGGCGCAGTCGGTCAGCTCCTTCACCCTGGCCTTGCCGCAGCCCGCGAGCAGCGCCGCGCTGCCGAGCAGGCTCAAAATCAGCAGCAGGCAGAGTGTGTTTCTCAGTTGCTTCATGGGTTATCCTTCCTTTCCGTTTTCGAGAAACCGCATCAGAATCGCGGCGGTCTCGGCGCGTTTGGCGCTGCCCTTCGCGCTCCTTTCAGGTCATTTTTCTATTTCATGACCATTATATAACAAATCGGGTCTTGCTGTCATCCCACTATAGCACGGCAAAAGCACAAAAATGACACAAAAGAAAAAAGAGAGGCAAAAGCCTCTCTTTTTTATTCCTACGCTGAAAATCGGTAGATGGTCTCTTGCCGAAACGTCTCGCCCGGGCGGAGCAGCGTGGACGGAAAGTGCGGGAAATGCGGCGCATCGGGGAAGTGCTGCGTCTCGAGGCAGAAGCCGCCCCAGCGGGGAAAGCGCGCGCCGGGCGCGGCGTCCTCGTCGAGGAAGTTGCCGGTATAGAGCTGCACGGCGGGCTGGGTGGTGAACGCCTCGAGCCGGACGCCCGTCCGCTCGCCCACGGCGACGGCGAAGGGCCCTTCGCCCGCGCGCAGGATGAAATTATGATCATAGCCCCGGCAGAGGCGCAGCGGCTCATCGTCCGTGCCCAGCCCCTCGCCGATGGTTCGCCCGGCGCGGAAGTCCATGGGCGTGCCGTCCACAGAGAGAATCCGCCCGGTCGGGAGCGTCTGCGCGTCGCTCTCGGTGAACCGATCCGCCCGCAGCTGCAGGCGGTGGCCGAGCACGTCTCCCCCGCCGTTGAGGTTGAAGTAGGTATGGTTCGTGAGATTCAGCACCGTGTCCGCGTCCGTCCGGGCGAGATAGGTCAGGACGAGGGCGTTGTCCGCGCGGAGCGCATAGCGAATCTCCAGATCGAGATTGCCGGGATAGCCCTCCTCCCCCGCCGGACTGCGGCGGCGGAAGACGAGCGTATCGCCCTCCGTCTCGGCGGGAAACACCGTGCGGGGATAGACGCCGTGGAGGTGGTTCTCCCCATCGTTCGGCTGCAGGCGAATCATCTCCCCGCCCAGCGGGAAGGCGGCGCCGCGGATGCGGTTGGCAAAGCGGCCGACGAAGGCGCCGAGATAGCTTGAGCCGCGCTCGTAGCCCTCGAGATCGTCATAGCCCAGCGCGGCGTTCACCGGCCTGCCGCTGCGGTCGGGCGCCTGAATGCTCTGGATCGTGCAGCCGTAATCCAGCACGCGGACGGTCATGCCGGCGTCATTGCGCAGCGTAAAGCGCGAGACGGCCTCGCCCGAGGCGGTTTGGCCGAAGTTCTCTTTTTGAATCATGGAGGACGCCTCCCTTCGTTTTTTGATTATAGCACCGTCGCGTCGGGGCGGCAATGCGTCAAAAGGCGGAAACTGCGCCTTGCAGGAGCGGGCAATCACTGGTAGAATCGGAGTATCACCACACCGGGGGGTCCGATATGAAGCGTCTGAAACAGGCACTTGCGCTCCTGCTGTGCGCCGCCATGCTCCTCTGCGCCGGCTGCGGCGCAAAGCTCCGGCCGCAGGACACGGAGGGAACGAGCGAGCTGCAGTATATCTTCGTGCACGGTCTGTCCGGCTGGGGCCGGTATGACAAGATCTACCGCTTCGCGCCCTACTGGGGCACGCGCGGCGGCGATCTGATGCAGTATCTCGGCGCGGAGGGCTTCCGCTGCCACGCCGCGTCCGTCGATCCGATCGGCAGCGCGTGGGATCGCGCGTGCGAGCTCTATGCGCAGCTCACCGGCTCCGTGGTGGACTACGGCGCGGAGCACAGCGCGCGCTGCAATCACGAGCGCTTCGGCGCCGATTACACGGACAATCCCCTCATCCCCGACTGGAGCGCGGGCGGAAAGATCGTGCTGATCGGGCACAGCTTCGGCGGGGCGACGGTGCGGCTCTTTGCGGAGATCCTGGCCAACGGCAGCGCAGCCGAGCAGGCCGCGACGGACGAGAGCGACCTCTCCCCCTTCTTCCGCGGCGGACAGGGCGAGAGGCTCCACGCGCTCGTGACGCTCGCCGCGCCCACGAACGGCACCACGGCCTATGATCTCTGGGAGGACCCTGCCTTCGACCCGGAGAGCGTGGAGATCCCCAAGCTCGACAAGCTCCTCGGCAAGCTCTTCAAGGGCGGCAGCGGCAAGGAACGCGACGGGCGGATCGAGGACGACTACGCGGCCTATGACATGCACATCGACCACGCGCTCGCGCTCAACGCCGCCATCGAGACGCGGCCGGACGTGTATTACTTCGCGGTGCCGTGCGCGGCGAGCGTGCGCGACAGCGACGACAGTCACATCCCGAAAACGGGCAAAATGGAGGGCATGTTCCGCAAGACCTCGCGTCTCATGGGCGCCTACACCGGCGCCACGGCGGGCGGCGTGGTGATCGACGACAGCTGGCGGCAGAACGACGGGCTCGTGAACACGATCTCCTCCTACGCCCCCTTCGGCGCGCCGGCGCAGGCATACGACCCGGCGAGCGTTCTGCCCGGCGTCTGGAACGAGATGCCGGTCTTCGACGGCGACCACATGTCCATCATCGGCGGGCTTACGATCAAAAAGGACGTGAAGCCCTTCTATCTCGAGCTGCTGCGAATGATCGACGCGCTGCCGCAGACGTAAAAAACTGGATTGCGCTCTGCGTGTTTTTATGCTATTGTGAAATCAGAATTTCTTGCAAAGGAGGAAAAGCGCATGTATCAGTTTCTCGATGGATTTTTCGATCTGGTGTCTTCCTTCTTCGTCAGCATTCTCTATTGGTTCAACCGCTGAGGGGAAAGAAGAAAGAGAGACGGGGAGAGGCAAAGCCTCTCCCCGTCTCTTTGCGCAGCCGGAACGGTCGGCGGCTTCTTTTTTGGTTTACAAATCCTGACAGGCTGTGATATAGTAAATCCGTTATTCATCCAAAAAAAGACAAACGAGGTGCGCTTATGAAACGATGGATCTCCCTCCTGCTGGCCGCCGTCATGATGGTCACGGGGATCTTTGCCGTCAACTGCTTCGCCGACTCCGTCAGCGAGGGGCAGACCTTCATCTCCCTGCTCAACCAGAAGCGTGCGGCGCAGGGGCTCGTGACGCTCGGGGTCGACGGTGAGCTGATGGACGCCGCCGCCATCCGCGCCAAGGAGCAGTCGGTGCGCCTGTCGCACTACCGCCCGGACGGTTCGTATTTCCCCTCCGTGAACAGCAAGGTGGAGGCGGAGTGCTACTGGTGGTTCCAGCCCGCGGAGGACGGCACCGCGCAGGCCGCGCTGAACGCGTTTCTCAATTCGCGCGATCACCGGGAGCTGCTGATGCACAAGCAGGTTCGCTCCGCCGGCGCCGCCTATTACGATACGAACGGCACGAGATACTGGGTCATTCTGCTCTCGACCTCCGCCGCCTCTTCCGGCTCCACGACGCCGGCGAACGGCACGGTGGGCGGCTTTTCGGACGTGCACCAGAGCGACTATTTTGCAGACAGCGTCCTCTGGGCCGTGCAGAACCGGATCGCCTACGGCACGAG
The DNA here is from genome assembly GCA_045112425.1 of Oscillospiraceae bacterium. Lineage (GTDB taxonomy): Bacteria > Bacillota > Clostridia > Oscillospirales > Oscillospiraceae > CAG-103. Next base: position 8,313 of record JBGUHV010000182.1, read on the forward strand.
CAGCAGCCGCTTCTCCCCCGATCAGCCGTGCACGCGCGCGCAGGTGGTGACCTTCCTCTGGCGCGCCGCGGGCTCTCCCACGGGATACGGCAGCGCCTCCGGCACCTTCCGTGACGTGGAGCGCGGCAGCTACTATGACAGCGCCGTGGCGTGGGCGGTGTCGCGCCGGATCACGAACGGCACAGCGGGCAATCAGTTTTCGCCCGACGCCGTGTGCACCCGGGCGGAGGCCGTGACCTTCCTCTGGCGCTATGCCGGCTCGCCGTTTGCCTTCACGAACACGCGCTTTCGCGACGTATCGACCAGCAGCTACTACGCGCAGGCCGTCGCCTGGGCGGTGAACCGCGGCATCACCAACGGCACCGGAACGAACACCTTCAGCCCGAACGGATCGTGCACAAGGGCGGAGTTCATCACCTTCCTGTACCGGCTGAACCACTGAGACAGCAAAAGAGGAGAGACTTTCGTCTCTCCTCTTTCATTTTGAAAAACAGTTCTCAATCATCCGATCCAGCTTCTGCGCGTAGCCCTTCGGATCGCGGTACAGGCACTCCATGTGGCGCGCGCCGGGAACGAAGAGGCAGTCCTTCGGGCCTTCATAAAGCGCATAGAGCCGCTCGCCGTTTGCAAACGGCCCGGTGGGGTCGTCCTCCCCGTGGGCGAAAAGGATGGGCTTCGTCGACGCCGCGAGAGAGGCGCGCACGTCCGTCAGACGCAGGTCGACGCCGGCAATGCGCCGGTGGAGCCATGCCATGACGGGATAGAATCGGCCGAACGAGCCGCGCAGCTGTGCCTCGGCGCTGAGATAGCCGCAGTCGGCGACGATGAGGCGCACCTGATCCGGGCACCGGCTGCTCATCTGCAGCACCGTGGCCGAGCCCATGGAAAAGCCGTGCAGCAGAATCTGCGCATTCTTGCCGAAGCGCTCGGTCAGCGCGTCGATCCAGCGGAGACAGTCGGCGCTCTCAAAGAGGTCGAAGCCGATGAGGCGCCCCTCGCTCTCGCCGTGGGCGGTGTGGTCGCAGCAGAAGAGATCAAAGCCGCGCTTGGCGTAAAAATCGAGCCAAACCCCCGCCGTCTCGGCGTGCTCCGAGCGGTAGCCGTGGACGAGGAAGGCGATGCGCCGCCCGCCCCCGGAGAGCGGGAAATACCACCCGCGCAGCCGCTCGCCGCGTTCGGATCGGAGCTCCAGCGCCTCGCACGGGGTGCGGCGCAGGCGCTCCGCCGCCGCGTCGCGCCAGCGGTAATAGGCGTCGGCATGCCCCTTTTTATCGAGAAACGGGGCGAGGAGCTTCGAGCCCTCGCGGCAGAAGGTGTAGCGATAGAGCTCCTCGACGCCGAGGGCGGCAGCGGCCATCGGCGCGAGCAGAAAGAAGCGTTGTTTCATCTCAGCTCATAAACGAGCCCGCGGTGGCGAGCATCGTGCACAGGAACACGAAGACCTGAAACGGCACCGTGCCGAACCGGCCGACGATCGCGGACGCGCCGACGCGCTTTCGCGAGAGGTGATAGGCCAGAATGATGCCGAGGCCGGTGACGACCTGAATGGCGCTGGCAAAGAGCGTGAACTTCACAAAGCTGAGACTGCTCATGAGCGCAAGCACGAGGCACGGCAGGGACGCCGCAAGCCAACTGAGGCGCTCATTCCAGTGCGTCTGCTCATGGACAATGTCGCGCAGGTTCAGCGTGTTCGCCCAGAAGGACGTGGCGAGCGCCAAAAGCGAGAACACATAGCCCACCACACTGACCCAGCCGCCGAGCCGGGCAGAGAGATCTACGAGCGCGCCGCGCTCGGTGACGTTCGCCGCACCGACGCCGAGCAGCGTCGTGATCGTGACGAGGAGGATCAATAGCGCGTTCACGGCAAGACCAAATGCGATCGCGAGGCGGATACGCCTTGCGTCGCCCTCCAGACCCTTGACGACCTGCGGCGTCGACATGACGGCGGAGAGCGAGAACGACACGACGCTGAGGAGCGCCAGCGCGTTCTTCCCGCCGCCGAAGGCCATGGGCAGGGGCTCGGTCTCGCGCGTGAGCGTGAAGACGAAGAGCAGGCCCATGACGAGCACCATGGCGGCGACGGCGTATTTTTCGCAGACGCCGACGAGCTTCATGCCGAAGAACACGACGCCCGCGCCCAGCACATAAAACAGCAGCATGCCGACCCATGTGTTGAGCCCGAACCACTGCTGAAACACGTTCGCGGCGCCGGTGAGAAAGCTGCTCACGTTCATGAGCACGGAGAGCCCCAGCAGCGCGAAGGCCGCCCAAGTGAACATCTGCTTGAATTTTCCGGAGAAGAGCTCGCGGTCGAAGCAGGAGATGAACTGCGCGCCGCCGTTATTGAAGCTCAGCTCCGCGATGATCAGGTGCAGCACGAGATTGAACAGATAGCAGAAGCACAGAATCAGCAGAATCTCGCACAGGCTGTTGCGCGCCGCGAGCGCGGGCACGGCCAGAATGCCGGCGCCGACGCCGTGGCCGACGATGATGCCCGCCGCCTCGAAAAAGCTGAGTCTGGATTCGCCCTTGATGTTGGACATGACAGTTTGCCTTTCTGAATGGATTTCGGTCGGATGTTGTCATCCTGAGCGGAGCGCGTCAGCGCGCAGTCGAAGGATCTTGGATTGGCAGCGAAACAGAAACAGGAGCGTCTATTGCACTGCTCTGCCAGGATCCTTCGACTCCGCTTCGCTCCGCTCAGGATGACATACGGTTAAATCTGCTCGATGCGGATGACGTTGGTGTTTCCGCTCTCGCCGCTGGTGTCGCCGCCGGTCATGACGACGGTATCGCCGTCAGAGAGCTGCAGGGCGTCCTTCGCGGCGCGCAGGGAGTAGTAATTGAGCACCTCGATGTTCGGAAACTGCTCCGTCAGCAGCGGGAGCACGCCCCAGGACATGGCAAGCTTGTACCACACGCGCTTGCTGGTGGCGAGGCCGAGAATCGTGGTCGGCGCGCGGAAGCGCGAGACCATGCGCACCGTGATTCCGCTCAGCGACGTGACGACAATCGCCTTCGCGTCGAGGTCGATGGCCATGGTGCAGGCGGCGTGGGAGATCGCGTCGACGCGGTTTCGGATCACGAACTCACGCGTGCGGAACTGGGAGATATAGTCGATGTGGTTTTCCGTCTCCTCGGCGATCTCGCCCATGATGCGCAGCGCCTCGACGGGGTATTTGCCCGCGGCGGACTCGCCCGAGAGCATGATGGCGCTCGTGCCGTCATAGACGGCGTTGGCCACGTCGCTGATCTCGGCGCGGGTCGGGCGGGGGTTCGTGATCATGCTCTCGAGCATCTCGGTGGCGGTAATGACGCGCTTGCCGAGCATGCGGCACTTCGTGATCAGGTGCTTTTGAATCGCGGGCAGCTCCGTGAACGGCACCTCCACGCCGAGGTCGCCGCGGGCGACCATGATGCCCTCGCAGACGGTGCAGATCTCCTCAATGTTGTCCACGCCGGACTGGTTTTCGATCTTGGCGATAACGCCGATGTCTCCCCCGCCGTTTGCGTCGAGAAACGCCTTCATGTCGAGCAGATCCTGCTTGCAGGAGACGAACGAGGCCGCGACGAAGTCGACGCCGTTTTGGATGCCGAAGAGGAGGTCGGCCTTGTCCTGCTCGCTCAGGAAGGTCTGGCGCAGCACCTTGCCGGGAAAGCTCATGCTCTTGCGGTCGGAGAGGACGCCGCCGGTGAGCACGCGGCAGCGGATCTCCGTGCCCTCGATGCGCTCGACCTCGAAGATGACGAGGCCGTTATTCACGAGCACGCGGTCGCCGGGCGCGAGATCGTCGGCGAGCCCCGCGTAGCTCACGGAGACGATGCTGTCGTTTCCCTCCACGTCACGCGTGGTGAAGGTGAAGGGATCCCCGTCGCGCAGGGTGACCTTGCCGCCCTGGAAGGTGCGGATGCGGTATTCCGGCCCCTTCGTATCGAGCATGATGGCGATGGGGAGATTCAGCTCCTCGCGCACGGCCTTGATCATGTCGATCTTCTTCTGGTGCTCGGCATGCGTGCCGTGGGAAAAATTCAGCCGCGCCACATTGAGCCCCTCGAGGCACATGCGGCGGAACACCTCCGGACTCTCGCTCGCAGGCCCGATGGTGCAGATGATCTTGGTTTTTCTCATATCGTCGCCCCTTTTCATCATTCATCACAAAGTCGGTCGTTTTTCAGCGGTATTCCGTTACTCGGTCAGTGCGGCATACAGCTCCGCGCCGTTGCGGAAGCGCCGCGCCGGATCCGGATCCACAGCACGCAAAATCGCTTGGTAAAACCGGACGTCCGACTCCCTGCCCGCTCTTTGGAGCCTATACTGCGCATGTTCCCTGATCTTTTTCAGGATCTCCTCGGGCTGCGTTCTGAAAACTCCGCAGTGCAGCGCCAGCAGACCCATGGAGACGCCCCAGGCATACACGTCCGCCGCGCAGGGATCTCCGCCGCGCTCAGGCGGCATGAACAGGCGGGTCATGGATCTCCTGCCGGTATGGGCACAGCGCAGCTCGCGCGCCGAATCCAGATCGCCCAGCGACCAGCGCGGCTCGCCGGCGTCATCGGGCAGGACAAAGAAGTTCTCCGGCTTCACGTCGAGATGCGCAAAGCCCAGCCGATGCAGCCCTCTGAGCGCATCGGCCATCTGAACGCCGAGCGACTCCACGCGGCTCTCGGACAGACAGGACTCCGATTCACAGAGCGGCCCCGGATCGTCTAAGGACGCGCGGTATTGCGGTCTGTACGATAGATCCGGGTCTTCCTCTCTGCACTCGAGGCAGGTCTTTGCAAGCGGCAGGATCGTGAGAAAAACCACCTCGTCGCCTGAGGCGGGATCGATGCATTTCCAGTCGAGCACCGGCATGATCCGATCCGGGCGTTCCGCACTCTGCAGATGCTTTCTGAGGCGCTCCGCCTCATGGCGCTGCTCGCGAAGGCACGTGCTGACCTTGAGCACGCAGTCACGGTATATCGGATGGATCATCTGAAACACGCAGCTGCGCGCAGACAGGCTGAGCAGCTTCCGAAACTCAGATGCAGGATAGAACCTGAGCAGGCACGCCCGGCAGGCAGTCTCAGCGGCGTCCACGGCGTCGGCAGCGGCGCGGAGCGCGGTGACGTGCTCCGGCTGGAGCCGATCAGCGTATTGCTCCAGCCCCTCGCGCAGTGTCTCCTCTTTGCTGTAGGTCAGA
>JBGUHV010000183.1:0-3600 GCA_045112425.1 Oscillospiraceae bacterium
CCCATGTTCGCGAGATAGTAGGCGCAGCTCATGCCGGCGGGGCCGGCGCCGATGACGGCGACCTTCTGCTCATACGGAATGTCGACCGGGCGGCGATATCTGGTCTCGGCCACATAGCGGTCCTTGAGCGGCTTCTTCAGATCCTGCTCGGCGATGAACTTCTTGATCTCGTCGATGGCGAGCGCCTTATCAAGCACGCCGCGGGTGCATGCGTCCTCGCAGCGGCGGTTGCAGACGTAGCCGCAGACGGAGGGGAAGGGGTTGTCCTGCTTGATGAGAGCCAGTGCGTCCTCATAGCGGCCTTCCTTCGCGAGCTTGATGTAGCCCTGGATGGCGATGTGCGCGGGGCAGGCGGTCTTGCAGGGCGCGGTGCCGGACTCCCAGCAGTTCTTGCGGTTGTCGGCCACGTAGTTCCAGTTCCACTTGTCCTTGCTCCAGCTGTGCTCGCTTGCGAGCTCGGCCTTCGGGTATTCCACGGGGCCGTTTTTGGTGCAGAGCTTCTGGCCGAGCTTCAGCGCGCCCGCCGGACATACCTCCACGCACTTGCCGCAGGCGACGCAGTTATCTTTATCGACGTGCGCGCGATAAGCGGAGGCGGAGAGGTTCTGCGTGTTGAACAGCTGGCTCGTGCGCAGCGCGAAGCAGACGCCGAGGTCGCAGTTGCAGATGGCGAAGATCTTGTCCTTGCCGTCGATGTTTGTGGTCTGGTGGACGTAGCCGTTCTCCTCGGCGCGCTTGATGATCTGGAGCGCCTCTTCCTTGGTGATGTTGCGGCCGCGGCCGGACTCATACATGTAGTCGGCGAAGTCGCCCACGCCGATGCAGCACTCGTCCTGCAGCTCGCCGGAGCCCTCGCCCTTGATGCGGCGGGCGTTGCGGCAGGAGCAGTAGCCGACGTTGATCTTGCCCTCGTACTTATCGAGCCAGTGGGAGATGTGCTCGATGTCCATCGTCTCGTTTTTCGCGGGAATGGCCTGCTCAACCGGAATGACGTGCATGCCGATGCCGGCGCCGCCGGGAGGCACCAGATGCGTGATGCCGGCGAGCGGGAGGTAGGTCATGTCGTTGAACTTGTCGCCCAGCTCCGGATACTTCTCCATGAGGAAGGGCGTCATGTTCGTCATCTCGGCGATGCCGGGCACGAACACCTGCACATAGTACTGCTTCTCGCGCTGCGGGTTCTCCCAGTTGTACTCCACCGCGCCGGTCTTGGCCGCCTTCATGAGCAGCTCTTCCACATGCTTGGGATCCTTGCCGGTGAGCTTTGCGATCTCGGCGAGCGTCTTGGGCTTGCGCAGACCCATCTTGAGCATGATCTCCGCCTGCTCGTCGCTCTCGAGCGCGCGATCCAGAATGATGTATTCCGGATCGTTCTCGGTCAGCTTCACAACGCCGAACTTCTGCGGAAGACGGTCGGTGATCATCTTGCCGAGCTTGAACAGAATTTCTCTTGCCATGGTCTAAGTTTTCCCCTTTCAATTATATTTCCATATAACTAAGACACACAATGGTACAGCTTGATTTTATCAGCATTCAGATGGGAAGTCAACGGAAACTCGACAAAAAAGGCCGGAGCAGTCAAAGACTGCTCCGGCAGGGATATACGCGGTTTTTTACTTGCTGAGCTTCTTAATAATGGTCTGCTTGGCAGAGGACACGGCGATCTTGCTGACGTTCTTCAGCAGCGCCTTGGTTTTGTCGTCGCAGCGGCCCATCTTGGAGAACTCCGGATGGTCGCGGTGCAGGTGGATCGCGTCGAACATGCACTTGGTGGTGCACAGACCGCAGCCGATGCAGCGGTTCGGATCGACGATGCTCATGCCGCAGCCGAGGCAGCGGGAAGCTTCGGCCTTAACCTGCTCCTCGGTGAAGGTGAGGCGGTCGTGCTGGAAGCTCTTGGCCTTCTTCTTGTCGTGCAGGATCGGCTGACGCGCCGGGGTGTCGAAGCAGTCGGGCGTGAGCAGGATGTTGTTCTTGTCGAGCTCATAGAACTCGCGGAGGTTGCGGCTGATCGTGAGGCTCTGGCCCTCCTGCACGAAGCGGTGCAGAGACTCGGCACCCTCGCGGCCGGCGGCAATCGCGTCGATGGCGAACTTCGGGCCGGTGTAGACGTCGCCGCCGACGAAGATGTCGTCCTGTGCGGTCTGATAGGTGACGGCGTCGGCAATCGCGTTGCCCTTCTTACCGGTCTTGAGCTCGCCCACGTCGAGCTCGCCCCAGTCGATGGCCTGGCCGACGGCGGCGATGACGGAGCTCACCTTGATGGTCTCGAACTCGCCGGTGCCGACGGGTTTTCTTCTGCCCTTCTCGTCGGGCTCGCCCAGCTCCATGATCTCGACCTTCAGGCCGCTGACCTTGCCATTGGCGCCCTCGATCTCCACAGGCGCGTTGAGGTAGCGGAACTTCACGCCCTCTTCCATGGCCTCGGCGACCTCTTCCTTGTCCGCGGGCATCTCAGCCTCGCTGCGGCGGTAGATGACGTAGGTGTCAGCGCCCAGACGCACAGCCGTGCGGCAGACGTCCATCGCGACGTTGCCGCCGCCGATGACGGCGCACTTTTTGCCCAGCGCGGGCTTGCTGCCGAGGTTCACTTCACGCAGGAAGTCGACGCCGCCGAACACGCCCTTGAGATCCTCGCCGGGGATGTTGAGCTTGGAGCTCTTCTGCGCGCCGATGGCGACGTAGAAGCCCTTGTAGCCCTGTTTGCGCAGCTTATCGATGGTGATGTCCTTGCCGACCTCGGTGTTCATCTTGAACTTGACGCCCATCTTCTTGAGGGTGTCGATCTCGCCCTTGAGGTGCTTGCGGTCGAGACGATAGCTCGGGATTCCCATGACGAGCATGCCGCCGGGCTCGGCGTTGCGGTCAAAGACTGTGACGTTCACGTAACCCATGCGCGCGAGATAGTAAGCGCAGCTCAGACCCGCAGGGCCGGCGCCGAAGATGGCGATCTTCTCCTCGTAGTCCTTGTCGATCGGGCGCCGGCGGATCGGCTCGGCAACATAGCGATCCTTCGCGGGCTTATTGAGATCCTGCTCGGCGATGAACTTCTTGATCTCGTCGATGGCGACGGCCTTGTCGAGCGCGCCGCGGGTGCAGGCGTCCTCGCAGCGGCGGTTGCAGACGTAGCCGCAGACGGACGGGAACGGGTTATCCTGCTTGATGAGGGCGAGGGCGTCGGCATAGCGGCCTTCCTTGGCGAGCTTGATGTAGCCCTGGATGGCGATGTGCGCGGGACACGCGGTCTTGCAGGGGGAGGTACCGGTCTCCCAGCAGTTGGCGCGGTTGTCGGTGACGTAGTTGAAGTTCCACTTGTCCTTGCCCCAGACCAGACCGGAGGGCTGCTCCTGCTTCGGATACTCGACCTCGCCGTTCTTGGTGCAGAGCTTCTGGCCGAGCTTCAGCGCACCGGCCGGGCAGACCTCGACGCACTTGCCGCAGGCGACGCAGTTTTCTTTGTCCACGTGCGCGCGATAGGCGGAGGCGGAGAGGTTCTGGGTGTTGAAGAGCTGAGAGGTACGCAGCGCGAAGCAAACGCCGAGATCGCAGTTGCACAGGCCGAAGATCTTGTCCTCGCCGTCGATGTTCGTGATCTGGTGG
>JBGUHV010000184.1:0-5901 GCA_045112425.1 Oscillospiraceae bacterium
CGTTGAGCATGGTGCTCTTGCCGGCGCCGTTGCCGCCGATGACGGTGACGAAGTCGCCCGGCTTGAGATGCAGATCAATGCCCTTGAGGGCCTTCTTTTCGTTGATCGTGCCGGGATTGAAGGTCTTGGCGACCTGATGGAGCTTAAGCATTCGCGTCTCCCCCTTTCTTGGCCGCGGCGGCGTGTTTGGCAGCCGCGCGGAAGGAGCTGCGCCGCTGGCCCTGCAGATACGGCACGGCGAGGAAGATCGCCACGAGCACGGCGGTGAAGAGCTTCAGGTCGTTGGAGTTCAGGCGCAGCCAGAGGATAACAACCATGACGATGTAATACACCACGCCGCCGAGCGCCACGAAGCCGAGGCGCACCCAGAAGCTGCTGCCCTTGCGGAAGATCGCGTCGCACAGCACCTCGCCGATGATGACGGCGGCGAGACCGATGACGATTGCGCCGCGGCCCATGTTGATATCGGCAAAGCCCTGATACTGCGCCATGAGGCCGCCGGAGAGGGCGACGAGGCCGTTGGAGAGGCTCAGGCCGAGCACCTTCATGGTGTCGATGTTGATGCCCTGCGCGCGGCTCATGTTCGGGTTCGAGCCGGTGGCGCGCATGGCGCTTCCCTGCTCGGTGCCGAAGTACCAGTAGAGCAGGGCGATGATCGCAATGACGAAGATCGCGCCGACGAGGATGCTCTGCGGCACATGGCGGCCGGTGAGGAGCAGCGCGTACTTATCCGGGTTCACACTCTGGTTGGCGTGCATGTCCATGATGTGCAGGTTGATCGAATAGAGCGCAAACTGCGTGAGAATGCCGGCGAGGATGGCGGGGATGCCGAGCTTGGTGTGCAGCAGACCCGTCACGAGGCCGGCGATCAATCCCGCCGCCAGCGCCACGAGCAGCGCCAGCCACATCGGGCAGCCCGCAATCGTGAGCATGACGGTGACGGCGCCGCCGGTGGTGAACGAGCCGTCCACCGTCAGATCCGCGACGTCGAGCAGGCGGAACGTGATATACACGCCGAGCGCCATGATGCCCCAGATGAGGCCCTGCGCCACGCCGCCCGGCAGACGCCCGATCAGATTCGGGATGCTCAGGGAGGCGAAATAGGCTCCTAGACTCATAATTGAAATTCCTCTTTTCTCAAAGAAAATGCCGCACCGGAGTGCGGCATTTTCCGGGATATCTCAGATTAGCCCTCGATGGCGGTGTAGCCCTCGGGAACGGTGATGCCGAGCGCCTCGCAGAGCTCAGCGTTGTACTTCGGCACGGGGTTCATGTCATAGCCGATCTCCATCTCGGCGACGTTGGCCTCGCCCTTCAGGATCTTGGCGGCCATCTCGCCGGTGGCGACGCCGAGCTCATAGTAGCTGATGGAGAGGGTGGCGATGCCGCAGCCCTTGCAGAGGCCCTCCTCACCGGCGATGATCGGCACGCCCGCGGGCTGCGCGACGTTGTTGATCGCCTCGGTGCAGGAAGCGGCGGTGTTGTCGGTGGGGATGTAGAGCGCATCGCACTCGTCGCAGGCGGTGCCGGTGACGGCGGCGACGTCGTTGGAGTCGGAGAAGGTGTAGACGTTCACGGTCAGGCCGGCCTTCTCGAGCTCGCTCTTGACGACCTCAGCCTGATAGACGCTGTTGGCCTCGGAGGCGCAGTAGAGGATGCCGACGGTCTTGGCGTCCGGGCAGAGCTCGGTGACCATTTTGGCCTGCTCGTCGAGCGGAGCCAGGTCGCTGGTGCCGGAGACGTTCGTGCCGACCACGCCGTTGAAGTTATCGAGATCGAGCGCCACGCCATACTCGGTGATGGAGGTGCCCAGCACGGGGATGGAGTCGGTGGCGGTGGCGGCGGCCTGCAGCGCGGGCGTCGCGTTGGCGAGGATCAGATCCACGCCCTCGGTGACGAAGCCGTCGCAGATGGTGGAGCAGGTGGCGGGGTCGCCCGCGGCGTTCTGCTCGTCGAAGACGACGCCGTCTTCACCGAATTCCTTGATCAGCGCATCCTTGAAGCCCTGCGTCGCGGCGTCGAGCGCCTCGTGCTGCACGAGCTGGCAGATGCCGACGACAAACGCGTCGTCCTTGGGGGTCACGGCCTCGGCGGCACTGCCGTCGGCGGCAGGTTCCTGCTTGCTGCCGCAGGCTGCCAGACCCAGCAGCATCACGAGCGCAAGCGCCAGTGCAAGAAACTTTTTCATGATATTAAGTCCTTCCTCATTACACATTTTGCCCGGAGACAAAAATCTCCGGAACGGTGTCCACTTTACTACCACAAAGAAAAAAAGTCAATGCCGCACGGAGTTGAAAAACACAATTTTGGAGAGTTGCACGATTTTGGCGGGTTTGCTTTGCCCATTTAAATCAAATATGTTCATGTTTTGAAGTGGTTTGTTCATCGTTGACGTGGTCGGAGACGGCGGGGTATAATGAAAATCAGTTAGGAGTCAAGAGTTAGGAGTTGACAAGTAGTTGCTGCGCAGCAAAGACTTGTCATCCTGAGCTTGTCGAAGGATCTTGGCAGCGCAGCAAGAGAGAACATCCAGCGTCTGGTTTACCGCTCTGCCAAGATTCTTCGACTCCGCACACCGTGCTCCGCTCAGAATGACAAGCTTAGACAACTCCTCACTCCTAACTATAAAAACCTCCGCCGCGGTTTCCCTTGGCGGAGGCATTGGATTTCTGTTTCGCTCACTTGTGATAATACAAAATCCCCATGCAGCCGGGGCCGCAGTGCTGGCTGACCGTGCAGCCGGCCTGCGTGTGGTGCACCTCCTCGAAGGGCTGGCAGCTGCGCACGACCTCCTCGAGCTCGGCGCGCACGGCCTCGGAGAGGCCGGAGTCGGTGATGAAGATGCGCTTCGTGTCGATGTCGTCGCGGTTGGAGAGCCGATCCCTGATATACTGCACATAGCACTTGTTGATGTTGCCGCGGTATTTCTTGCCGACGCCCATGCCACCGTCCTTCACCTCGATGGAGGGCTTGAGGCCGAGCAGGTTCGCGCCGAAGGCGGCGACGGCGCTGCAGCGGCCGCCGGCCTTGAGAAACTCGAGCGTGTCGAGCACGAAGCTCACATCGAGCTTCGCCTTCTTCTCATTGAGCACGTCCACGATCTCCTGCGCGGTCAGCTTCCCATCGGCGGCCATGTCCGCCGCGTCCAGCACGAGGTGGCCGATGCCGGTGGAGAGATTGCGGGAGTCCACGGGAAAGACCTTGCCGGGGAAATCCTTCGCGGCGATGCAGGCATTCTGATAGCAGCCGGACATGTCGCTCGAAATGGTGAAGTGGATGACCGCGTCATATTCCTCGAGCTGCGCCCTGAAAAACGTGATATAATCCGAGACGTTCACGGCGGCGGTGTGGCAGAGCTGACCGGTTTTGCGCACATAGTCGTAGATTTCCTCGGGCACAATGTCGAGGCCGTCGCGCAGCGTCTCCTCGCCGCGCACGATGTAGAGCGGCGTGATGTCGATGCCGTACTGCGCAATCAGCGCCGGGGACAGATCGCAGGTGCTGTCCGCGGAAATTTTAATCTTCAAGGGGAACCCTCTCCTTCAAATGTACATAGTTGAGATGATTCTAACACTTTTCTAATAATTTGCATAGACCCATTTTATAAAAAAGGAGATTTATGCCCTATGGCGGCGAAAATTGCGGTCATTACCGGCCCCACGGCCTCCGGAAAGACGGCGCTGGGCGTGGCTTTGTGCCGAAAACTGAACGGCGAGGTCGTCTCGGCGGACTCGATGCAGATCTACCGCCGCATGACCATCGGTACGGCCAAGCCGACGCCGGAGGAGATGGAAGGCATCCCGCACCACATGATCGACGTGGCCGAGCCGGAGGAAAACTGGTCGGTCGCCCGGTATGTGGAGGCGGCGGCAGCCTGCGTGGAGGACATACTCTCGCGCGGGAAGCTGCCCGTGATCGTGGGCGGCACGGGGCTTTACATCGACTCGCTTCTCTCCGGGCGCACCTTCGCGGGCGGGCCGGTGAACGAGGCGCTGCGGCAGGAGCTGAGCGAGCGCTACGACGAGATCGGCGCGGCGGGGCTCCTCGGCGAGCTGCGCAAGGTCGACCCTGCGCGGGCGGAAAAGCTCCACCCCGGCGACAAAAAGCGCATCGTGCGCGCGCTCGAGGTCTTCATCCTCACAGGAAAGACGATCACGCAGCACGACGAGGAGACAAGGGCGATCCCGCCGCGGTATGACGCGGCGAAAATCGCGCTCGACTTTGAAGACCGGCAGGATCTCTATGACCGGATCGACCGGCGCGTGGAGCTCATGTTCGAGCGCGGGCTGATGGACGAGGTGCGCGCGCTATTGGATTCCGGCGTGCCGGACGCCTGCACCGCCATGCAGGCCATCGGCTACAAGGAGGCCGTGGCCGCGCTGCGCGGCGAATGCTCCGAGGCGGAAGCGCTCGCGCAGATTCAGCAGGAGTCACGCCGCTACGCCAAGCGCCAGCTCACCTGGCTTCGCCGCGACAGAGAGATTGAGTGGCACCGATTCGGGCGCAGTCCGGATTTGGACGAAGCCCTGCAGCATTCGACAGCATTCCTCCGCAGCCGTGGAATAGAATAGTCCGTGATACAAGTCCCGCCGTTCACCGGCGGGATTTGTAGAAATTCACTATTTCACGGAGCGGGAATTTATGTTAAAATATAAAAATAGTGTCGCTCCGGGAGGAAGGAGCGCATTATGCAAAAGACACAGAATCTTCAGGAGGGCTTCCTCAATCGGGCGCGGACGGAGCACGTGGGCGTGACGGTGTTTCTCGTCAACGGCTTTCAGATGCGCGGCACGATCAGGGGCTTCGACAGCTTTGTGGTGCTTCTGGAGAGCGAAGGCAAGCAGCAGGTCATCTATAAACACGCGATCAGTACGATCGTGCCTGCGAAGAATGTAAACCTGGCAGAAGCATAATCGTGTGGAGTGTGGAGTGTGGAGTTTAAAAGTGTTTGCTGACGCAAACGATTTGAATTCCGATCCATCGCCGTCAGGCGATACCTTCACTCCAAACTCCACACTCCAAACTCCACTCTCGAAAGGCGGTGATGTACATGCGCAGACGCAAGGATCTCTGGGATACCCTCGGCAAGGCCGTGACGGCGCTGCTGGTGGTGCTGCTCTCGCTGTACATCGCCATCCCCGTGGTGCGGCAGGTGTCCGGCCGGTATGAGACCGAGCCCGTCACCTACATCACCGTGACCGAATCGGGCAACACCTCGGGCGTGATCGTGCGAGCGGAAAAGCTTCTCTCGACGGACATGCCCTACGTCTCCCTGCTCGCGGAAAACGGCGAGGAGGTCTCGGCGAACAGCGCCGTAGCCGTGGCCGTGCAGACCCAGAGCAGCCTCGACACGGCGCACCGCGCCGACGAGGTGGAGACGGAGATCGACTATCTGCGATCTCTGCTCTCGCGTCTGAGCACCGCCTCGGACAACGCCGAGCAGGAGACCGCCGTCCGCTCGGCGGTCTACCGGCTCTCGGAGGCGTCGATGCAGGAGGACGCGGGCGAGCTCGACAGCGCCGTCGCCACGCTCTCGACGCTGCTGCGCGGCGGCGCGGCGGAAAACAGCGAGCAGGAGCTCGGCGCCCTGCTCGACGAGCTGGAGACGCTGCGCGCCTCGCTCGGCGAGAAGGACTATCTCTATGCCCCGGCGGCGGGCGTGTTCTCCGCCGAGACGGACGGCTTTGAGAGCCTCACCCCCGCCGTGCTCGACGGCATCACCCCCGAGGGCGTGGAAAACCTGCGCGCGCAGGGCAGCGACGTGCCGGACGACGTGGTGGGCAAGATCGTGACGAACCACGCCTGGTACTACGCCGCCGTCATGGCCGAGAAGGACGCCGACCGCCTCCGTGTCGGCGACGTGACGAGTCTGGACTTCGGCTACCGCAGCAGCCGCACCGT
>JBGUHV010000185.1:0-35742 GCA_045112425.1 Oscillospiraceae bacterium
CTTCCGGCGACGTCAAGGTTGCGATGATCACCGACTACGGCGACATCACCGACCAGTCCTTTAACCAGACCACCTATGAGGCTTGCAAGGCCTTCTGCGAGAAGAACGCAGTTGACTTCAAGTACTACAAGCCCACCGACGACTCCACCGCCGCCCGCGTCGAGATGATCGACCAGGCCATCGCGGAGGGCTACAACGTCGTCGTGATGCCCGGTTATGCGTTTGCCGGCGCCATCGTCGAGACCCAGGACCTCTACCCCGATGTGAAGTTCGTCGCTCTGGACGTGTCCGAGTATGACATCACGAGCTCGTTCTACAAGGTTGACGAGGACGGCAACGTGACCGAGGAACTCATTGATCCCAGCAACGAGCCCCACGTCGCTGACAACGTGTTCAGCGCTGTTTATCAGGAAGAGCTCTGCGGCTACATGGCCGGCGTTGCGGCTGTGAAGCTCGGCTACACCAAGCTCGGCTTCCTCGGCGGCATGGCGGTTCCCGCTGTCATCCGCTACGGCTCCGGCTTCGTGCAGGGCGCCAATGCCGCTGCTGAAGAGCTCGGCGTTGATGTGGAGATCAACTACGTCTACGGCGGCCAGTTCTATGGCGACGGTGACATTACCGCTGCGATGGATACCTGGTATCAGGGCGGCACCGAGGTCGTCTTCGCCTGCGGCGGCGGCATCTTCACCTCCGCTGGCGAGGCTGCTGCGAAGGTTGACGGCAAGGTCATCGGCGTTGACGTTGACCAGGCTGCCACCATCGACGGCATGTACGGTGAGGGCATGACGGTTACCTCCGCCATGAAGGGCCTCGCCGCCACCGTTGACACCCTGCTGGGCGAGATCCTCGCCGGCAACTGGGATAACTACGGCGGTCAGATCCAGAACCTCGGCCTCGTCGGCGAGGATCCGGAGCTGAACTACGTCCAGATCCCGATGGAGAGCACCCAGTGGTCCGACACCTTCACCAAGGAAGACTACGCTGCGCTCGTCGCTGCCATGTTCTCCGGTGAGGTCAAGGTTTCCAGCGACATCACCGCTCTGCCTGCTGTCGGCGATCACGTCACCCTGAACGATCAGGGCCAGATCAAGTAAGGAAAACCCCATAAACACGAAAACAGGATCGCATTTGCGATCCTGTTTTTTTGATGAGGAATCAGGAGTGATCTGAGTTTGTCATTCTGAGCGGAGCACGAAGTGCGGAGTCGAAGAATCTTGGCAGGGCAGCACAATAGCCATTGAATGCTCTCTTTTGCTTCGGTGCCAGGATCCTTCGACAAGCTCAGGATGACAAATGGTTTTTGCGCAGCAACCATTTGTCAATTCCTAATTCCTAATTCCTCATTTCTAATTCTTCTTTGCCGTCTCCTTCAATCGCTCCAGCATCTCATACGGTACCCTCAGGTCTCCCATGCCGGTGCCGAGGTGAATGCCGGGCTTGCCGGCGCCGTGGTAGTCCGAGCCGCCGGTGCAGATCAGGCCGAACTCCCTTGCAAAGGCGAAGACGTTCTCCTGCTGATCCTTGTCGTAGGTGGAATACATCCCCTCGAGGCCGAGGAGCCCGGCGTCCGCCGCCTCGCGGATCATCTGCCGCCGCTCGTCGTCCGTCATGCGGTACTGATAGAGATGCGCGATCACGGGCACGCCGCCCGCCTCGCGCACGGCTCGGACGTAGTCCAGCAGGGGCACATGATAGCGCGGCACATAAAACGGCCCGCCCTTGCCCATGAGCGTCATGACGCCCTCGCGCACGGACTTCACGAAGCCCTTTTCCATCAGAATCTCCGAGATGTGCGGCCGCCCGATCATCGTCTGGCCGGGGAAGCGGCGGCGGATGATCTCCATGTCGATGGGGTAGCCCGCCTTGTGCAGCAGCTGCACCATCTTCTCGTTGCGGTGCGAGCGCTCGTAAACGGCGCGATCCATCAGCTCGCGCAGCGATTTGCTGCCCTCGTCGGCATAGTAGGCGAGCAGGTGGATGTGCTCACCCATGTGCAGGCTTGACAGCTCCACGCCCGGCACGCACTCCACGCCGAATTCCGCGCCGGCGGCCAGCCCCTCCGCGTGGCCGCGGAAGGTGTCGTGATCCGTGATTGCCACGGCGCGCAGGCCGATCTCCTTGGCCTTGCGCACGAGCTCGCGCGGACTGTCCGTGCCGTCGGAGCTGGTGGTGTGGCAGTGCAGGTCGATCCGATCCATCAAAGCGCCTCCTCCATGGGCAGCACGTCGCCCTGCCAGAGGACGAACACGGCGCCGTCCGCCACGCGGATGGCTGCCTCCTGCCCCAGAAATTCATTGCTCACGCCGAGCGGCAGCCCGCAGGTGAGCGTGCCGTCCGTCAGCGCATACTTGAGCCCCCGCAGCGTCACGCCGCGCGCTTCATTGCCGCTTGCAAAGAGACTCAGCCAGCCCGCGGCGGAGGCGGGAAAGCGCAGCGCGCCGTTTCGCAGCAGCACCACGTTCCAGCCGTCGCCGACGAGGCGGCCGGCCGCGCCGTGGTCGGCGAGATAGCGCAGCGTCTGAAAGCTCGCCACGGTCTGGTCGAGCCGATGACCGCCGAGCGCGCCGTAGATGACGAAGCGGCGCCACCCCCGCGCCATTGCCCAGCGGACGGCGAGCATGAGATCCGTGTCGTCCTTGATGGGGGAGTGGGAGAGCACGTTTTCTCCCTCCGGTGTGTAGCCGAGGGAGTCAAAGTCTCCCATGATGAGATCCGGCGCGATCCCCGCAGCGCGCAGCGCCTCGTAGCCCTTGTCCGCCGCGATGAGAAAGTCTCCCTCGCGCGGGCTCGGCAGCGCCCCCGTCGGCGCCGCGCCGACGATATAACAAACAGGTTCCATGGTGTTGCTCTTTTCCTGAAAAAATGATATTTCATTTTACCACAATCCCGCCCTGCACCGCAAGGCGCGTTTTCCCCATTTCCAAATGCGGAAAAGCGTGGTATAATACAATGATACTATATGCAAAGGAGCGCTGGATATGGAACGCAACCGCATGGAACTGCTGCCGGGCGTGTTTCTCACGCTGGTGCGGCGGCGGGAGGACGAGAGCGCCTGCTTTCGCGCGGCGCTGCTGCGGCAGCTCAGCCGCGAGGAGGCCGCGCTGAACGCCCTGCTGCCGGAGGCGCTGCTCTACGGCACGCAGCGGCACCCGGACGGCGCGCTGGACGCTGCGCTTGAGGGCTTTCACGCCGGGGTGCAGCCGCTGGTGCGCAAGCTCGGCGAGGTGCAGGCCGTGGGCTTCTCCGCGGTGTTCGACCATGATCCCGCGCAGTTTGCCGCGCTGCTGCAGTGCCTCGCGGGCATTCTCCTCGCACCGGATACGCGCTTCGGCCAGCTCAAGAAGGAGGCCGTGGGGCGGGCGCTGCAGCGCTGGGATGCGCTCGACGAAGCGGCGGACGATCCCTTCGCCGCGCTGACGGAGCACATGTGCTGCTTCGAGGACTATGCCGTGCCGGCGCTCGGCGAGCGGCCGGAGGCCGGGCCGAACTATTACCAGAAGCTCTCGAAGCACTATCGCGCCGTGCTCTCGCAGTCGCCCGTGGAGCTCTACTATGCCGGGGCGATGCCGCCGAAGCTCGCCCGGCAGACGATTGCGGACTGCTTTGCCGTCATGCCGCGCGGGGAGCTGGACTTCGATCTCGGCACGGACATTCGCATGAACGCCGTGGAGGCCGAGCCGCGCGTGCTCGATCAGAGCGGCGCGCAGGGCACGAACCGCATCTCCGTCGGCTGGCGGCTCGGCGAGGTGATGGAGGAGCCCGATCCGCCGGTGCTCGAGGCGCTCGCTGGCGCCTATCGGGCGCTCACGGCGGCGCAGGAGACCGCGGTGCGGCTCGACGTGCACAAGGGCATTCTGCTCGCGCAGTGCGATACCGACCCCGACCGCGCGGAGGAGACGATCTCTGCGCTGAAGGACGCCATGGCGCAGCTTGCCGCCGGCGTTGCGGCGGAGACGCTCGATCTCGGACGCAAAGACCGTGTGCAGGCGCTGCGTGATCTCGAGCACGATCCCGCCGCGCTCGAGGCCTTCTGGCTGGAGCAGGATCTGCTCGGGCTGGAGCTCGCCCCGGACGAATATGCCGCCTTCATTGCCGAGACGACTCCCGCCGCCGTGGCCGAGGCCGCAAACGGCACGGAGTGCGATGCAATTTTGCTGGAATAATTCTGGAGGGAACCCCATATGCAAACGATTCTGCGGGAGGCGCTCATCAGCTTCCCCATGTTCGGAGACTTTACCATCAACCCGCCGAGCACCTTCGTGCTCTTCGGGCGCACGTTTTATCTTTACGGCGCGGTGATCGCGCTGGGCTTTCTGCTCGGCATTCTCTACTGTGCTCACCGCAGCGAGAAATTCGTCGGCATCCCGTCGGACGATCTCTATGACTTCATCCTCTGGCTGATCCCGACGGTCATCATCGGCGCGCGGCTGTACTATGTGATCTTCCGCTGGAACGAATATTCCGAAAACCTGCTCGATATCTTCAAGGTCTGGGAGGGCGGCCTCGCCATCTACGGCGGCATCCTCGCGGGCCTCGCGCTCGTGATTCTCTGGTGCCGCAAGCGGTCGATCCCCTTTGGCGCGCTCGGCGATCTCTCGGTCTACGGGCTGCTGATCGGGCAGAGCATCGGCCGCTGGGGCAACTTCCTCAACCGCGAGGCCTTTGGCCGCGAGACGGACGTATTTTGCCGCATGGGGCTCACCATGCCGGGGCAGAACCCGATCTATGTGCACCCGACGTTTCTGTATGAGAGCCTGTGGAACCTCGCGGGCTTTCTGGCGCTGCACTTCTGGTTCAAAAACCACAAGCGCCGGTTCGACGGCGAGGTGATGCTGCTCTACGTCGTGTGGTACGGCCTCGGCCGCGCCATGATCGAGGGCCTGCGCACCGACAGCCTCTATCTCGGCGGTACGGGTATCCGCGTCAGCCAGCTGCTGGCGGCAGTGAGCTGCGTCGCGGCGCTGGTGCTGCTCGCGGTGTATCTCCGGCGCAAAAACCCGCCGCTCTACGTCGATCAGCGCGCCGAGCGCCTCGCGGCGGAGGCCGCCGAGGCGGAAACCAACCAAACGGAGGACTGAATCTTGAAACGAATCCTTGCTCTGACGCTGTGCCTGCTCTCGCTTTTTGCGCTCGCCGCCTGCGGCGCAAGGACGAAGGACGCGCACGTTTCGCTCACGCTCACCAACACGCTCCCGGACGATGAATACGCCGTGGACGCGCTCGACGCCTTTGCCGAGGCGGTCTGGGAGGCCACGGACGAGACCGTGGACATCACCGTCCAGGCAGACGCCGACGAAACCGCCGCGCTCGCCGCCGTGCGCGAGGGCACGCTCGATATGACCGTCCTCTCCTATGAGACGATGTGCGCCCTGCGCGAGGAGTGGAAGGCCTATTCCATGCCCTGGCTCTTCCTCACGCGCAATGACTACTGGCAGGCGATGGACAGCGACGTGACGCACGCGCTCTATGACCTCACGGCGGACGAGGGCTTTGTGGGCATCGCCTGGCTCGACGCCGGCGCCCGCTGCTTCTACACCGCGGAGAAGAAAATCACGAAGCCTGCGGATCTGCAGGGCCTGCGCATCGGCACGGCGAAGCCGGAGCTCGTGCAGCCCCTGCTCGAGACGCTCGGCGCCGAGTGCGTGCCGATGGAGTATGACGCAATCCCCGCCGCGCTCGCGGAGGGCGCAATCGACGGCGCGGAGGACAATCCGCTCGCCATGTTCGACCTCAAGGGCGATCTCGGCTTTCTGATGTATGACGACCATGTGCGCGCGCCGCGCGTGGTGGTTATCTCCAATGCCGCGCTCGCGCGTTTGAGCGAGGCGCAGCAGGAGGCGCTGCGCAGCAAGTGCTATGAGCTCAGCGAATACTACAAGGCCTATCGCCTCGGCTATGAGGACGAGGGGCGCGCCGAGGCGCGCGATGAGCACGACGCCAAGCTCGTGAGCGATTTGAAGCTCGAGCCCTTCCGCGACGCCTGCGCTCCGATCTACGAAGCGCTGCGCGAGAGCGGCAGCCCTGCTGCGGCCATCGTCGAGCAGCTTCTGGCGCTGCAGAAGTAACCGGGAGGAATGTTGATGAAATACCCGCTCGACAAGCAGTTTCGATCCATTGCCCATCTGCATCTGCCGCTGCAGAGGTGGATGGCGGCGCCGTCGCAGATGATGCTGCGCGCGATGCCCTGCCGCGCCGATGAACAGACCGAGGTGCAGCGCGTGCTCGTCGTCGGGCCGGACGGCAACCGGATTCCCACGCTGATCATCCGCCCGCGCGGCGTCTCCGGCGTGCTGCCGTGCCTGATGGACATCCATGGCGGCGGCTTCATCTTCGCCGCGGCGCCCTATCACTATACGCTCGCGAAGGAATATGCCGCGCGCGTCGGCTGTGCGGTCGTCTTCCCGGACTACCGCCTCGCGCCGAAGCATCCCTATCCCGCCGCGGCGGAGGACTGCTTCGCGGTCTACCGCTGGCTGCTGCAGAACGCCCGCGTGCTGCAGATTGACCCCGAGCGTATCGCCGTCGGGGGTGACAGCGCCGGCGGCGACCTCACCGCCGCCGTCACGCTCATGGCGCGCGACCGGGGCGAGAAGCTGCCGTGCTTCCAGATGCTGATCTATCCCGTCACTGACCGGCGCATGCAGACCGAGAGCACGAAGCGCTTTCCGGACACGCCCGTCTGGAACGCGCGCAACTCGGTGAAGATGTGGGCGTATTATCTCCCGGAGCTCCCGGCGGAGCATGTGGAATATGCCTCACCGCTCGAGGCGCCGAGCCTCGAGGGCCTGCCCCCGGCCTATCTGGAGGTCGCGGAGTTCGACTCCCTGCGCGACGAGGGCCTCGCCTACGGCCGCCGCCTCGAGGAGGCGGGCGTTCCGGTCGAGGTTCACGAGACGCACGGCACGCCACACGGCTTCGAGTTCGTCACCGGCGCCCCAATCACAAGAGCGGCGGTGGAGAGAAGAGTTGAGGCGCTGAAAAAGGCGCTGAAATAACACGGAATAAAAAGAAACCGCACTGCAGAGACAATCGTCTGCGGTGCGGTTCTTTTCTGCTCTCAGCTTCTTATTCGGACGGCTCGTCCTTCGGATGGACGAGCTCCTCCATCGGAACTGAGAAGATCTGGGCGATGGCATACAGCTCCCGGTCGCTCGCGATCCGGACCTGACCCTCCAGCTTGGACAGGCTGCTGGGGTTGATATCGACCCCGCGCAGCTGCATCTGCTGGACCAGTTCAAACTGCCGCATGCCCCTCGACTTGCGAAGCCGCTCAATGTTGGCCCCGCTGATGTTTTTGGTGCCGTAAGGCTGGACTCTCGGTTTCATTGACCATCAAACTCCTTAAAAACCTTAACTGCTCGTTTCCAGAATTATAAATGGCATTTCGCAATTCATAGCGCCGGATAAGAATATAATCGACGGTTTAAGAAACTTTTTTGCCATGTGTCCGAAAATGGCATAAAATAAAATACAGCCGGTTGACTATTTTTGCCAATAAAAACGGAAAAGCCGCGGAAATCAAGGCTTCTGCGGCTTTTGCTCTCTCTGTTCAAAATGGGAATTTCCGTCAATGAATAACAACCTTTTCCAAAAGCGCGGCGCTTTCCGCCAGATGCATGCGCAGCGCCTTCTGCTCTGCAGCCGTGAGCCGCTCATCCATCCGCTCCTCCAGCTTTTCGCTGCAGCGCATGATCAGCTCCTGCACCAGCGCGCGGCCCTCCGGCGTGAGCGAGACGAAGACGCGTGTGCGGTTCTGCGGCGATACCTCGCGCTGCACGAGCCCCTCGTCCGCCAGCGGCGCGACGGCGCGCGTGGCCTGCTCCTTGCTCGCGCCGATGTGCTCGCAGATCTGCGTCATCGGCAGGGAAGGGCGGATAAAGAGCGTGATGAGAATATAGAACTGCGTCTTGGTGAAGTGCTCCCGTTCCCCCGTGAAAATCAGCCGCAGCAGGCGGTGCATCAGCGGGAGTGAGCGCAGCATGGACAGCTGCGATTCGGTTTCCTTCGCTTCCATTTCGGGCCTCCTGTGAATCCATTCAGGTTTCCTCAAATCTGATTATACTCTGTCAAAATCGAAAGTCAACCGGATGTTCCGACAAGTTTTGATTCCGATCAAAAGTTGACAAAAGTCAATATACACGTTAAAATGGAAAAGAATTGAAACGAAAGGAGCAGGAAGCATGCTGCAGGGCGAAATCACCACGTTGGATCTGATCATTGTCGGTCTCTATCTGATCGCCATGATTGCCATCGGCGTCTATTTTGTGCGCCGCATCCAGAACACAGAGGACTATTATGTGGCCGATCATTCCTTCGGCCCGCTTGTGCTCATGGCCACCGTCTGCGCCACGATCATCGGCGGAAGCGGCCTGATGGGCAGGGCGGGGAAGGCCTATTCCGGCGGCTTCATGGCGATCATGACGGCGCTGCCGTATCTGCTGGGCATGTTCATCTTCTCCGGCATCTCGGGCAGGATTTCCGACGTGGGCTTCCGCCATAACGTCACGTCGATCCCCGAGCTGTTCGACCGCCGCTTCGGCAGGCCGGCCAAGCTCATCCTCGCCGCGCTCATTGCCTTCACCATGATGGGCACCGTCGCCTCGCAGGTGCGCGCGGCGGGCACGATCATCAATCTGCTCGGCGGCGACGTCGGCCTCACCTATGAGCTCGGCGCGCTCATCGCCTGCATCGTCTTCATGCTCTATACGGCCACGAGCGGCCTCTTCGGCGTGGTCTATACGGACGTGTTTCAGTTTTACATGCTGCTGATCTTCGTCTATATCCTCATCCCGGTCTCGTCGCTCAGGAGCGTCGGCGGCTGGGCGAGCTTCAAGGCCAACCTCGACCCCGCGCTCGTGAAGCCCTACATCAACGGCAGTATTCTCGGCGATATCGTCACCTATCTCGTCTTCACCATGGCGGGCGCGGAGATGTGGCAGCGCGCCTTCGCCGCGAAGGATCGCTCCAGCGCCAAAAAGGGCATGTTCCTCGGCACCACGGTCTATGGTCTCACGATCATCCTCGTCTTCTTCATGGGCATCATCGGCCATCAGGTGCTCGGCGACGGCGTCACGAACACCGACTCCGTCGTGCCGTCGCTCGCAATCCGGGTGCTCCCGATGGGTCTCACCGGTCTCGCGCTCGCGGGATTGCTGTCCGTCATCATGTCAACCGCCGACAGCTATCTCCTCGTCTCGGTGCAGACCTGCGTGCACGACATCGGCAAGACCATCAATCCCGACATGCCCGAGAAGCGGGAGATTCTCTTCTCGCGCATCTTCTCGATCATTCTGCCGCTCGGCGCGCTCGTCATCGCGCTCTATATCCAGAATGCCTATGACATTCTCATGTTCTCCTGGAGCTTCTATGCCGCGGCCTGCGGCCTGCCGTGCTTCGCCGCGCTCTACTGGCGAAAGGCGACGTCCGCCGGCGTTATCGCCGGCATGGCGGCGGGCTTTATCGTCTGCGTCGGCTGGAAGCTCGCGGGGCTGCCCTTCGGCCTCGGCGCCGCCGTGCCCGGCGCGATTGCCTGCGCCGCTGCGCTCGTCGGCGTGAGCCTCGCAACGTACAAAAAGCACCCGTCGGTGTTTCTCGACGCGGCGTAAAATGCCCCTGAAACAGGCGCCCCGGATCGCAGATCCGGGGCGTTTTTTTAATTCTGAATACAAACGACAAAATTTTTGTTGCAAAATGGTTTCAAAATGGTATAATATATCTGTTACTATACTCAAAAAGGGTGAATGAACAAACCATTCTGAAAAGGAGTAACGCATGCAGAAACGATGGATCGGATGGATCCTGACGCTGTGCATGGTCTTCACGCTCCTGCCGTTCGGCGCTCTGGCGTCCGAGCCCAACGAGCTGACGATCTATACATACCTGCGCAGAGAGTTGGGGTGCAACGAAGCGGTTGCCTGCGGCATCCTTGCCAACATCAAAGCGGAATCTGACTTTAACCCAGGTGCATACAATCCCAGCGGCGGATATTTTGGCCTCTGCCAGTGGGGCTCCGAGCGCAAGGAACGCCTGTACGATTATTGCGGCGGTCTCGGTCTCAGCGCCAGCTCCCTCGAGGGTCAGCTGGCTTACATCCAGTATGAGCTGAAGACCAACGAGTCCTATGTTTGGGACATGCTGAAGGTGATCGAAAACACGTCCGACGGCGCGTATGATGCGGCGTGGAAGTGGGCGCAGTACTATGAGCGCTGCTCCTCCGCCTACTATGCCCGCCGCGCCAGCAGCGCGGAGACGACATACTGGACGAAGTACCACGGCTATCCGGTTCCGGATCCCACACCGACGCCGACGCCCACGCCGACGCCTGTGTCCACTGTGGGCGACTTCACGGACGTGAAGACCACGGACTATTATGCCGATGCGGTCGTCTGGGCGGTGAATCGGGGCATCACCAACGGCAAGACCGCCACGACCTTTGCCCCGAAGGAAAACTGCACCCGCGCCCAGATGGTCACGTTCCTCTGGCGCGCCATGGGCTCGCCCGAGCCGAAGGGCGCCAACCCCTTCAGCGATGTGAAGGCGAACGCCTATTTTCTGAAAGCCGTCATCTGGGCGGAGGAGGTCGGCATCACGAACGGCACCGCGGCGGGCAGGTTCTCCCCGAATGACACCGTCACCCGCGGTCAGACCGTCACGTTCCTCTATCGCCTCGCAGGCGAGCCGCAGGTCGGTGCGGACAACCCGTTCAGCGACATTGCGGCAGGGAAGTACTATACCAAGGGCGTGCTCTGGGCCGTGCAGAACGGCGTGACCAACGGCGCGACGAAAACCCAGTTCAAGCCCGAGGATCCCTGCACCCGCGGCCAGATTGTCACGTTCCTGTATCGTGATATGAAGTAAACAGAACCCCGGCGGACAGAAAGTCCGCCGGGGATTTGTCCTTTACGCCTCGGTGAGTCCTTTTTCTTCTCTCCACTTGGCATACGCGTCCAGCTCCGGGCCGCAGAGCACGAACGCCGCCGTGATCACGGCAATGTCGTCTACCATGCCGATCACAGGCTTGCTGTCGGGAATCAGATCCTTGCCGCTGAGCAGATACAGCAGCGCGCACAGCATCGTGACGATCACCTTCGCGGAGACTTCGGTGTAGTCCTTCGAGATGTAGCTGCGGATCATGTTGAGCATGAGCGGGAATTTCGCAAGCGCCGTGCCGACGCCGGGCACGTCCTTGACCGCCTCTTCGGCCTTCTTGAGGATCTCCTCAACCTTGGAGCCGTCCTTCAGCAGCTCCTCCGCCTTCTCCTGAAAGCCGCTCAGCGCTTCTTTTGCTTTGTCCATATTGATGGGATTGGCCATGATCATTTCCTCCTTATAATGGATTACTGAATTGATTGTAAAATAATTTCCCCGCCAGTTGGTGAACAAAATGTGAATCAAAAGACGGAAAAGAGACGAAAGCTGATGTAAGAGTGGAATGCTGAGAGTGGAGATGCGGCAGAGCCCTCGGCGCCCCCCTCTGGGGGGAGCTGGCAGCCCGCAGGGCTGACTGAGGGGGCCTTCCAATCGCGCAAAGCTGCCTTACATCTCCACTCTCCAAACTCCACACTGCAAAAAACGCACCGCAGCTCACACTGCGATGCGTTTTTTTAATTTACGGATTTGTCGTCTGCACGGGAGCCTCGCTCGGCTCCTCGGTGGGAGCGGGCGTGGGCGTGGGCTTCGGAGTGGGCGTCGGGGTCGGAGTCGGCTCCGGCGTGGGCTCCACCACGTCAAACTGCGGCAGCTCGAAGGAGAGATAATCCTTCACGAGCTTGCCGGGCACGCCGTCGGCAATCTTGGTGTTCCAGAGTTCCACAAGATCCTTGAAGTTGTAGTGCTCATCGAGCTTGTCGAAGACGCGCTCGGGGCTGCCGCCGGAGAGCAGTCCGACGCCCAGCACGATTTCGCCCAGGATCAGAATGCACAGGGCCAGAATCAGAATGATCTTCCATGCCTTTCTCATGCTGCCTGCACCTCCTTACGACTGAAACGAATTCCGCCGCGGCGGATCAGACGGACCCAGCCGAAGCAGACCTGCGTCAGGAACCAGATGGCAAACCACATGAGCACCATGGCGATTGCGAAGATCGATGCGCCGGCGCCGATCAGCAGCAGCATGTCCGCCACGACGTTGAAGCCGACGAAGGCAGACATGAACACGCCGACCGCAAAGCCAACGGCGGCCACGCCGACGGCGAGGAACACCAGGCTCAGCGCAAACAGCACCAGAAACACCGGCAGACCCGGCACCAGACCGGGGATCAGGAAGTACAGAAACGCCTTCCAGCCGATCTTGACGTATTCCTTCTCGGGCTCTTCCTCGGCAGGCGCTTCTTCCTCGCCCTGGCCGAAGAGCTCCTCCACGAGCTCATTTTCCGCCGCGGTCTCCTGCGCGGGGGCTTCCTCCTGCGCGGGATAATCGCCGAAGGCCTCCTCGGCCTCGGCGGTGACGGCCTTGACGAGCGCCTCGTCCATCGCGGGCTGCGCTGCCTCGGCCTCCTCAAAGGCCTCCCCGGCAGCCTCGACGAACGCCTCTGCGGGTTCTGCAGCCGCTGCCGGCTCCTCCGACAGAAGCTCCTCGGCCACAAAGCCGCTGCTCTCCGCCATCAGATCCTCCAGACGCTCCGGCACGGCGGCGTCCTCCTCGGGCAGCTCAACCGCCGGCGCCTCGATAAACTCCGGCGCTTCGACGACCTCGACCGCCTCCTCGGGCGCATAGGCGAGCTCGGGCATGCTGCTCTCCTCGGGCGCGGCGGCGTTGGCCTCCGCCTCGGAGATCAGCTCGGTCACCGGCGCCTCCGGCACGGGCACGGCCTCGGCCTTCGGGCTCTCCCCGGCGCGCTTCTTGTCCGCATAGCGGATCAGCGCCACGGCGACCTTTGTGGGACTGCCGATCTGCTCGATCAGCTTCCCTTCATCCTCTGCGGCGTCGAACATCTGCTCCATCTGCGCAAGCAGCTTGGTGCGGGTCGCCTCGTCCGTGATGAGACCCAGCAGGTTTTCGACCTCCGCCATGTAAGTCTGACGATTGATAGGTGTCACCTCCAATGAAGTGCAATGATACAGGTTCATGGGCTATTATATGGCACGAACGGGCTTGGGTCAAGTCCAAAAGTGAAAAAATATGTCGAAAAAATGAAAATTTGTTTCTTTTTCCGGCGCGTCCGTGCGGAACGCTTGACATTGCCCGGCGGATTGCTTAAAATAAACCAGTTATCGCAAATTTGATCCGCAAAGGAGATTCCGAATATGGCAAAAGAGAAAAAGGTGGAGCAGATCACCGATATGGAGGTGGACTTCGCCCAGTGGTTCACCGACGTGTGCACCAAGGCCGAGCTCGTCGACTATTCCGGCGTGAAGGGTCTGTTCATCATGCGCCCCTACGGCTATGCGATCTGGGAGAACATCCAGAAGATTCTCGACGGCAAGTTCAAGGCCACCGGGCATGAGAATGTCTCCATGCCGATGCTGATCCCAGAGAGCCTGCTGCAGAAGGAGAAGGACCACGTCGAGGGCTTTGCGCCCGAGTGCGCGTGGGTCACCATGGGCGGCAGCGAGGAGCTGCCGGAGAAGCTCTGCGTGCGCCCCACGAGCGAAACGCTCTTCTGCGAGCACTGGAGCCACATCGTGCACAGCTGGCGCGATCTGCCATGCCTGTATAATCAGTGGTGCAGCGTCATGCGCTGGGAGAAGACGACCCGCCCCTTCCTGCGCGGCCGCGAGTTCCTCTGGCAGGAGGGCCACACCCTCCACGCCACCGAGGAGGAAGCGAGAAAAGAGACCCTGCAGATGCTCGAGATCTATGCCGAGACGCTCGAGCAGGAGCTCGCCATGCCCGTCATCCGCGGCAACAAGACCGAGAAGGAAAAGTTCGCCGGCGCCGTGAACACCTATACCGTCGAGTGCATGATGCACGACCACAAGGCGCTCCAGAGCGGCACCAGCCACTACTTCGGCGACGGCTTCGCCAAGGCGTTCGACATTGCCTATACCGATAAGGAGAACAAGCTCGTCGCCCCGCACGAGACGAGCTGGGGCATGTCCACGCGCGTGATCGGCGGCCTCATCATGACCCACGGCGACAATAACGGTCTCGTTCTGCCGCCGCACATCGCGCCCATTCAGGTCATCGTCCTGCCCATCGCCGCGCACAAGCCCGGCGTCACCGAGAAGGCGGAGGAGATCGTCGCCAAGCTCAAGGCGCTCGGCGTCCGCGTCAGGGGCGATTTCAGTGACAACAGCCCCGGCTGGAAGTTTGCCAACTGGGAGATGAAGGGCGTGCCGCTGCGCATCGAGATCGGCCCGCGCGACATGGAGCAGAACCAGTGCGTCGCCGCCCGGCGCGACAACGGCGAGAAGGTCACCGTCTCGCTCGACGCGCTCGAGCATGAGATCCCCACGCTGCTCGAGGCGGTGCAGCAGGGCCTGTTCGACAAGGCGAAGGCCAATCTCGACAGTCACATCTTCGCCGCGCAGTCGCTCGAGGAGGCGAAGGCGCTGCAGGAAGAGCACGGCGGCTTCATCAAGACCATGTGGTGCGGCGACCTCCAGTGCGAGCTCGATATGAAGGAGAAGGCCGGCATGTCCAGTCGCTGCATCCCCTTCGAGCAGGAGAACCTCGGCGAGAAATGCGCCTGCTGCGGCAAGAGCGCCAAGCACATGATCTACTGGGGCGTGGCCTATTGATTCAAAACGGATGCAGGCATCCGTTTTGAGGGGATGCGCTGCAATACCCCCGCTCGTTCGCAAATGCGATTTGCGATAGGAGCGGGGGTATTTCCGTGAGCGGTATTTTTCAGCCCGAAACAAGTTCCAGGCGAAAAATGATTGAATTCTTTTGCGTCGTGCGCCTCGCAGAGTTCGCGCAATGCGCGAATTAATTTGAAATTCGATTTTTCAGCGACATATCGTCAGACCGGGCTTGCTCCACGCCGCAGCCGCGCAAAAGCGCGGCGGCTCTGTATCCGCGCCCCGCTCTTCCTCACAAAATCAAAGCGGCTGCTTTGTTTGATTTTGAAAGGAGCGGCAGTGGAATGAGCTTGCTTTCGCGTAACACGCGGAAGCAAGGGATATGGAACTTGTCGCGACGCTCGCCCCTCGCTTCGACCAAGCGGGGCCTAAGTCCCCGCGCGATAAAAGCGAGTATTCAAATATAAAGGAAGCACTGCCAAAGCAGTGCTTCCTTTATATTTGAGAGTTTTACTCGGCCTCGAACATATCCTTGCCCACGCCGCAGAGCTCGCAGACAAAATCCTCGGGCAGATCTTCCCACTTCGTGCCGGCCTCGTCCTCATCGTAGACCCAGCCGCAGACGGTGCATACATACTTCATGAATCTTACCTCCATACGTATTCTCGACCGCTCGGCGGTCTGCATTGAACATAACATACTTGCCCCGCTTTTGCAAGCGGGAATTTCCGCGCCTTTTCAAATGCGCGCAGCTGTGGTATACTGAGCTTTAAATACCAACAGTTTGAGGGATTTCATGCAGAACACCGCAGAAAAGAAAGAACGCGCCGCGCTGGCAGGGCTGGCCGCGGCGAATATGGACGAGCGCGTGCGCTCCACGGAGATCTCCATGGCGGAGCTGGCTGCGCTCGTGGAGACTGCCGGCGGGGAGGCCGTCGTGTCCGTGCTGCAGAACAAGCAGTCGCCCGATCCGCGCACCTTCCTCGGCGAGGGCAAGGTGGCGGAGTTAAAGGAATGCATCGAGGCCAATGAGTGCGATCTCGCCGTGTTTGACAACGAGCTCTCGCCCTCGCAGATGCGCGTGCTCTCGGAGGAGCTCGGCGTGCGCGTGCTCGACCGCTCGGGGCTCATTCTCGATATCTTCGCCCAGCGCGCCCAGACGAAGGAGGGCCAGCTGCAGGTGGAGCTCGCGCAGTATCACTATCTGCTCCCGCGCCTGACCGGCATGTGGACGCACCTCGTGCGCCAGACCGCCTCCGGCGGCTCGAGCCCGATCGGCACGCGCGGCCCGGGCGAGACGCAGCTCGAGACCGACCGCCGCCACATCCGCCGCAAGATCCAGAAGCTCGAGGAGGAGCTCGAGGCCGTGCGCAAGGTGCGCCGGACGCAGCGCCGCCGCCGCGAGAAAAACGCCATGCCCGTCGTCGCCCTCGTGGGCTACACGAACGCCGGCAAATCCACGCTCCTAAACCGCCTCACGGACGCGGACATCCCCGCGAACGACCGCCTGTTCGACACGCTCGACACCACGACCCGCCGCCTGAAGGTGGACGAGGCGCAGGAGGTGCTGCTCTCCGACACCGTCGGCTTCATCCGCAAGCTGCCGCACCATCTGGTGGAGGCCTTCAAGGCCACGCTGGAGGAGCTGAGCTATGCCGACGTGCTGCTGCACGTCATCGACCTCTCGAACCCCGAGTGGGAGACGCAGGTCGAGGTTGTCGACCGGCTGATCGATCAGCTCGGCGCGGCGCAGACGCCGTGCATCCGCGTGTTCAATAAATGCGACGCCTATCTCGGCATCCTCCCGCACGGGGAGAACATCGCCTGCATCTCCGCCCGCACGGGCGAGGGCACGCAGAATCTGCTCGATATGATCTCCAAAACGCTCGCGCGGCAGAACCGCCGCGCCGTGCTGCACATTCCCTATACCGAGGGCGCGCTGACGGAGCTCCTGCACCGCGAATGCGCCGTCCTGCGCACGGAGTATCTCGAGGACTGCGTGGAGATCGAGGCCGTCATCAAGCCCGAGCACTGGGGGAGGGTGAGCCCGTATGCGGTTTCCGACGATTCTTGAGACCGAGCGGCTGATCCTCCGCCCCTGGCGCGAGGAGGACGCCACCGCCTGCTTTCGCTATGCGAGCGACCCCCGCATCGGACTCATGTGCGGCTGGAAGCCGCACGAGAGCGAGGACGAGAGCCGCGAGATCATCCGCACCGTCCTCTCCGCCGCGATGCAGTACGCCGTCACCTTAAAGGGTGAGGACGAGCCCATCGGCAGCATCGGCTATCACCCCTGCGGACGCCCGGAGGCCATCGGCCACATGGAGCTCGGCTACTGGCTCGGCGAGCCCCACTGGGGCAACGGGTACATCCCGGAGGCTGCCGCCGCCATGATAAAAACCGGCTTCGACCTCGGCGCGACGGAGCTCTGGGCGGCGCACTTTGCCGAAAACCATAACTCCCGCCGCGTCATCCACAAGCTCGGCTTCACCTTCCGCTTCGCGGACAATGAGTACTTCGAGCAGATCGGTGAGGAGAAGGAAGTCTGGTATTACTCGATCCTGCCGGAAGAAAGATCATAGTGTGGAGTTAGGAGTTTGGAGTGTGGAGTTTGTTGGTATCGCCTGACGGCGATGATTTGATTTTATTTTGTTCGCTTTGGCAGACCTTTTAAACTCCACACTCCACCTTCCACACTCCACACTCAAACGAGGTGATCCCCATCGACCCATATTATATTCCCACTTTGCCCGGGGAGGCGGAGCTGACGGAAAAGCGCTCCACGTTTCTCGGCCATGTGCGCTGCGTTGAAACCGAGGACGAGGCGCGCGAGTTTATCACCGCGATGAAAAAGCAATATCACGACGCGCGGCACAACTGCTGGTGCTACCGCATTCAGGACGGCCCCGAGCGCTACAGCGACGACGGCGAGCCGCAGGGCAGCGCCGGCATCCCGATGCTCGAGGTGTTCAAGCGCGAGAACGTCACGAACGTCGTCTGTGTCGTCACGCGCTATTTCGGCGGCGTCCTGCTCGGCACGGGCGGACTCCTGCGCGCCTATACCAAGAGCGCAAAGGACGCGCTCACCGCTGCGGGCGTCTCCGCCGTGAGAAGATGGGTCACGGTCGACGTGACGTGCGCCTACGGGCTCTTTGAGCGCGTCAAAACCGCCGTCGCCGCCTTAAACGGCGCGGTGGACGGCCTCGACTACGGCGCGGACATCACGATGCACATTCTTCTCCCGGAGGAAGCCGTGGAGGACTTTTCCGCCCAGCTTCGCGACCTCTCCGCCGGAAGCGCCGAGGCCGTGCCCACGGGCGAACAGATGAAAGCCGTACCAATGGAGGGATAAAGAGATGCAAAAAAACAAACAGATTCTCACCGGCGTGATTGTCGTCACCTTTGTGCTGCTGATCCTTGCCAATCTCCTGCACGGGGTTCTGCGCATTGTCGCGTGGGTCGCCATGCTCTTCTCGCTCGCGGTCTTCGCCGTGCTCTGGAGCCGCCTCTGGCGCTGCCCGAAGTGCGGCAAGCACTTAGGCCGCCTCGGCGACGGAGAAAAGGTCTGCCCGCACTGCGGGGAACCGCTGGAATAAACGGAAAGGCCGCCCAAAGGCGGCCTTTCCGTTTAGATGCTCGTGCTCCATCGCCCTCGCTTCGCTCGGTTGGCCGGCGCGAGGGCTCGCGTGACGCTTCGCCTTAGGGAGTTTTTCCGCCGCACATGTCGCCGAAAAATCGATTGAATTGCATTCGCGGCTTTAAGAGCCGCGAACTCCGCGAGGCTTTTTTGACAAACTGTACTCCTCAGGGCTTCCGCCCTGCGGATTTTTTTGTAAAGAATTTGTGAATGCGAGAACTTTTTGGAAAAACCGGAGTCATAGAAGGCGTAAGACAAATTGGAGGACAAAACGATGAAGAAGATCCTTGTGATTGCGCTCTGCGCGCTGTGCCTGTTTTCCCTCGCCGCCTGCGACGGCGGCAAGGCGCCCGTCGAGGAGGGCTCCGCCGATCTCGGCATGGCCAATCCGTTTGTGACGTATGATACGCTCGAGGAGGCCTGCGCGGCGGCGGGCTTTGACATGACCGCCCCCGAGACGATCGAGGGCTGCCCGATCGAGTCGATTCAGGTCATGAACAACTCGCTCATTCAGATCACCTACTATGATGCGGACTCCGACGGGAACCGCATCGTGCTCCGCAAGGCCGCCGGTGTCGACGATATCTCCGGCGATTATAACGAATATCCGACCGTGTCCACCGTGGACTACAACGGCGTGAACATCGTCATGCGCGGCGAGAACGAAGCGTTCTCCGGCGCGATCTGGACGTCCGACGACGCGTCGTACTCCGTCCAGTTCGATCTCTCCGTGGTCGACGCCGCAATCCTCGCGGTCGTGGACGCTGTGGAATAAAGACTCCTTTCACCTCTCTCTTTTCTCTCTTTCTCTCCCCCCCCCATTTCATCTCCAAATGCACGAACCCCCGAAGGATGCTTTCGGGGGTTTGTGCTTTCAAAGCCCGATGCATTTGCATCGGGCTTTGAGATACTCGCTTTTATCGCGCGGGGCTATGCCCCGCTTGGTCGAAGCGAGGGGCGAGCGTCGCGCTCGCCCGAGGGAGATTTTTCACCGCACATGTCGCTGAAAAATCGGATTTGATTTGATTCGTGCTTCGCACGAACTCTGCGAGGCTATATCTCAATAAACTGCCGGAACGCCGTCGGGAGGCCGATCTCGCCTTTCAGCTGCCCGTCCGAGACCCATGTGAAGGTCTCGGGCATTTTTTCGCACTCCACGGTGTAGCACCGCAGGGCCCAGCGGATGTGCGTGAAGATATGCTCGCCGTCGCGCGCCGCGCGCAGACGGATATCGCCGAGCCCGACCCCGGAGAGGTATTTGCCCGCTGCCGCCTCGTCGAGCAGGCCTGCCGTGTTCGGCAGCTCCCAGAGCCCGGCGAGCAGCCCCTTCGCGGGGCGCTTTTGCACCGCGGTGTGGTCTCCGCAGCGCAGGCGGAAGACTGTCCGCTCCTCCTCGCGCCGCGCCTTCTTCGGTCTCTTCACGGGGAGCGTTCCGGCAGTGCCGTGTTCTCTTGCGAGACACTGCGCCGCGACGGGGCAGACCTCGCACTTCGGCTCGCCGTTCGGCACGCAGACCGTCGCGCCGAGCTCCATGAGCGCCTGCGTGAAGTCGCCGCAGCGGCCTGCGGGATAGACGCCGCCGAGCGCTTCGGCAAGCTTCTTCTTAAATGCGGCGTCGTCAATCGGCGTGAAATCCTCGAGCACGCGCGTGCACACGCGCAGCACGTTCCCGTCCACGGCGGCGCAGGGCTGCTCAAAGCAGATCGAGGCGATGGCCCCGGCGGTATAATCCCCGACGCCGGGCAGGGCGAGCAGGCCCTCCTTCGTCTCGGGAAAGCGCCCGCCGCACTCCGCGAGCACCTTCGCGCATTTTTGCAGATTGCGCGCGCGATTATAGTACCCGAGCCCCTCCCAGAGCTTCAAAAGCGCGTCCTCCGGCAGCGCCGCAAGGGCGAAGACGTCCGGCGCCGCCTGCAGAAACCGGGCATAGTACCCCTTCACGGCCTCCACGCGCGTCTGCTGCAGCATGATCTCCGAGAGCCAGACGTGATACGGCTCCCGATCACGCCGCCACGGCAGCTCCCGCGCGGAGACGGCGAACCAGTCCAGCAGGGGAGAGACGATGTGGGAGAGACGCTTTGAATCCATAGAGACCTCCGAATTTTTGATGTTGCAATTTTATCATGGACTGCGGCAAATGTCGAGTGAGGAGTGAGGAGTGAGGAGTTAGGAGTTAGGAATGAAGGTATTGGCGTCGCCAATGATTTCAATCTGCCGCGAAGCGGCTCCATCAACTCCTAACTCCTAACTTCTAACTCCTAACTGATACTTTTATGTAAAGGAGGCTCCAAAATGGACTATGGCTACATCCGAGTATCCACCAAAGAGCAGAACACAGACCGCCAGATGGTTGCTCTGCAGGCGTGCGGAATCCCTCCGAATCGGATTTATATAGACAAGCAATCCGGCAAGGATTTCGACCGGCCGCAGTATCGGCGGCTTTTGCGCCTGCTGAAACCAAATGACGCGCTCATCGTCAAAAGCATTGACCGGCTTGGCCGCAACTATAACGAGATTTTGGAGCAATGGCGGCTGATCACCAAGGAAAAGCACGCAGATATTGTGGTGCTGGACATGCCGCTGCTCGATACGCGCGCACACAAGGACCTGACCGGCACACTGATTGCAGATATCTTTCTGCAGCTTTTGAGCTATGTCGCCCAGACAGGGCGCGAATTCATCCGCCAGCGTCAGGCGGAGGGCATTGCTGCGGCCAAGGCGCGCGGCGTGCGCTTCGGGCGACCATGTCTCCCGGTTGCAGAGGGTTTTGCGGAGGTGTACAGCATGTGGCAGGCAGGGGAGATCTCCATCCGCGCGGCGTCGAAGCGTCTCGGCGTCAGTCACCAGACGTTTGAGCGCTGGGCGCGCATCATGGAGGAAAACGCGTAATCAGAGCTGCCTTTTTGGGGCAGCAATATCACCAAGAAACGCTCACAAAAAATAGAAAAAGGTTACAAACCATATGAAATTGCGCGATATGGTGTACATTTTCTCCATTCGTTCTTGCAAATCAAAAATGTTTGATTTACAATGATTTCCATATCTCTAGGCTCCAAAAAATGGCCAGCGAGGAAAATTGCACTTTTGCTTTCTTTAAGTTTCATTTATGTTTGCCCGCTTATACTGACCCCAGAAACCGCGAAGGAGTGATTGGAAATGGCTTATCAGGCGATCTTTCAGCGCTATGAAATGAAATATATGCTCACGAGAGAGCAGAAGCGCTCGCTTTTGCAGGTCATGGCGCCGTACATGGCGCTCGACCGCTACGGACGCACGACGATCTGCAACCTCTATTACGACACGGATTCCTACCGGCTGATTCGCCGGAGTCTGGAAAAGCCCGCGTACAAGGAGAAGCTGCGTGTGCGCAGCTACGGCACCGCGTCGGAGCAGAGCCCTGTGTTCGTGGAGCTGAAGAAAAAGTATCAGGACGTGGTGTATAAGCGCCGCGTGTCCCTGCCGCAGGACGAGGCCGCCGCGTGGATGCGGGGCGGCGAGGCCAGAGAGCCGAGCCAGATCACGGCGGAGATCGACTATGTGCGCGGGTACTATGAAGACCTCAAACCCGTCGTCTTTCTCAGCTATGAGCGCGAGGCGTTCTTCATGCGCGACGGGGGCGATTTTCGCGTGACGTTCGATGAAAACATCCTCTGCCGCGAGGAGCATCTCACGCTCACCGAGCCCGCCTGGGGCGCGCCGCTCCTGCCGAAGGGGCTCACGCTCGTGGAGCTCAAGACCTCCGGCGGCATTCCGCTGTGGATGACGCGCTTTCTCACCGAGCACCAGATCTACAAAACCTCGTTTTCCAAGTACGGAACAGCGTATCAGACGCTGATCTTCCCGGAACAGCAGCGTCAGAAGGAAGGAGAAAGAAAATATGCTTAATTCGATTTTTGACACCACGGCCACGGTTATCGAGCCGGGCACGTTCCTGCTGTGCGTGGCCTGCGCGCTCGTGCTCGGGCTGCTGCTCGCAGCGGCGTATATGTTCCGCTCCCGCTATACCAAGAGCTTCGTCGCCACCGTGGCGATGCTGCCGGCGGTCGTCTGCGTCGTGATCATGATGGTCAACGGCAACATCGGCGCCGGCGTCGCCGTGGCGGGCGTGTTCGGGCTCGTCCGCTTCCGCTCCGTGCCCGGCACGGCAAAGGAGATCGGCATCATCTTCCTCGCCATGGGCGCGGGCCTGATCGCCGGCATGGGCTATCTCGGCTACGGGGCGCTTTTCACCGTCGTCATGTGCGCCGTGTTGCTGATCTACAACACGCTTGACTTCGGCACGAAGAAAAACGCCTCTCTCTATAAGACTCTCCGCGTCACGATCCCCGAGGATCTGGACTACACGAACGTGTTCGAGGACGTCTTTCCCCAGTACGTCCGCGAGTGGGAGCTCAGTCAGGTCAAGACCACGAATATGGGCAGCCTCTTCCGGCTGACCTACGACATTACGCTCCGCGAGGCTGCGGCGGAAAAGCCGCTCATCGACGCGCTGCGCACCCGCAACGGCAATCTCGAGATCACGGTCTCCAAGCAGGAGACGACCTCGAATGAGCTGTAATGCAGTCAGGAGCTTCTTATATGAAAAGAAAAACAGTATTTGCATCCATCATGGCGGGCGCCCTGCTTCTGGCAGGGTGCTCCGCGCAGAAGAACGCGGAAACCACCGATACAAAGGCCGCCTCCTCCGGCGCGGAGAATGTGATCACGCTCTCCGGCAGCACGGCGAGCTGCGGCAGCGCCAGCGTCAATATTGACGGCGGCACGATCACAATCACTGGCGCCGGAACGTATGAGCTCACCGGCACGCTCGATGACGGCATGGTCATCGTTGACGCCGGGGAGGAGGACGACGTGGAGCTGGTGCTGAACAACGCCAGCATCACGAGCGGCGCCTCCGCCGCGATCTATATCGCGAGCTGCGACGACGCTGTGATCACCCTCGCCGCCGGCAGCGGGAACACCCTCGCAAACGGCGGCGGCTTCACCGCCATCGACGAGAAAAACATCGACGGCGTCATCTACGCCAGAAAGGATCTCACGCTCTCCGGCTCCGGCAGCCTGACGGTCTCGTCTCCCGCAGGGCACGGCATCGTCGCAAAGGACGATCTCACCGTCGAGGGCGGCGCTTATACGATCACCGCGGCCTCCCACGGCGTGACCGCGAAGGACAACGCGCTTTTTGAGAGCGGCAGCTTCACCATCGATGCCGGCAAGGACGGCGTCCACTGCGAGAACAGTGACGACGCCTCGCTCGGCAATCTCACCGTCTCGGGCGGCAGCTATGCGATCACCGCCGCGGGCGACGGCGTGAGCGCGAGCGGCTCGCTTACCGTGTCGGACGGCGTGTTCGATGTGACCGCGGGCGGCGGCAGCGCCTCCGTGACGCACACGGAAGCAGGCTTCGGCTGGAACGGCCAGACCGCGAACACCGACAGCGCCAGCGCCAAGGGGCTCAAGGCCGGGGGCGATCTCACCGTCACCGGCGGCACCATCACCGTCGACAGCGCGGACGATGCGCTCCACTCCAACGCGAACGTTACCGTCTCGGGCGGCGAAGTCACGCTCTCCTCCGGCGACGACGGCATCCACGCGGACGAGAACACCGTGATCTCCGCAGGCACCATCACCATCCCCGCGAGCTATGAGGGCATCGAGGGGCAGACCGTCACCATCTCCGGCGGCGCGATCTCTCTCGTGTCCTCCGACGACGGTCTCAACGTCGCCGGCGGCAATGACGCGAGCGGAGGCGGCGGCTTCTTCGGCGGCAATCCCTTCGACAGCGACGAGAGCGCCGAGATTCTGATCGAGGGCGGCACGCTCTATATCAATGCCGGCGGCGACGGCATCGATTCCAACGGCACGATCACGATGACGGGCGGGCAGGTCTTCGTCTCCGGGCCGACGAACAGCGGCAACGGCGCGCTCGATTACGGCATCAGCGCCACGATCACGGGCGGCACCATCGTCGCCGCGGGCGCGTCCGGCATGGCCGAGAACTTCACCTCCGCCGAGGGGCAGGGCGTCATGCTCGTCTCCACCGGCGCGCAGGCGGCGGGCAGCACCATCCAGCTCGCCGACGCGAGCGGCAACGTGCTCCTCACCTGGCAGGCCGACAAGGCGTATGAATGCGTCGTCATCAGCACGCCCGATGTGCAGCAGGGCGGCGCCTACACCGTCACCGCAGGCTCCAGCACCCAGACCGTTGAGATGACCAGCGCCGTTTACGGCGGCGGCATGGGCATGGGCGGCCAGCCCGGACAGATGGGTCAAATGGGCGGCCAGCCCGGCCAGATGGGCGGCGGAAGACCCGGCGGCCAGGGCGGCATGGGAAGACCGTAAACCAAACCAAAATCAAAGCGCGGAACGATCATCGTTCCGCGCTTTTCCCATATTGCCTAAATTGTAACATAGGCTTTTCTTCATTGTAAACTTTCCCCCGCTGTGCTAAAATAAACTGATTCACCATCCCCGGAGAAAAGAGGAAGATTCCCATGGATGTTTTACGCTTCAGCCCCGATAAATGCATCAACTGCTACAAATGCGTCCGCAACTGTCCGGTCAAGTCGGTTCGCGTGTTCAAGGGTATGCCGCAGATCGTCTCGAGCGACTGCATTCTCTGCGGCAAGTGCGTCGCGGTCTGCCCGCGCCATGCCAAGGAGGACATCAGTCAGGTGCCGGCGATCCAGCGCCTGATCGAGAGCGGCAAGCCCGTCATCGCGAGCGTGGACAGCACCTATCTGCCCTATTTCGGCTTAAACGGCTTTCAGGGCCTGCGCCAGGCGCTCAAGGACATGGGCTTCGCCGAGGCGTATGAGACCGCCGAGGGCGCCCAGCTCGTGCAGCGCCAGCTCGAGGTGCTCGCGAGCCGCGCCGAGGACGCGCCGATCATCACCTCCGGCTGCCCGACGATTGTGCTCTACTGCGAAAAGCACTTCCCCGAGGCGCTGCCGTATCTCGCGCCGGTCGTCTCGCCCGCGCAGGCGCACGCGCAGATTCTGCGCCAGCGCTGTCCGGGCGCGTCGGTGGTCTATATCGGACCCTGCGTCTCCCGCAAGGAGGAGACCAAGAGCTTCGAGAGCGTCGGCGCGGACTACGCCATCACGCTCACGGAGTTTGAGATCTGGATGCACGAGAAGAAGGTGCAGATTGAGCGCGATCTGCCCGCCGATGAGCCGAAGGCCTCGCATGCCTACGTCGTCACCGGCGGCACGATGGAGGCCATGACCCGCCTCATCGGGCTGGACTATCTCTTCGTCGACGGATTGAACGACTGCATCAAGGTGCTCAAGAGCGTCGTCTCCGGCGGCCTGCGCGGCTGCTTCATCGAGATGGCCGCCTGCCACGGCAACTGCATCGGCGGCATGGTCTTCACGCACAAGCAGATGAACCTGCTCGAGGCGCGCCGCATGGTGGAGACCCAGTCGGTCTATGACGGCGGGGATTATGACATTCCCGAGCAGATCGGCATGCACCGTGCGCTCGAGGATCACCGCATCCGCCCGCAGGAGGTGCCCGCCGAGGGCATCATCACCGGTATCATGCGCAACATGGGCAAGTTCACCAAGGCCGACCAGCTCGACTGCGGTCTCTGCGGCTATCCCACCTGCCGCGAGATGGCCATCGCCCAGTATGCCGGCCGCGCCGAGGTCACAATGTGCGTGCCGTATATGATCCGCAAGGCGGAGATATATTCGGAGATGATCATCAACGTCGCGCCCGAGGGCATCATCTCGGTCGACCGCGATCTCAAGGTGCGCCAGCTCAACCGCGCCGCCTGCCGCATCTTCGGCATCAAGGACACGGCGGACATCGTGGGCTATCCGGTCAGCCGCATCATGGATGAATATGACTTTGTCAAGCTCATGGGCATGGACGAAAACCAGTATACCGACCGCGTCTATCTCGCGGAATACAACGTCTATCTTGAGCGCGTCTTCGTCTGCGACCCGGACCGCACGGTCTATACCTGCATCATGCGCGACGTGACGCTCTCGCGCCAGCGCCGCGAGCAGGTGCAGAAGACGAAGCTGCACGCCGCCGAG
Organism: Oscillospiraceae bacterium; assembly: GCA_045112425.1. Classification (GTDB taxonomy): domain Bacteria; phylum Bacillota; class Clostridia; order Oscillospirales; family Oscillospiraceae; genus CAG-103. The sequence continues at coordinate 26,365 of JBGUHV010000185.1, forward strand.
ATCGCCGATGACATCATGGAAAACCAGCTGCGCATCGTCCACCAGATCGCGAGCCTCCTCGGCGAGACCGCGGCCGAGACGAAGGTCGCCGTGCACGATCTGAAGCAGGCGATCCTGCTCGATGAGGACGAGGAGGAAGACGAGGAGGAAGACGATGGCTAAATCCGCGCGGCTCGACCGCAACCTCGTCTGGGAGATCGGCGTCGTCAGCAAGATGAAAAACAGCGAGAGCATCTGCGGCGACCAGTGCGTCTATGACAAGGACCGCAACGGCGCCACGATCATCCTCTCCGACGGCCTCGGCTCCGGCGTGAAGGCGAACATTCTCTCCACGCTCACGAGCACGATGCTCTCCACCATGCTGCACGGCAATGTGCCGCTTGAGGAGGCCGTCTCCACCGTGGCGGCGACGCTCCCGATCTGCAGCGTGCGCCATCTGGCCTACGCCACCTTCACCATCGTCACCGCCGAGGGGCGCAATGTGCGCCTCGTGCAGTATGACAATCCGCCCGCCGTCTTCCTCAAGAGCGGCAAGACGCAGAAATATTCCTATTCCGTCCACTTCGTGCAGGACAAGGAGCTGCATGAGAGCACCTTCCATTTTTCCCCCGGCGACTGCCTGATCCTCTTCAGCGACGGTGTGGCCGAGGCCGGACGCGGCGTCACGACCTATGACGGCTGGCCCCGCGCCGAGATGGAGGACTTCCTCGCACGCAACTGGACGGAGAACGTCTCCGCCCAGCGCATCGCCGCGCGCATGCTCAGCACCGTCCAGGCGCTCGATCTCGACGAGCTGCATGACGACACGACCATCGCCGTGCTGCGCCTCAGAGAGCGCAGACCCGTGAATATCATGATCGGCCCGCCGGAGAACAAGGACGACGACCTTTCCACGATGCGCCTGTTCTTCGCCAAGGAGGGTCTGCACGCCGTCTGCGGCGGCACGACGGCAAAGGCCGTCGCGAAGTATCTCAACACGCGCGTGCACCTTCTGCCCGATACCGGCACGGACGAGATCCCGCCCATGAGCATGATTCAGGGCGTCGACCTCGTGACGGAGGGCGCCGTGACGCTCTCGGTCGCCGTGGAGCTCATCAAGGACTATCCCATCGACGGCATGATCGCCCTCGACATGGAGCGCCGCAAGGACGGCGCGGCCAAGCTCGCCGAAATGCTCATGGAGGACGCCACCGAGGTGAACCTCTTCTTCGGCAACGCCGCCAACACCGCGCAGGATGACACCGAGTTCAGCTTCGAGCGCAAGCTCAAGCTGGTCAATCAGCTGCAGGACATCCTCAAGGGCGCGGGGAAGAAAGTGAAGCTAAGCATCGTTTGATGAAAGGAGCCTGCCCATGAAACGCGTCCGCATTCTCCTCTGGATCCTCATGCTCCTGCCCCTTGTCGCCACCGTGGCCGCCCTGTTTTTCCTGCCGGATCGGGTTCCGGCGCACTATGGGTTCGACGGCACGGTCGACCGCTGGGGGTCGAAGTATGAGACGCTCGTGTTCCCCGTGCTCTCCATCGTGACGGGGGCAATTCTGCTCGCCATGTCGCGCGTGACGAAACGGCACGACCCGACGGGGAAGAACGAGATTGCCCTGCTGTGGACAGGCGTCGGCTGCGGCGCAATGTTCTCCGCCATGACGGCGTATTTTCTCTTCACCGATTTTCGGCAGGTGCAGGACTTAAACGCTGTGCCGATCGCGCTCACGCAGATCATGTTTCTCATGCTCGGCGCGCTGCTTGTGCTCTTCGGCGTGCTCCTGCCGGGTACAGACCGAAACCCCGTCTTCGGCTTTCGCACGAAGAAGACCATGGCCAGCGAAGAAAACTGGGATAAGGCGCACCGCTTTGTCGCCGTCTCGCTCATCATTGCGGGCATTGCGATGGTGATTGTCTCGATCTTCACGCGCGGCGCGGTCTGCTTTGCCGTCTGCACGGCGCTGCTGATCGCCGCAATCGCGGCTGACGCGGTTTATGTGCATAAGATGTAAGATTGTTCTCTGAATGCGGTCTTTATAGGCAGACCGCAGGAAAGGAGAATCCCTATGAAACGAATCCTGTCTTTGCTGCTCATCGCCGCGCTGCTGCTGAGCCTGACGCCGGCGTTCGCGGCGGGGAAGACCCCGTTTGCCGACGTGGAAGCCGGCGCATGGTATGAAGACGCCGTGGCGGATCTGAACGAGCAGGGCTATGTCAACGGCGTGAGCGAAATGCAGTTTGCCCCCTTCGGCTCCATGACCCGCGCCATGGTCGTCACGATCCTCTCGCGCATGGGCGGCGGCGTTCAGGGCAATGCGAGCGGCTTTGCCGACGTGCCCGCCGACGCGTGGTATGCCAAAGCCGTCGACTGGGCGGCGGCGAACCGGATCACGAACGGCGTGGACGACGGGCACTTCAACCCCGACGGCGTCATCACGCGCGAGATGCTCGCCGCGTTCCTCTGGCGCTATGCGGCGATGCGGTATGAATATGATTACTTTGAGCGCTTCCATGCCGAGGAGGCGTTCGACGACGCCGACCCCGTGAGCGAGTGGGCCGAGCTCCCGATGCGCCTTTCCATCGGCTCGCACGTCATTCAGGGGCGCGCGGTCGAGGGCGGCGTCCGCTGGGCGGCGCAGGAGCAGTGCACGCGCGCCGAGGCCGTCACGATGCTGCACCGCTTCCTGCAGCTGGAATTCACGGACAAGGAGCCGATCACGAGCGGCGACGCCGACATTCTCGCGGACGTGTCGCTCCGGCTGTTTCGCGCCGCCGAGGAGCCGGGGGAGAACATCGTCGCCTCGCCCCTCTCGATGATCTATGCCCTCGCCATGCTGGATAACGGCGCCTCGGGCGAGACGAAGGCGCAGCTCGAAGCCCTCTTCGGCTGCGACGCCGAGACCCTCACCGAAACGCTCTCGGCCTATGCCAAAACGCTCCCGAACGCCTACGGCGGCGGTAAGATTCGCCTCGCGAACGCCATGTGGGTGCGCGCGGGCGCGCCGATTGAAAAGCAATTCATTCAGACCAACCGCGACAAGCTCGGCGCGGAGGTTTTTCAGCGTGCCTTCAACGCCGCGGCCGTGCGCGAGCTGAACGGCTGGGTCTCCCGGCAGACGGACGGCATGATCCCGTCCATCCTCTCCGACCTGCCGGCGGAGTCGTGGCTTGTGCTCGTCAACGCCCTGCTGTTCAAATGCAACTGGATGGACGAATATCACGGCACAACGCCGATGGACTTCCACGCCGCCGACGGCGCCGTGCAGAAGGCGGAGATGCTCCGCAGCATGGAGCACTTCTACCTCCATGACGCCAACGCCGAGGGCTTCCTCAAGGCCCTGCAGGGGCACTATGCCTTCGCCGTCGTGCTGCCGAAGGAGGGCATGACCCCGGCGGACTATCTGAAAACGCTCGACGGGGCGTCGCTCCGCTCGCTGCTGCAGTATGAGCGGTATGACGAGGTGCACACCGCCATGCCGAAGTTCCGGGCGGCGTTTGAGCGCGACCTGATGCCGGTGTTTCAGAAGATCGGACTCACCAATCTCTCCGAGCTGGACGGTATCGCGGAGGCAGCCTTTGTCTCCGGCGCGGTGCACAAGGCCGTCATCGACGTGAACGAGGAGGGTGTGAGCGCCGCCGCCGTCACGGCGATTGACGCCGCGGGCGCGGCCATGCCCAATCCGCCGAAGAAGATCGCCCATGTCATCGCCGACCGGCCATATATTTACATGATCGTGGATCTCAACACGAACCTGCCGCTGTTCATCGGCGTGAATGAAAGTATCTAAAAAAGGTGCCTGCATAGCAGGCACCTTTTTGATTCAGTTGTCTCTTTCAAACGTGATCGTCTGGTTTCCGGTCTCGTCGATCCAGACGAGGCCGCCGTCCCTGGCGGAGAGCGTGCCGCTGCCGTTCTGGTAGGCGGTCTGCAGGCCGGAGGCGTTCTGCACGAGCTTCATCCCGTCGGAATAGGCAAGCTCGGAGCGCTCCAGATCATACGTTCCCGTGAAGGTCCAGATGACGTTCGTGCCGTCCGCCTGCGCGAGCAGGATGCTGCCGTGGAACGTCTCGTCGATCACCATGGCGGCGCCGGTGCGCCTGTCGATCCAGTTGCCGACGGGGTTCACGGCCACGAGACCCTGGAGCTCCTCCTGCAGCTGCTGCACGTCCGTCCAGCTTTCGACCTTGGGCGTCGGCGTGGCGGCGGGGCTGTTCTTGCCGCCGGAGGATTTGCCGCCGGACGGCGCGCTGGTGGATTCGGGCATGGCGGTCTCCTTTGCGTCCTTTGTGGTTTTGCCGGCGTGCTTCGTGTCTTTCTTCGTGCTGGTCTGCTCGGTCTCCTCCGCCGAGCCGGAGCCGGCGGGCTCGGCCTGCTTTTTCCCGCAGGCGGAGAGGAGCAGCAGCGCGCAGAGCAGCAGAATGGGGATCAGCCGTTTCATGCGGATTCCTCCTTGGATTTGAAGGCGAAAAAACGCTGGCCCAGATAGTTCAGCCCCGTGAAGAGCACCATGCCGACCAGCATGGACACATTGTCGCGCACGCTCACGCTCGCGTTTGCGAGCAGCGCACGGCAGAGGGGCTTTGCAATGCCGTAGGCCAGGCCGTAGCACACGGCGATGTTGATCACAAAGCGCAGCACCTGACTCAGGCTCTGCTCCTTGTTTTGGAACGTGAAGTATTTGTTCAGAAAGAAGCTCAGAATGCTCGTGAGAATATAATTCGCGGCGGAGGACACCCAGTAGGAGCAGTGCGCGAGATTGTACAGCCCGAACATGATGGCCGTGCCCACCAGCGTGTTGATCACGCCCACGATCAGAAACCGCAGGAGCTTCGCGTCAAACAGCGAGAGAAGCTTTTTCAAAGTATCATCTCCAATGACGATACTTTATCATAAATGGTTCCCAAAGTAAAGAAAAGCTGTCTATCGACGCGGCTTTGCGGCGGTCATCTCATATTTCCGCTTCGTGGCCATGCCGCCGCGGAGGTGGCGCTCGGCCTTGTTGCGCTCGAGCAGGGCGCGCACCGCCGCGTGCAGCGCGGGGGAGCGGATCTGCAGCCGCTCGGTGAGATCCTTGTGCACCGTGCTCTTCGACACGCCGAACTTCGCCGCCGCGGCGCGCACCGTCGCGTCGTGCTCCAGCATATAGACCGCGAGCGCATACGCCCGCTCGTCCAGATTTCGTTCCATCCGACCACCCTCCCGTCAGCACAGTGTATGTGCGCGAAAGGGAAGCTATGCGCAAAAGAGAGCCTGCCTTTGGCAGGCTCTTTTGCATTATTTCACGACGACGTTCTCTTCGCCCGCGAGCTCTTTCAGCTCCTCGATGAGCGCCTCGTGGATCAGACACGGGGCGGCGGCGCGCTTTTTCGTGTCCTCAAAATAGAGGATGAGCTGCTGCTCCGTGCCGGGGAACATCTCCAGAATGAGCCCGATGCGCTTGACCCTTTTGTCATCCCTGTTCGGCAGGCGCACCCAGATGCGCTCCGCCTTCGGCACGGTCTTGCGCGGCGGCTCCGGCTCCGGCGGCTTGGGCTTCAGGGCCTCCGCCGTCATGGGGCGGAAGGAATCGGCCATGAGCTGCGGCTCCTTTTCGTCGCGCACGGAGATTTTACCCTCGACGAAGACGGGCGTGTTTTCCTTGATGAGCTCCTTGTGCTCCTCCAGCGCCCGCTGGAAGACGAGCAGCTCCATGCTGCCGGTCTCGTCCTCGAGCTGGACGTAGCTCATGAGCGACTTGTTGCGCGTCGGGCGCGTGCGCACGGTCATGATGAGCCCCGCGAGCATGACGCGCTGCCCGTCGGCAAAGCGCCGCGGCCCGTCCGGCGCGGAGAAATCGCTCAGCACCGCGCCGATGGAGACGGCCTTCGAGCGCTGCACGATCTCGCGGTATTCATCCATCGGGTGGCCGGAGAGGTAGAGCCCCGTGAACTCGCGCTCCATGGAGAGCTTTTCCCAGCGCGTGAAATCCTCCACGTCCGGGATCTTCATGCTGCCGCCGGGGTTCGGCGTCTCCTCCTCGGCCATGCCGAAGAGATCGAGCTGGCCGGCGATGTTGCTGCGCCCGTCGGTCTGCACGCCGTCGAGCACGGCGCCCGCCACCTGCAGCAGCGCCTTGCGCTTATAGCCGAGGGAGTCGAACGCGCCGCAGCGGATGAGCCCGTCGAGCTCGCGGCGGTTGAGCTCATGCTGCGCCATGCGGCGGCAGAACTCGTCAAAGGACTTGAAGAAGCCGTTCTCCCGCCGCTCGCGCGTGAGCGCGCGGACAAACCCGCGCCCGACGCCCTTGATCGCCACGAGCCCGTAGCGCAGGTTTTCCCCCGCCACGGCGAAGTCCGCGTCGGACTCGTTCACGTCCGGCGGCAGGAGCTGAATGCCCATCTCGCGGCAGGCGGCGATGTATTCCGCCACCTTGGCGCTGTTATCGAGCACGCTGGTTAAGAGCGCCGCCATATACTCGCGCGGCCAGTGGCGCTTCATATACGCCGTGCGGTAGGATACGATTGCGTAGGACACCGCGTGCGCCTTGTTGAAGGCGTAGCTCGCGAAATCGAGGATCTCGTCGTAGATGCTGTTGGCCACGTCCTCCGGCACGCCGTTTTTCACGCAGCCGGAGATGCCGCGGCTCTCGTCGCCGTGCACGAAGGCGGCGCGCTCCTTGATGATCTCCTTCTCCTTCTTCTTCGACATGGCGCGGCGGATCATATCCGCCTGCCCGAGCGAGAAGCCCGCGAGCCGCCGGAAGATCTCAATGACCTGCTCCTGATAGACGATGCAGCCGTAGGTGACGGAGAGAATCGGCTCGAGCAGGGGGTGCTTGTAGGTGATCTTCTCGGGATTGGCCGAGCACTCGAGAAAGCGCGGGATGCTGTCCATCGGGCCGGGGCGGTAGAGGGCGATGACGGCGGTGATGTCCTCAATGCTCTTGGGCTTGAGCCCCGCGCAGACGGCGGTGATGCCCGTGCTCTCGAGCTGGAAGACGCCCTCGGTCTTGCCCGCGGAGAGCATGGCGAAGGTCGCCTTGTCGTCCACCGGCGCGTGCTCGATGGAAAAGCCCGGGCTGTGCCGCCGCACGAGCCGCTCGGCCTCGGCGAGCACCGTGAGGTTCCGAAGCCCCAGAAAGTCCATCTTCAAGAGCCCCAGATGCTCCAGCGTCGTCATCGGGTATTGACACACGACGCTGTCCTCATTCTGCGCCAGCGGCACATATTCATACACGGGCTTTTCCGTGATGACGACGCCCGCCGCGTGCGTGGAGGCGTGGCGCGGCATGCCCTCGAGGGCGCGGGCCGTGTCGAGCAGGGTTTTCACGCGCTCGTCGCTCTCATAGAGCTCCCGGAGGGGCTTGGAGAGACGCAGCGCCTCGTTTAAGGTCATGTTCAGCGTGCTCGGCACGAGCTTTGCCACGGCGTCCGTCTCGGCATAGCTCATGCTCAAAGCGCGCCCCACGTCGCGAATCGCGGCGCGGGCCGCCATCGTGCCGAAGGTGACGATCTGGGCGACGTGGTCGTGGCCGTATTTTTGGTTTACATAATCAATTACCTCGCCGCGCCGGTTCACGCAGAAGTCCACGTCGATATCCGGCATGCTCACGCGCTCGGGGTTGAGAAAGCGCTCGAAATAGAGGCTGTATTTCATCGGGTCGACGTCCGTGATCTCAAGGCAGTAGCTCACCACGCTGCCCGCGGCGCTGCCGCGCCCGGGCCCGACGGGGATGCCGTTTCGCTTGGCGTAGCCGATGAAGTCGGACACGATGAGAAAGTAATCCACGAAGCCCATGCGCCGGATCATGTTGAGCTCATAGTCCAGCTGGCGGCGCACCTCCGGGCGGTCGTCGCCGTAGCGCTTGCGAAAGCCCTGATTGCAGAGCTTCGTGAGATAGGCGTCCGAGCTTGTCTCGCCCTCCGGCAGGAGGAAGCGGGGCAGGTGATAGTGGCCGAACTCGAAGTCAAAATGGCAGCGGTCGGCGATGCGCTGGGTGTTTTCAATCGCGTTGGGGTATTCCGCGAAGAGCGCGCGCATCTCCTCCTCGCTCTTGAGGTAGTATTCCTCGCCCTCGAAGCGCATGCGCATCGGCTCGTCGACGGTGCGGCCGGTCTGGATGCAGAGCAGCACGTCGTGAATCTTCGCGTCCCTGCGCTCGAGATAGTGCGCGTCGTTCGTGGCGGCGAGGGGAATGTCGAGCTCCTGCGCCATGCGGAAAAGCGCCGTGCGCACGCGCAGCTCCTCGCCGATGCCGTGGTTCTGGATCTCCAGATAAAACCGATCCGGCCCGAAGAGCTCCTTGAGCTCGAGCGCGAGCTTTTTGGCGCCCGGATAGTCCTGCCGCAGGATGCGGCGCGGAATTTCGCCCGCCACGCAGCCGGACAGGCAGATGAGCCCCTCGGCGTGCTGCTTCAGCAGCGGCCAGTCGATGCGCGGCTTGAGATAAAAGCCCTCCGTGAAGCCCGCGGAAACGAGGTAGCAGAGGTTGCGGTAGCCCGTCTCGTTTTCGCACAGGAGGATGAGATGCGAATAATCCCCCTCGGGGTGGTGCGTGCGGTCGGTGCGGTCGCCGGGGGCGACGTAGACCTCGCAGCCGATGATCGGCTTGACGCCCGCGTCCTTGCAGGCCTGATAAAAAGCCACGGCGCCGTACATCACGCCGTGGTCGGTGATGGCAAGCGCCGTCTGTCCGAGCTCCTTGGCGCGCTGCGCCATTTTGCTGATGCGGCAGGCGCCGTCCAGCAGGCTGTATTCGCTGTGCACATGCAGGTGGACGAAGGACATAAAATCACCTCCCAAAATGAGGAATTAGGAATTAGGAATGAGGAATTGCCGGAGCGGTAGACTCCTAATTCCTAATTCCTCATTCCTAATTGTCTTCCACATGAAACTCCATGATCTTCTTCAGCCTGTAATTCAGCGTGCTTTTCGTCACGCTCGGATAACTCAGTCTGGCGAGGTCGGCGAGGCTGGCCTCGGGATTGGCGATGCGCAGCAGCGCCGCCTCCTGCAGCTTCTCGGGCAGCACGTCGAGCCCGTATTCCGACTGGATGCGCAAAATTGCCTCGAGCTGCTGCTGCGCCGTGGCGACGACCTTGTCGGCGTTGGCGCTGTCGCAGTTGATCTGGCGGTTGACCTTGTTGTTCATATCGCGCTCGACCTGCGCGCTCATCACCTCGAGCGAGGCGTGCTGCGCGCCGAGCAGCGTCAGTAGATCGGCGATCACGTCCGCGCGCTTGTAGTAGAGCATGTAGCTGCCGGCGCGGGCGGAATCGTGCGGGGGAAAGCCGAGCTCGGCGAGCAGCGCGTGCACCTCGCGGCTCACGCTGTAATGCGCGGTGGTGAGCTCCATGTGAAAGCCCTTGTGCGGATCGGTGACGCTGCCGCCGGCGAGAAACGCTCCGCGCAGAAAC
>JBGUHV010000186.1:0-4036 GCA_045112425.1 Oscillospiraceae bacterium
GCCCTGTAGGACACTCACCCTTTTGCACCCTTTTTTTCTTTCCTGCCGATTCGCAGTTTCTGCTTGACTTTTGATAGTTAGTCTACGAACGAGAAGCAGAACTCTGACAAACAAAAGTACTTGACACCCGCCTTCCGGAGGTATATAATGTGCAGGCTGTAAAGGCAAAGCACTATACACCCGGGAGGCGAAATCATGCCGGACGAAACGGTACTGCGGACAATGCTGTTCGATTTCTACGGCGAGCTGCTGACGGAAAAGCAGCGGGAATACTTCGACCTCCACTACAACGCAGATCTCTCGCTCGCGGAGATCGCGGAGAGCAGCGGCATTTCGCGGCAGGGTGTGTGGGATATCATCCGGCGGGCGGAGGCCACGCTCCGGGAGACGGAGCAGAAAACCGGTCTGGTGCGGCGGCACAACGCCGAGCGTCAGGTGCTGCGGGAGATCGAGGGCAAGCTGCAGGCGCTCCTGTCCATGACGGACGGTGAGGCCAGACAGCTCGTGCAGGAGATCGCCGGACAGGTTGCGGAGCTGAAAGGATAAGCAAATGGCATTTGAATCTCTTTCGGACAAGTTAACAGAGGCCTTCAAGCGCCTGCGCGGCAAGGGCCGTCTGACAGAGGCGGACGTCAAGGAGGCCATGCGTGAGGTGAAGCTCGCGCTGCTCGAGGCGGACGTGAACTTCAAGGTCGTGAAGGACTTCGTGAAGACCGTCACGGCTCGTGCCACGGGCGCGGACGTGCTCGAGAGCCTCTCCCCTGCGCAGATGGTCATCAAGATCGTGAACGAAGAGCTCTGCGCGCTCATGGGCAGCGAGAACCAGAAGCTGAACATCTCGAGCAAGAGCCCCAGCGTGGTGATGCTGGTGGGTCTGCAGGGCGCGGGCAAGACGACCAACGGCGCGAAGCTCGCGGGCTACATGCGCAAGCAGGGCAAGCGCCCGCTGCTCGTCGCCTGCGACGTGTATCGCCCGGCGGCCATCAAGCAGCTCGAAACCGTCGGCGCGCAGCTGGAGATCCCCGTGTTCCAGATGGGTCAGGGAAACCCGGTTGAGATCGCCAAGGCGGGCATTGAGCACGCAAAAAAGCACGGCAACGATCTCGTGTTCCTCGACACAGCGGGCCGACTGCACATCGACGAGACGCTCATGACGGAGCTGAAGAACATCAAGGAGGCTGTGCAGCCTGCCGAGATTCTGCTTGTGATCGACGCGATGATCGGCCAGGACGCCGTGGCGACGGCGACGGCCTTTGACGAGGCGCTGGACGTGACCGGCGTGATGCTCACCAAGCTCGACGGCGACGCCCGAGGCGGCGCGGCGCTGAGCATCAAGGCGCTGACCGGCAAGCCCATCAAGTTCGCCGGCATCGGCGAAAAGCTCGACCAGATCGAGCCCTTCCACCCCGACCGCATGGCCAGCCGCATCCTCGGCATGGGCGACGTGCTCACCCTGATCGAGAAGGCCGAGCAGGCCTTCGACGAAAAGAAGGCTGAGGAGCTCGCCGAGCGCCTGCGCCAGAACAAGTTTACGCTCACGGACTACTACGATCAGCTGCAGCAGCTCAAGGGCATGGGTTCCCTGCAGGACGTGGCCGGGATGATCCCGGGCATGGACGCCAAGGCACTGCAGGGCGCATCGTTCGACGAGAAGGCCATGGGCCGCATCGAGGCGATCATCCAGTCGATGACGCCGTATGAGCGCGAGAACCCGAACGTGCTCAACTCCAGCCGCAAAAAGCGCATCGCCGCGGGCTCCGGCACGACGGTGGTGGACATCAACCGGCTGCTCAAGCAGTTTGAGATGATGCAGAAGCTCACGCAGCAGATGACGAACATGACCAAGCGCCGCAAGGGCAAGAAAGGCAGCATGGGCGGTCTCGCCGGGCTCGGGAACCTCTTCGGAGGCGGAGGCGGCAATCCGTTCGGATTCTAAAACGTTTTCTCCACCCGCTGGGGTGATGAGAGATATAGAAAGAACACTATGGAGGTGAAATGACAATGGTCAAGATCAGACTTCGCAGAATGGGCGCCAAGAAGAACCCCTTCTATCGCATCGTGGTGGCGGATTCCCGCTCTCCCCGCGACGGCAGATGCATCGAGGAGATCGGTTACTACGATCCCCTGTCCGCCGACAAGAAGATCAAGGTGGACGCCGCGCGCGCCGAGTACTGGATCAACAACGGCGCTCAGCCGACCGATACCGTCCGTGCGCTGCTGAAGAAAGCCGCCGACGCCGAGTAAGGAGTAAAATCTCGCAATGAAAGAACTGTTGACCTATATCGTGCAGAGCCTCGTGGATCATCCGGACGAGGTCTCTGTGACCGAGCGCGAAGCCGACGGCGAGTTCGTCTATGAGGTGCGCGTCGCCGACGGCGATATGGGCAAGGTCATTGGCCGTCAGGGCCGGATCGTCAAGCAGATCCGCATCCTGATGAAGGCTGTCGCCCAGAAGCAGGGCAAAAAAGTGTCCGTCGAGATTCTCGACTGATACAGCATGTGGGTTATGGGGGAGTCAAATCCCCCTTTCCCGCTTTTTAGGGGGAAACGCTGAGCAAATCGCCGCACATATCTAATCGGCGTTTTTTCCGCCTGAGTTCGTTGAAAAACCTTGAAAGCCACAAAGGATTCCTGCGGTTTTTCATCTTCCTCAGACGAAAAAACCACTCGCTTATCTAAGCGCTTCGATTTGCCCAGCGCTTCCCGTTTTCTCCTGTAACCTCAACGTTGCGGGAGCTTTTGCATATAAGGAGAATTTATGACGAAGAAATTTCTGGAAGCCGGAAAGATCGTGAACACCCACGGCGTGCGCGGTGAAGTGCGCATCACGCCGTGGGCCGACAGCGCGGACTTTCTGAAGCGGTTTCGTGTATTTTATATTGACGATCAGCCCGTGAAGGTGCTTAGGTCCCGCGTGTACAAGACGCAGCTGATTGCGCTCTTTGAGGGCGTCGAGGACGTGAACGCCGCCATGGCGCTCAAGAACAGGGTCGTGTGCATCGACCGCATGGATGCAAAGCTCCCCGAGGGGCGCTTTTTCGTGCAGGATCTAATCGGTCTGCCCGTGCATTCCGACGCCGGAGAAGACCTCGGCACGCTCGCCGAGGTGCTCGATCTGCCGCAGGGGCAGGTCTACATCGTGCGCGGCGAGCGGGAGATCCTGATCCCGGACGTGCCGGATTTCATTCTGGAGCTGAACCCGGAGACGGGGCTGACGGTGCATCTGATTGAGGGCATGTGAACTCCGTCAAAAAACATGTTTTTTGACGGAAGGGCTGCACTCCGAAAAGAATTTTTGGTCGCAAGTGCGACTTGCGAGAAAAAATTCCTTTCTCCGCGATAGGTATTTTGCTCCCCGAAACGAGTTCCGGGGGCAAAATGATTGAATTTCTTCGCGTCTGCGGACGCGAACTCTGCTGAGAGCTTATTAGGTTGTGATATAATGAGCAAACCATATCGCATTGATATATTGACTTTGTTCCCCGATTCGATCCGGGGCGTGCTGGGCGAGAGCATTCTCGGCCGAGCCGCGGCGAAGGGCATTCTCGACATTCGCTGCCACCAGATCCGGGATTACACCGAGAACCGGCAGCGGCAGGTGGACGATTATCCCTACGGCGGCGGCTGGGGGCAGGTGATGTATGCCCAGCCGCTGAAAAGCTGTCTGGACGCCGCGCTCGCCGACGCTTCGGAGCGGCGGACGCGCGTCATCTACCTTTCCCCGCAGGGGCAGCCGTTCAACCAGGCCAAGGCGCGGCAGCTGAAGGCGGATTATGACCATCTGGTGCTGGTCTGCGGCCACTATGAGGGCGTGGACGAGCGTTTCATCCAGGAATGTGTGGACGAGGAGATCAGCGTGGGGGATTTCGTCCTCACCGGGGGCGAGCTGCCCGCCATGACGGTGGCGGACGCCGTTTGCCGCCTGGTGCCCGGGGTGCTGGCAGACGCCAGCTGCTTTCAGGACGAGAGCCATTACAGCGGCCTTCTGGAATACCCCCAGTATTCCCGCCCGGAGAACTGGCACGACATGCATGTG
>JBGUHV010000187.1:0-31761 GCA_045112425.1 Oscillospiraceae bacterium
CCATCGCCCTTCGGTTGGTCGGCGCGAGGGCTCGCGTGACGCTTCGCCTCAGGGAGTTTTTCCGCCGCACATGTCGCCGGAAAAACGATTTGATTCAATTTGCCCTGTCGGGCAAACTCTGCGAGGCCATCGTAGGGACCGACGACCTCGGCTGCCCGCAAAAAAACAGCAGTCCGCCTTTGGGGCGGCCTGCTGTTTTGCTCTTAAAATTCCGTTTCCGGCATCAATTCCTCGCTCATCACGCTGAGCATTTTCGAGAACGTCTCCAGCTCCTCGGGGGTGAAGCGCTGCTGCATGCGGTCCATGACCGTGTCGACGTAGCTCTTCATCAGCCCGCTGTAGTGGTAGTACTTCTCGGAGAGCTTGAGATGATACTCGCGGCGGTCAATGTCGGAGTTCTCCTTCACGATATAGCCCTTCTTGATGAGGCTGTTGACCTTATAGGTTGCGTTCGACTGGCTGATACCCAGAAAATCCGCGAACTGGCTGATCGTGGGGGAGTCGAGCTGCTTGATGATCTCCACCGAGAACGCCTCCATCGCGCTCAGCGAGCCCTCGCGCTCGCGCACGAGCGAGAACAGCCGGCGGAAAAACTCCACCTTGAACTTGTCATAAACCGACAGAAAATTTTCTTCCAGCATCGCTCAACCTCCTTTCTCCTGCGTCACTTCCGGCGCGTTGGCTTCCGCCGGGGGCAGCTCGGCCGCCGCGGCGATTGCTTCGTCAAAATCGGGGAAGGGATCCGTCTCCGTCACGACCTCGCCCGTCGTCTCGATGGCGGTGGCCTCGTCCACGGCGTCCTTGACCTTTTTCTTCACGTCCTTGACGAAGATCGTGGCATAGATCACCGTGCAGAGGTTCTGCAGTCCGTCCGCCACAAGGGCGATGCCCATCATGATGCTGAGCACGTGCTGACCCTTGAACGTGTCGAAGATGAGCAGCAGCCCGAGCACGAGACTCACGCAGGTGAACAGCAGGGTGATCCACCAGCTGCGCGCGCCCATGCGCTTGGAGTCCATGGCAACCTGCAGCTTGAACACGCAGTCGACCAGGATGAACAGGCCGATCACGACGTCCATCACGCCCGCGACCTCCGGCGCGCGCCAGAGCAGGAACACGCCCGCCACGATGGCAAACGCGCCCGTGGCGAAGTCATACCGCAGGCCGACGCCCTCGAGCTCGCGCACGAAGTAGCCGATGATCCGCGCCAGACCGAACAGCACCGCGACGCCGCCGAGGAACCGGCAGAAATATACCATCGAGGTGTCCGGCCGGGCGATGAGCAGCACGCCCAGCGCGATGAAAAACACGCTCACGAGCAGATACGCCCATTTGATGCGCTTGAAAACCCTCATTTTGACGCCTTCTTTCGTCTGTTACAGGCCGAGCTCCTCTTCGATGAGCACGACCTCGAGCTTCTGCATGTCGAACATTTTACCCCAGAGCACGAGCAGACCGTTGCAGCAGCGGTCCTTCGCGCGGCAGTCCCAGCACTTGCCGCCGCCCTTCTCGCTCTGGCAGGGCTGAGAACCGGCGAAGCGCGCGATGTTCTGCACGGCGGCGGTATTCCGCGCGCGGAAGAGCGCCTTGTCGAAGTCCTCCTCAATCTTGTTCACGCCCGCCACGATGTAAACATCCTTGCCCGGGCCGTAGACCATGGCGGCGAGGCGGTTGCCGCGCCCATCGATGTTGATGATCTGTCCGTCCTCGGTGATGGCGTTCGCGCTCGAGAGATAGGTCTGCGCCGTGAGCGCCTTGTCCAGCGTCGGGATGCCGGGCTCTCTCCAGTGCCAGAAGACCTCGTTCGTTTCCTTCAGGCGGTCATAGATGCCGAGCTCGTCGAGCGTTTTGCTGCCGCCCATGCCGACGGTCGTGTTTTGAATGACGCCGGCGAGATAGTCGGCGGCCTCCTCCTTCGTGGCGAAGCGGGAGACGGCAAAGCCGCGCCCCTGCAGCGCCCGGATGGTTTTTTCCAGATCCATGGGTATCCCTCCGTTCAGATCCGATGGTGGTATTGATTGCTTAAATGAATTGTATCATTTTCATTCAACTGCGTCAATTCGCAATTGTATCTTCTTTACAGATTTGTTATAATGACTTCCGTATCAAAGAGGGAGGCCATTTCCATGCAACTGCTTTACATCCTCGAACAGCTCCGCACGCCGGCGCTCACGAAGGCGCTCTCCGCGCTGACCTATTTCGGCGGCGTCTACGGCTTTATGGTGCTGAGCATCATCGTCTTCTGGTGCCTCGACAAGCGCTGCGGCTATTTCATGCTCTCGCTCGGCTTTCTCGGCACGGTGATGAACCAGTTTCTGAAGATCATCTTCCGCGTTCCGCGCCCGTGGGTGCTCGATCCGAGCTTTGAG
The DNA here is from genome assembly GCA_045112425.1 of Oscillospiraceae bacterium. Taxonomy (GTDB): domain Bacteria; phylum Bacillota; class Clostridia; order Oscillospirales; family Oscillospiraceae; genus CAG-103. Next base: position 2,370 of record JBGUHV010000187.1, read on the forward strand.
CCCGTGGAGTCCGCCGTAGCTGACGCCGGCGGCTTCTCCTTCCCGAGCGGCCACACGCAGAACGTCTTTGCCACCTTCGGCGGCGTCTTCGCATGGACGAAGAAGACCTGGCTCAAGATCGTCTGCGCCGTGCTGATCGTGCTCGTGGCCTTCTCGCGCATGTATCTCGGCGTGCACACGCCGCTGGACGTGGGCGTGTCCGCCGTGCTCGGTATCGTTCTGCTGGTGGTTCTCTATCCGCTGTTTCGCAGTCTGGAGGAGCACCCCAACCGGTTTTACGGCTTTCTCGCCGTGCTCGCCGTACTGCTCGCGGCCTTCCTGCTCTATTCCTATCTCTGGCCCTTCCCGGACTGGATGTATGCCGAGGAGCACGTCGTGAATCTCATTGAGGCGCGGCACAACGCGAGCCTGCTCACCGGCGCGCTCGCGGCGCTCACGATTGCCTACACGCTCGATATCCGCCGCACGCACTTCGGCACGAAGGCCGTCTGGTGGGCGCAGGTGCTCAAGGTCGTGCTCGGCCTCGTCATTACCCTCGCGCTCATCGAGGGCACGAAGGCCGTCCTCGGACGGAGCGACGCCGTCACCGCCGTGCGCTATTTCCTCGGCGTGCTCTTCGCCGCCGGCGTCTGGCCGATGACCTTCGCCTGGTTCGGTCGTCTGGGGAAAAAGTGATGATTTGATCATCAACTCATCATCCGTTGAGAAACACAAGCCCGGGGCTTGTGTTGGGAAATAAAAGCCTCGCAGGCTTTTATTTCAGATGATCAAATCACAACGTTGTAATCATTTGGCGTGCGAGTACGCCAAATATGCGGTCATGACCGCATACTTCCGCTTTGCGGAAGTGATTACTTAGTTTTGTTTGACTTGCGCCGATAAGTGTGCTAGAATGAAATGAATTGATAGAAAACTGTAACTTTTCGTGCCTGCGAAAAGACAGAAAGGAATGCAGTATGGAACAGAACGCAAATGTTCTCGGCGCCGGGCTTTACCGCCTGAACCGGGACGCATTGGCCGCGCTGGCGCAGGATTTGTGCCGGCAGCTGACCGCGCGCGGGGCGTACCATGGCGGCATCCGTCCGGACAATCTCGCCTGCGATGAGCAGGGCCGCTGCTTCCTCGGCGAGGACGTCGGCGGCGACGTGAACCGGGAGTGGACCCCGGCGGAGCTGGAATACATGGCGCCCGAGGTCTTCTGGAGCGGCAATCGCACGCTCGCGGCGGACGTGTATTCCATCGGTATGCTGCTCTATGCCGGTGTGACCGGCGGCCAGCTGCCCTTCACGCCGAAGGACCCGAGTCCGAACGATCAGGCGGAGGCGCTGCGCCGGCGCATGAGCGGCGAGGCGCTGCCGATCCCGAAGACCGCCGGCAAGCACCTCGGCGCCGTCATTGAAAAAGCCACGCAGTTCCGCGCGGACGACCGGTATGAATCGCCCGCCGAGCTCGATCAGGCGCTGGAGGAAGCGCGCGAGGCGATCCGAACCTACATCCCGCCCGCAAGGGAGATGCTCTGCAAGCCCGTGCAGGAGCTGACCGAAATGGAGCGGCTGCTGCTCGAGGTGCTCACGGAGAAGGCCGAGGCCGAGGAGGCCGCGCGCCGTGCCGAGGAGGAAGCGCGTCTGGCCGCCGAGCGAGAGGCTGCCGAGGCGGCGGAACGCGAGGCTGCCGAGCGTCGTGCCGTCGAAGAGGCGGCGCGTCAGGAGGCGCTGCGCAGGGCTGCCGAGGAGGCCGGGGAGGACGAGCTGCTCACGCCCGAGCTGCTCGAGGCGGCCGGGGAGGACGAGGCGGAAACGCCCGCCGAGACAGCGCCGGAAGCGCCCGCAGAGGAAGCGCCCGCAGAGGAAGCGCCCGCAGAGGACGAAGCGCCGAAGCCGATCAAAAAGCCCGGCGTCGACCCCGCGCTGGTGGAGGCCATTTCCGCCTCCGTCGCCCAGCGCATGGCGCAGCCGGATCCCAGAGTGAAGGACACGCCCACCGTTCCCGCCGACAAGCAGGTGGAGGAGGCTGAGCGCATCTCCCGCCAGCTCGAGCAGATGGAATGGATCGGGCATAACCGGGGCGGCAAGCAGAGCCACTCCGGCTGGATCGTGTTTCTCCTGTGCCTCATCGCGCTGGTGCTCGGCGCGCTGATTCTGCACAGCATCGGCGCCATCAGCGGCAGACCCCGCCCGGCGCAGACGCCGGAGGAGACGCCGGTTGAGAGCGTTCTGCCCGTCGATCCGGAGACCTCCGCCGAGCCGACCGAGCCGGCCGAGACCGCGGAGCCCACGGCGACGCCTGAGCCCACCGCCACGCCCGCACCGCAGCCGACCTATGAGATCATCGTCTCCGACGCCTCGTGGGAGCAGGCCAAGGTCGAGGCCGAGGCCAAGGGCGGCCACCTCGCGGTCATCCGCAGCGCGGAGGATCTGCAGAAGGTCGCCGAGCTCGCGGCCAATTCCGGCGCAAAGTACGTCTGGATCGGCCTGTACCGCGGCGAGGACGGCGAGCTGCACTGGGTTGCCGACAATCCCAGCCCCTATGCGGTCTGGGCCAGCGGCGAGCCCTCCGTGCGCGACAGCTACACCGGCAATCCCGAGAACTACGTTCTCATCGCCAACTCTGCCGGCACCTGGAGCTTCAACGACTGCGGCAACAACCCCGCCGGCGACTATCCCCGCTTCTACAGCGGCGTGCTGGCGTATGTAGTGCAGTACGACAACTGAACCAATTGAAAAAGACGCGCCGGATCTCCGGTGCGTCTTTTTTGCCTGCAGGGAAGCCTCGCAGAGTTCGCGGCATTGCCGCGAAAAATTCCAATTCTGTTTTTCCGGCGACATGTGCGGTGGAAAAACTCCCTAAGGCGCGGCTGATGCCGCGCCCTCGCGCCGACCAAGGCGGGCAAAGCCTGCCGCGATGGAGCGCGAGTTTCCCTTCGACCGTCAAAGAACATGGTTCTTTGACGGTCTCAAAAAGACGCACCGGATGTCCGGTGCGTCTTTTTTTACCCGTTCGCCTTTTTCTGCAGCTGATAGAGCGTGTTGAGCGCCTCAATCGGCGTGAGGGTGTTGAGATCGAGCGCGAGGAGCTCTCTTGCAATCTCGCTGCCGCCGACGTCCATGAGCGACACCTGATCGGTCTCCGGCGCCGCGGGCGCCGCACTCGCGGCGGGCTTTTCGGTCTCGAGCGATTTGAGATAGCCCTTCGCCTTCGTCACGACGCTCTCGGGCAGACCGGCGAGCTTCGCCACCTCGATGCCGTAGCTGTCGTCGGCGGCGCCGCGCACGATCTTGCGCAGAAACAGCAGCGTGCCGCCCTGCTTCTTGGCGGTGATGTTGTAGTTTCTCACGCCCTCCACGTCGTTTTCCAGCACGGTCAGCTCGTGATAGTGCGTGGCGAACATGGTCTTCGCGCCGAGCTTTCGCTTATCGGCGCAGTATTCGAGCACGGCGCGGGCGATGGCCATGCCGTCGTAGGTCGAGGTGCCTCGGCCGATCTCATCGAGAATCAGCAGGCTCTTTGCCGTCGCCTGCTGCAAAATGGCGGCGGTCTCGCTCATCTCCACCATAAAGGTGCTCTGCCCGGCGGCGAGATCGTCGCTTGCGCCGATGCGCGTGAACACGCGGTCGACCACGCCGATCACGGCGCTTTTGGCGGGCACGAACGAGCCGATCTGCGCCATGAGCACGATCAGCGCCGTCTGGCGCATGTAGGTGCTCTTGCCGGCCATGTTCGGGCCCGTCACGATGGCGCAGCGGTCGGTCGTGCCGTTTAGGAACGTGTCGTTCGGCACGAAGAGCACGTCCTTCTGCGCCTGCTCCACGACGGGGTGGCGACCCTCCTTAATGTCCAGCGTCTGCGAGAGATCCACCTCGGGGCAGACGTAGCGATTGCGCACCGCGACCTCCGCGAGCGAGCAGAACACGTCCAGCCGCGCGACGCTCTCCGCCGCCGCCTGCACGCGCGCAACCTCGCCCGCCACGAACAGGCGCAGCTCGTTGAAGCGCTGATATTCAATCTCCGCGACGCGCTCGCGCGCTGTGAGAAGCGTGTTTTCGAGCTCCTTGAGCTCGGGCGTGAAATACCGCTCGGAGGATACCAGCGTCTGCTTGCGGATATATTCCTCCGGCAGCGCCACGTCGCCGGCGGAGTTCGGCACGTCGATGTAATAGCCGAAGACGCGGTTGAAGCCGAGCTTCAGCTTCTTGATGCCGGTGCGCTCGCGCTCGCGCTGCTCGAGCTCCGCCACCATGGCGGCGCCGTTGTCGCGCACGGAGCGCAGGCGGTCGACTTCCGGATCGAAGCCCTCGCGCAGGATGCCGCCCTCGCGCACGGAAAACGGCGGCTCATCGCAGATGGCCTCCGAGATGCGCCCTTCCAGATCCGCGAGCACGTCCATGCCCGCGATCGCGCGCAGCTCTCCGCTCTCGCACTGCGCGAGCAGCTGCGTCAGCTTCGGAAGCTGACGGCAGCAGGATGCGAGCTGGCTCAAATCACGCCCGTTGGCCGAGCCGTAGACCGCGCGGGCAATGAGGCGCTGCATGTCGCCGATCTCGCGCAGGCACTGCATCGTCTCGCCTCGCAGTACGTTGTCGCGCGCGAGCTCCCCGACTGCCGCGTGGCGGCGCTTGATCTGCACGGGGCTTAAGAGCGGCCGCTCCACCCACGCGCGCAGCATGCGCCCGCCCATCGGCGTCCTCGTCTGGTCGAGCACCCAGAGGAGGCTGCCCTTTTTCTCGCCCGAGCGGAGCGATTCCGTGAGCTCCAGATTCCGCCGCGTCGTGTAGTCGAGCTCCATGTAGCGGCTCTCGCCGAAGAGCTCCGGACGGTTCAGGTGGCTGAGGTCGGTCTTCTGCGTCTCCTGCGCGTAGGCGAGCAGCGCCCCCGCGGCGCAGACGGCGCCGGGCGCGCGCTCGAGCTCCAGCGCGGCGAGGTTTTCGGCCGCGAACTGCGCGCAGAGCGTTTTTTCCGCCTGCGCGGGGTCGAAGCGCCCGCCGTCGGCCTCCACCATGCAGCCGAGCCGCTTGCGCAGAAAGGCGCTGATCTCGGCGTTCTGCACCGCCTCGGGGCTCAAAACGGCCTCGCTCGGCGAGAAGCGGCCAAGCTCGTTTAAGATATGCGTCGCGGCGTTCTCGGGAAAGTCCGCCGCGCAGAATTCGCCGGTGGAAATGTCGCAGAAGGCGACGGCGCCGGCGCCGCCTGTGAGATATACGGCCGCGAGATAGTTCGACCGGCCCTCCTCGAGCATGGAGCGCTCGGTCACGGTGCCGGGCGTGATGATGCGGATGATGTCGCGCTTGACGAGCCCCTTTGCCAGCGCCGGGTCCTCCATCTGCTCGCAGATGGCGACCTTATAGCCCTTGGCGATGAGCCGGCCGATATACGCCTCCGCCGCGTGATACGGCACGCCGCACATCGGCGAGCGGTCGTCGGGATTTTCCACGTTGCGGTCGCGCGTCGTGAGCGTGAGATCGAGCTCCTTCGCCGCGAGTCGCGCGTCGTCGTCGAACATCTCATAGAAATCCCCCAGCCGGAAGAACAGCAGGCAGTCGGTGTGCTGCTGCTTGATCTCATAATACTGCCGCTTCATGGGGGTCATTTCAGCCATGTCGTTTTCTCCTTATCTGTCGTTTGCCTTTCAAGCCACGCCTGCCAGTGGGTGGAATAGCGGTCGCCGAAGCACACGCGTGTGATTTCGTCATAGGGGATTTTATGGATCTTCTGCCAGACGCCGTTGGCGTCGAAATCCTGAAACAGGATGGAGTGTTTCCGCACAGCGCGGATCACGCCGATCTCAAACCAGCTTTGCCCTTCGATGATCAGAAAGCGCCCGAGCGCTTCCAGACCGCGGAAGGCGGACTGCCAGTCGGCCAGATCGAGCTTCGGCGCCTCGATGGTCTGGCGCAGCGCGAGCGTCTGCTCAATCTGCGCGGCCATGTTATTCTTGCTCTCGAGCCGCTGCAGCACGGAGAGCGGGCGCAGCTCAAACCCGTCGAGAAGGAAGTCGTCCTCCTCCACGCCCAAAAGCAGCCGGTCGGAGAAGTCCAGAACATAGAGATACCAGTCGTTTTCGTCATCGGAAAACCGGCAGCGCCAAGCCGTGTCAGACCGCACAGCCCTGGCCAGCCGCTTCATGAGTTTCCTGCGTTTCATCGTAAGTTCCTCCGTGAGGGACAGAGTGGAGTGTGGAGAGTTGAGAGCGGAGTGAAGGTGTCGGCTTGCGCCGACGGATCGGAAGACCCCCACCGGCCTCGCTTCGCTCATCCACCTCCCCCAAAGGGGGAGGCAAGTGCTCTGGCGCACCCACTTGGCGCCCCCTCTGGGGGGGGAGCTGTCGCCGTCCGGCGACTGAGGGGGCCCTCTCCGTCAGCTTCGCTGACACCTCTCCCAGAGGGAGAGGCAAGGGGTGCGTCAGACGATTTCTCCGTACAGCGCCCAGGTGTTGCTGTCGGTGATCTTTACCTCCGCAAACGTGCCGACGAGGCTCTCCTCTCCCTTGAGGTGCACGAGTCTGCCGCCCTTGGTTCTGGCGGTGAGGTTCCACTCGCCGCGGCCGTCGGCGCCGTCGATGAGGACGCGCTGGGTCGTGCCCTCGTAGGCCTTGTGCTTTTCGGCGGAGATGGTGTTCGCGAGATCGAGCAGGCGGTCGAACCAGACCTGCTTTTCCGCCCGGGTGTAGGGGTCGGGCAGCTTTGCGGCCGGCGTGCCGACGCGCGGGGAATAGATGAAGGTGAACATCGCGTCGTAGCGCACGGCGTCCACCAGCGTCAGGGTCTCCTCAAACTCCTCCGGCGTCTCGCCGGGGAAGCCCACGATGATGTCCGTCGTGAGCACGAGATCGGGCATGTACTGTCTGGCGAGCGCGACCTGCTCGAGGTATTTCTCTCTCGTATAGCTGCGGTTCATGGCCTTCAGCACCCGGCTCGAGCCGGACTGCACCGGCAGGTGCAGGTGGTGCGAGCACTTTTCGCACTCGGCCATGGTCCGGAAGAGCTTCTCCGTCGCGTCCTTCGGGTGGCTCGTCATGAAGCGGAGCACGAAGTCGCCCGGGATGGCGTTGATCATCCGCAGGAGGTCGGAGAAATCGACGTCCTCGTCGAGATCCTTTCCGTAGCTGTTCACGTTCTGGCCGAGGACGGTAATATCCTTGTACGCAGCCCCGACGAGGGCCTTCGCCTCCGCCACGAAGTCCTCCGGCTTACTCGAGCGCTCTCGCCCGCGCACATACGGCACGATGCAGTAGGTGCAGAAGTTGTTGCAGCCGTACATGATCGAGAGCCACGCCTTCACAGACCCGTCGCGCTGCAGGGGGATGCCCTCGGCGACCGCGCCGTCCTTCGGCGTAATCTCAAACACGCGCTTGTGATCCTTCACCACGGTCTCCAAAAGCTCCGGGAAGCGCCAGAGCTCGTGCGGGCCGAAGACGAGATCGACGATGCGGTAGGACTTCTTCAGCTTCTCGGCCATGTGCGCCTGCTGGGCCATGCAGCCGCAGACAGCGATGATCTGGTCGGGGTTTTTCGCCTTCGTGTGGTTCAGGGCGCCCACGTTTCCGAGCACGCGCTGCTCGGCGTGCTCTCTCACGGCGCAGGTGTTGAAGATGACGAGATCCGCCTCGCTTTCATCGGACGTAAAGCCGAAGCCCATCGCCTCGAGATAGCCGCGCAGCTTCTCGCTGTCGGCCTCGTTCTGCTGGCAGCCGTAGGTGTCCACCAGCGCGAGGGGCTGCGTCTCTCTCTGCTGATAATAAGCGCGCAGGCGCTCGCAGATATCCAGCTGTCCGGCAATCTGCTCCGCCGCGATTTCGGTTCGTTTGTAAGCCATAAAGATTCCATTCCTTGAAAAAATGATGCACAGAATATATTAACATTTCCGGGTGGATTTTTCAATGCAATTCCATTATAATGAGGAAAATCAGAAAACGTTCAGGAGCTGACTTCTATGCCTGACATTCAAATATTATCCCCCCACGTTGCCGATCTGATTGCTGCCGGCGAGGTGGTGGAGCGGCCTGCCTCCGTCGTGAAGGAGCTCGTCGAAAACGCCATCGACGCCGGGGCGCGCACCGTCACGGTGGAGATCCGCGGCGGCGGCATGACGTATCTGCGCGTGACGGACGACGGCTGCGGCATGGCGCCCGAGGACGCGGGCGTGGCCTTCCTGCGCCACGCCACGAGCAAGCTGCGCGACGCGCGCGGGCTCGAGAGCATTGCCACCCTCGGCTTTCGCGGCGAGGCGCTCGCGGCGATCTCCGCCGTGAGCCATGTGGAGCTCTTAACGCGTCAGCAGGGTGCGGCGAGCGGAACCCGCGTTGTGCTCTCGGCGGGCGAGATTGAGGAGATGTATGAGACCGGCTGCCCCGAGGGCACGACCATGATCGTCCGCGACCTCTTCTACAACACGCCGGCGCGCCTCAAATTCATGAAGTCCGACCGCGCCGAGGGCAGCGCCTGCGTGCTCGCGGCGTTCCGCTGCGCGCTGGGCAGGCCGGATATCTCCGTCCGGTGCATCCGCGACGGGGAGGAGCAGTTTTTCTCCCCCGGCGACAGCCGCATGGAGTCCTGCGTCTACAGCCTCTTAGGCCGCGAGCAGGCGGCGAGGATGCTCTTCTGCTCCGGCGGGAGCGACGGCGTGAAGGTCGAGGGGTATGTCTCCTCGCCCGCCGCGGGCCGCGGCAACCGCAGCGCCCAGCATTTTTACTGCAACGGCCGCGTCATCAAGTCCGCCGCGCTCCAGTCCGCGCTGGAGCAGGCGTATAAAAACACGCTCCTCGTCGGGAAGTTCCCGGCGTGCGTGCTGTATCTCACGCTCTCCTTCGGCGCCGTGGACGTGAACGTGCACCCGGCGAAGACCGAGGTGAAGTTCACGCAGGAGAAGGCTGTGTTCGACGCGGTGTATTACGCCGTGCGCTCCGCGCTCGAGCGCGAGAGCCCGGCAGCGGCGGTGCACATCTCCGCCGGCACGCAGAAGAAGACCGAGCCGCGCGCCGATTTCTACCAGACCATGTCCGCCGCGGAATACCGCGCCAGGCAGGCGGAGCCCGCGAAAAGGGAAGTGCAGTACGCGCCGCCGAAGCCCTATCCCGCGCCCGGCATCTCGACCTATACGACCTTCCGCTCGCCGACGGTCGCGCCCGCCGCGCCCGCCGCGCCCGTCCGCCCGCCGATGCCGAAGCCGGTCTCCGCGCCCGCGCCGAAGCCGGCGCCCCAGCCGGTGCAGACCGCTTTGGAAAGCTTTGAAGAAAAAGCCCCCGCCGCGGCGCCGGAGGCGAAGGCGCGCATCATCGGCGAGACGATGAATGCCTACATTCTCGTCGAGAAGGGCGACACGCTGCTTTTGATCGACAAGCACGCGGCGCACGAGCGCATCAACTTCGACCGCCTGCAGGCGCAGACCGACCCGCTCATGAGCCAGACGCTCTTATCCCCCGTGCCGTTCTCCCCGGGCGGAACGGACGCCGAGGTGCTCCGTGCGCACGCCGAAGCCCTCGGGCAGATGGGCTTTGAAATTGAGCCGCTGAGCGGCGATGATTTCATGATCCGCGCCGTGCCGGAGATCATGTCCGAACGGGATGCGGCCTCCGCGCTCGAGGAGATCTGCCGCGATCTGCGCCACGGCGGCGCGCTCGACGTGCACGCCGCGCGCGACGAGATTCTGAAAACCGTCGCCTGCAAGGCGGCGATCAAGGCCGGCTGGAACACCGCGCCGCAGGAGCTGCTGCCCCTCGCGGAGGCGGTTCTCTCGGGCGAGGTGAAATACTGCCCCCACGGCCGCCCCGTCGCCGTCACGCTCACGAGAAAGGAGCTCGACAAGCTGTTTCTCAGGATCGTGTGACCCCCTCAGTCAGCCCTTCGGGCTGCCAGCTCCCCCGGAGGGGGAGCCAAGCCCCTCGCCTCCCCCTCCGGTGGGAGCCAACGCAGACAAAAAACAGACGCAGGGTAGTTTGCCCTGCGTCTTCCGTTTTTTCGAACTGTCTCACGGAGTTCGCGGCTCGGAAGCCGCGAATGGAATCCAATCGATTTTCCGGCGACATGTGCGGCATCGTCAGACCGGGCTTGCTCCACGACGCAGCCGCGCAAAAGCGCGTCGGCTCTGTATCCGCGCCCCCGGTCTTCCTCTCCAAATCAAAGCGTTGGCTTTGATTTGGTAAGGAGCGGCAGCTCGCGCCGACCAAGGCAGGCATCGCCTGCCGCGATGGAGCGCGAGTATCCCTTCGACTGTCAAAGAACACTGTTCTTTGACAGTCGATACGCCGCGTAGACCCCGCGGCGGGTGAGGTCGTCTGTCGGGTCAAACAGCCCCTCCGGCAGCGCCGTCACAGGCTGCTCGGGCTGCGCGCTCTCGGGAAGGAGGTTCTGCTCTCTGCACCAGGCCATCGCCCCGGCGTAGGGGTGCGCCTTGCCGTCGGCGCGGATCATCTCCTCGCGCCGCCGCATCGCCTCGGTCTTCGGTGCGAGCAGCATTGCGAGCTCCCCCCAGAGCATCGGCTGCTTGAGCCGCACCTGATTGTCCGTGAACGCGACGGCGGTGCGCTCCGCGAGCGACGCGAGCTTCTCAAAGAGCGGATCCTCCCGCCCCACGTCGGCAAAGGGGCTCTCCGCCATGAGATCGGACACCGTCACCACCTCGTAGCCCTGCGCCTGCAGGAGCTTGAGCTGCTCGCCGAGCGCGAAGGCCACCGGCGTGCGCTTTGCCATGTTGCAGCCGTCCTTCTGGAAGATGATCTGCCCGCAGAAGCAGTCGGGATCGGCCTCGAGCGCGCGGCGGATCGGCTCGATCATGGCGGCGCACTCCGCCTCCAGCGCGGCGTCCTCGTCCGGATTCGTGGCCGGCAGCCAGCCCGCCCCGTCGAAGGAGGCGGCCATGTACTGGTAGCCCATGCGGTCATACACGTCGTAGCTCGTGAAGCCGTCGCCGATCTTGTCCACATAGTGCGGCGGGCGCGAAAGGCGCAGAGCATAGCCGTAGCGCTCGCGCATCAGGCTGTCGAGCCGCGTGAGATCTTCCACAGCCGCGTCGAGACTCCCGAGCACGGCGCGCTTGCCGTAGACGAAGTTCTTTTTGCCGAAAATGATGTGGCGGTAGCCGTGGTTTGTGATCTCGTGGCCTTCATCGAGCATGCGGCGAATGAGGCGGCCGCAGTTTTCGGCGCCGCCGTGCTCGTCGCAGCCGAAGTCGGGGTAGTGGTCGTAGGCCACGCCGCCCCAGGCGGCGCTGCCGGGCTTTCCGGCCTCGTCGGGGTAGTTTTCCGCCGTGCAGCCCACGACGTCGAACGTGCCGTGCGCGCCATAATCCGCGAGCGTGTCGAGCAGCACGTCGGTCATCGCCCTGCCGCCGAAGCGGTCGGGGCTTGCGGGCATGTCCATCGGCCCGTCGTCAAAGGTCATGGCGCAGATGCGCTTTGCGGTTTTCACGCGTTCGATGCGCCGGGTGTAGCCCAGATAGTGCTTCTCCGCGGGCGTGATGAGCTTTTTTACGATGCGCTTGCCCTGCTTGCCGATTTTTACGATCAAAGACATGTCAGTGTTCTCCTCTCAGCAGATCCTCCGCCGCGCATTTGCAGGCGAAGAGCGCCCATTTGAGATAGCGCGCCGGGCCGGCGCCGCGTTTTTTGAGCTTTGTATACTGGCTGCGCGCCACGTCGAGCGCCGCGCCGCGCCTGCCGGATACCGTCACGGCGGCGGTCATGAGCGCCGTCTTCACGGCGTCCAAGGTCGCGGCCTGGGCCTCAATCGTCACCGTGCCGTTTCCGATCTCGCGCGGAACGTGCGCGTCGCTCCCGGCAAAGGGGCGGAGATTATGCGCCTCGGCAAAGGCGCAGGCGAGCGCGTTCGCGTCGCGGATCTTCCGGTCGGCGCGGCCGTTGAAGACCTCCAGCCCGTCGAGCAGCGGCACGAGCGGCGCGAGCCGTTCGGCGTCTCTTGAGCGCCCGAAGGGGTGCGCGAGTACGGCGAGCCCGCCCTGCGCATGGATGGCGGCGACGGTCTCGGCAAACGTGCGGTGCACAATCGGCTCTGTGAGAAACAGCCCCAGCAGATGCCCGTGCTCGGTGGAAAATTCCGCGCCGGGGATCACGAGAATGCCGGGATCCTCCGGCGCTTCGGTGAGCACGACGTCGTGGTCGCAGACGGCGACGCCGTCGAGCCCGGCGGCCTTTGCGGCCTCGGCGATCTCGCGCAGGGTCATGCGCCCGTCGTGCGAGGCGGCGGAGTGAATGTGCAGATCCAGTGTCAAAGTCATGTCATTTCCCCAGAATCGTGGTTTTCAGATAGCGCCAGAACGGTTTGGGATCCTTCCGATCCCAGAGCGCCTCGCGCGCGCGGAATGTGTCCGCGAGGCCGGAAAACGCCTCGCGCCAGCGCCGCGCGAGAAAGAGCTTCAAGACGGCGAGCGTGTCGTTTAGGAGAAAGCGCATCCGCACGCCGACCCTGTAGTCCGGCAGGACGGCGGGCTCCGCTTTGCCCGACGCCGCCTCGGCGTAGCGCACGGCCATCGGCGAGCCTGCTGTGGCCGTGAGCGGGAAGCTGCCCCACACGCGGGGATTGACCTCGAGAATGCACTCGCCCTTGAACTCCACCATCGCGAGCCCTGTGAAGCCGAACGAGCGCAGCAGGCGGTATGCCCGGTCGATCATTTCGGGATCATAGATGCTCTCGCAGCAGGCGGAGGGCCCGCCGGAGATCGGATATTCGCGCACGCGGCGGTGGCACAGCGCCGTCACGAGCTCCCCGTTTTGATCAAGCAGCAGGCTCGCGCCCCGCCCCTCGCCGGAGACGTATTCCTGCACGATGGGGTCGGGGTCATAGGGCCGCATCGCCGCGAGTGCGGCGGCATATTCCTCCGGCGTGCGCGCGATGCGGTAGCGGTCGGCGGCCTTGAGCCCGAATTTCTCGCCGCAGTGCGGCTTGATGACGACGGGGTAGGTCTCCGGCGCGCCATGGTATTCCTTCGGCACGGGCAGTCCGAGCTCCAGCGCCCGGGCGTGCACGGCGGCCTTGTCGTTGAGATGATCGAGCACGGCGGGGGGCGCGATCAGCATGCCGCAGAGCGGGGAGAGGGTCTCTCTCGCGCGGCTCACGGCGTTTAAGGACGCCGCGCCGACGCACAGCAGCGCCGGACGGTCATACCGCGCCAGCACGGCGGCGAGGCGGGCGGGGTAGTCCGCATCCGCGGCGGCGCCCTCGATCCAGACAGATTCGGCCACACAGCGCGAGGAGAAGACCGGCGGCTCCGTTTTGGTATCAAGCCGCGTCTGCGTCACGACGACGCGCCAGCCCCCGCGCGCAAGCGATCGCGCGGCAGAGATCGCCGAGCGGTATTTTCCGTCTGTGATGACAATGGTTTTCATGGTCAGCTCTCCTGCGATGTGGTTTCTTTCTGATTTCTTAGAATAGCATATCCACGAAATAAAAACAATGAGAACCGAGAGAGAACTGCAGGGGCGATCCTGCGTGTCGCCCCTGCAGCGCGTTTGAACTGCGGCAAAAAAGACGCAAGGCACATGCGCCCTGCGTCTTTTTTCTTTGACCGGAACGATTATTTCATTCCCTTCGTCTGCAATACCTGTACGCCGTGCATGATGATCTCGCCGGCGAGCGTGGCCATCTCCTCGGTGGTCTCCTTCATGCCGGAGTTGATCCAGCGCAGCGCGAGCGCCAGATTGCCCGAGATGATGAACGCGCAGAAATAGTCCAGCAGCGTGGGATCGTTGTTCGGGTAGAAGTGCGCCACGAAATCATAGAGATGCTCGTCGCGCAGGATGCCGCAGATCCGGTCGGTATAGGCCTTGTCGCCGTTGGCGCCGAGCAGCACGCGGCACATGTCCGCGTTTTCCGCGATGAACTGATACAGGTCGCTGAGATAGGGGAAGGTGGAGCCGTTGTACTCCTCGGCACTGTGCGCCTGGCAGACCTTGATGAGACCCTGCGCCATCTCCTCCTCCAGCTGGCTGAGCAGATCATAAACGTCCTTATAGTGAATATAGAACGTGCCGCGGTTGATATCCGCAATGGCGGCCAGCTCCCGCACGGAGATATCCTTCACGTTCTTCTCCGACATGAGCTGCATCAGCGCAAGGCGGAGCTGTCGTTTGGTTTTTCTCACGCGGCGGTCAACGGGCTTTTCGTTCATAAGACAACCTCCATTTTTCAAATTGCTGTTTTCTTGACACTGAGTATAACATAAAATTTCTTTGTATTCAACATTTCGTTGCGGAAAAAACGAAAAATTTTTGACAGTAATCCTGTGAAATGTGCATATAAACAGCCCTGCGGGGCGTTTCGTTGATTAAGCGGCGCGACTCTGTGAAAGAAAAAAATTAGAAAGAAATAATGACAAAAGGGTTGCAATTTGGAGCGGAATATCGTATTATGTAACCTGTGAATTTGTAAAAAGGAAGCGTGTAACAAGATGGATCAAAACACCACTTCCCGCACGCCGGTTCTGCGGCGTGTTGCGGGCGGCATTGTCAGTGCCCGCTGGGTTATTCTGATCATCACTCTGGCTGCGATGGTATTCTGTGCCTTCAGCAGCTTCTGGGTGCAGGTGGACAGCTCTCTGGCCTCCTTCCTCGCGGAGGACGCCGAGGCCAGACGCGGCATCCGCATCATGGCGCAGGAGTTTCAGACCTACGCCACGGCCAAGATCATGGTCGAGGACGTGTCCATGGCGCAGGCGGAGACCGTCCGCCAGACGATTGCGGACGTCGACGGCGTGGCCATGGTGCAGTATAACGCCTCGAAGGACTACCGCGACAATGCCGCGCTCTTCAGCGTGACGTTCCGGAGCCTCGAGCACGAGGAGCAGCTCGACGCCTTAAACCGCGTCAAGGACGCGCTCGCACCCTACAGCACGGTCGTGAACTCCGAGGTGGACTTCGACTTTGCCGCCGTCATCATGAAGGAGATGGCCCTCATTATGGTCATCGCCGTCATCGTCGTGCTCGTCGTGCTCATTCTCACGAGCACCACCTGGGCGGAGATCCTCGTGCTGGTGCTCACGTTCCTGGCCGCGGCCATCGTGCAGCAGGGCACGAACTTCCTGCTCGGGAAGATCTCGTTTATCTCCAACTCCGTCACGATGATTCTGCAGCTGGCGCTGAGCCTGGACTATGCGATCATCTTCTGCAACCGCTATAAGGAGGAGCACGAGCAGTACGGCATCCGCGAGAGCGTGGAGCGCGCGCTCGCCAAGGCCGTGCCGGAGGTTTTCTCCTCCAGCCTCACGACGATTGCGGGCCTGACCGCCATGACGTTCATGAAGTTCCGCCTCGGCGCGGATCTCGGCTTCGTGCTCATCAAGGCCATCGCCTGCAGCCTCCTGAGCGTCTTTCTCGTGATGCCCGGCCTGCTCATGATCTTCGGCAAGGCCATGGACAAGACGAAGCACCGCAAGTTCGTGCCAAAGATCCCCTTCGTCGGCCGCTTCGCGTGGGCCACGCGCAAGGTGGTGCCGATCCTCTTTGTGTTCATCTTCGCCGGCGCGTTCTATCTCTATCAGCAGGTGAACTTCGCCTACAGCGAGGACTTCCTCATCACGCCCAAGCAGAACGCCCATCAGATGGCCGACCGCGCCATCAAGGCGCGCTTCGGCGAGTCGAACCCCCTCGCCGTGCTCGTGCCGGCGGGCGACCTCGAGAGCGAAAAGGCGCTGCTGAACGATCTCGCCGCCTGCGACGAGGTGGACAGCGTGCTCGGCCTCGCCACGATCGACGCCATGGGCGGCTACAAGCTCGGCGACGCCGTGAACTATCAGGAGTTTTCGCAGCTGGCCGGTCTGGATGAGACCATGTCGCAGGGCCTCTTTGCCTACTATGCCGGTCTCCACGGCGCAACCGACGCCGTCACCGAGGCGCCGGAGGCCTACCGTGTGCCGATCATCGACCTGTTCCTTTTCCTGCACGACAAGGCCGAGAGCGGCGACTTTGAGGTGAGCGCAGAGCAGCTCGCGCTCATCCGCGATCTCTATGACCAGCTCTCCATGGCGGGCGATCAGCTGCAGGGCAAGAACTACAGCCGCCTCGTGCTGCAGCTCAAGCTCCCCGTCGAGGGCGAGGAGACCTTCGCCTTCATCGACCGCGTGCACGTCATCGCCGAGCAGTATTACCCGGCGGACGAAATCGTCACGGTCGGCACCGCCACGAACTCCTATGACTTCCAGAAATCCTTCGAGCAGGACAATCTCGTCGTTACGCTCGCGAGTCTGCTGCTCGTCATGCTCATCCTGCTCTTCACCTTCCGCTCGCTCGGCATGCCGATCCTGCTCATCCTCGTCATTCAGGGCAGCATCTGCATCAACTTCGCCATTGCGCGGCTGCTGGGCAGCTGGGTCTTCTTCAACTGCTATCTGATTGTCACGGCCATCCAGATGGGCGCGAACATCGACTATGCCATCGTCATCTCCAGCCGCTTCAACGAGCTCAGAGCCCGGGGCGCCGACTCGAAGGCGGCCATGACCGAGGCGCTGAACTTCGTCTTCCCGACGATCATCACCTCCGGCACGATCATGGTCGTGGCGGGTCTGCTCATCGGCCAGCTCGTGTCCGAGGCGGTCGTCGCCGGCATCGGCCATTACGTCGGCACCGGCACGATTGTCACGCTCATTCTCGTCATGTTTGTCCTGCCGCAGCTGCTGCTCTTCGGCGAGCGCTTCGCGCAGGTCACGACCTTCCGCGCCGAGCGCATGCCCGAAAAGCCCCTGCGCCGGTTTGCCTGCCTCGCGCTCGCGGCGGCGAGCCTCGCCGCCATGATCCTCGGCCCGGTCGGCCTGCGCAGCGTCGCGCTCGATGAGGCGCAGCAGCGCGAGGACTCCGCCGCGGTGGAGCGCGAGCTCAACGATCTCATCGCCCTGGCCGACAGCGTGGATGCCCGGCAGACGACGATTGATCAGGAGGCCTTTGACTTTGCCGAGCACGCCGTGACCGACGCTGTCGGCGAAGATAAGCTCGCCGAGGGCGAGAGCCAGCTCGCCGCCGGCGAGGCGGAGTATAATGCCGGTCAGGCCAAGCTCGCCGCCGGTCAGGCGGCCTATGACGCCGGCAACGCCGAGCTCACCGACGCCAAGGCGCAGTATGCCGAGGGCGCGCGCCAGCTCGCCGCCGGCAAGGAGGAATATGCCGCCGGCGAAGCCACGCTCGCCGCCGCCAAGCAGGAATATGCAGCGGGCGAGGCGAGACTCGCCGCCGTCCAGCCGCTTTACAACACCGTCAAGCCCCTCTATGACCAGTATCTGCAGACGCAGGCCGAGTATCAGGCCGCGCGCGACGCGGGCGACAATACCCGCGCCCTGCGGCTCTGGGCGTCCGTCGAGGCGCAGCGCATCGCCTATGAGACGCAGCTCGGCGGCTATTCCATGAGCCAGCTGATCTCGGAGTATGAGGCCGGTCAGGCGCAGCTCGCCTCCGGCGCTGCGCAGATCGCCGATGGCGAGGCGCAGCTGCGCAAGGCCGAGCAGGATCTGGCCGAGGGCCAGGCCAAGCTCGATGAGGCCGCCGCGCAGATCAACGCCGGTCAGGCCAAGCTCGACGCCGGCAAGGCCGAGCTCGAGGCGGGCAAGGCCGAGCTCGCCGGCGCCAAGGGCCAGCTCGACGCCGGCAAGGCCGAGCTCGAGGCAGGCCGCGAAAAAATCCGCGAAAACAAGGAGGCGCTCACCGCCGATCTCGCCGCGTTCGAGGCCTATGAGAGCGATATCGAGCGGCTCGAGGCGGGCGTGCGCCGCCTGAGCGAGATCTCCGGCGTGAGCGACCGCATCCCCAAGAACGCCACCTACGGCGAGGTGCTCTCCGCTGCGAAGGACTACTTCGCCGATGAGGACGCCTCCGCCCGCACCGAAAACCGCCTGCACTCCGTGCGCTGCATCGCCCTGCTCGTCGCGGGTGTGCTGGGGCTCAATGCCGGCGTGTTCGGTCTCATGTGGCGGCGCGGCGGCCGCATGCTCTCCCTGCTCGCCGTGCCCTTTGCCATCGCGGCGGCGCTGCTCGGCGGCGTGATGCCGTATCTGCAGCAGGGCGGCATGAGCCTCTGGCGCGTGATCGCCGCGCTCGCGGTGCTGCTGCTGTCCATCGGCACGTTTTCCGTGCTCGGCCTCGGCGAGGACGCGCCGAAGCCCCTTGCTGCAGACGGGCCGGACGAAGCGCCCGAGGAGCCCGAGACGCCCGCCGCTCCCGCGGCTCCGGTGACGCCCGCTGCCCCTGCGGCTCCGGCGACGCCCGCCGCTCCCGCGGCTCCGGTGACGCCCGCCGTGCCCAAAGCGAAGCTGCCGGTCAACGAGCTCGAGGAGCTCGCGGATTTGGACGCTTTCTTCAAAAACACGGATCTGAAGGAGTAAGCCATGGCGTTCAGTCTGACGGAGCCCCTGGTCATCGGCATCAGCTCGCGCGCGCTGTTTGATCTCGAGGAGGAGAACGCGCTCTATGAGCGCGAGGGCCTCGCGGCGTACGAGGCGTATCAGGTGCAGCACGAAAACGACGTGCTGCGCCCGGGCGCGGCCTTCCCGCTGGTGCAGGCGTTTCTGGCACTCAACAAGCTCCAGCCGGAGCAGCTCGTGGAGGTCATCATCATGAGCCGCAACAGCCCGAACACGAGCCTGCGCATCTTCCGCTCCGTGCAGGAATACGGGCTCGAGATCTCCCGCGCCGCCCTCTCCGGCGGCGGCGAGATTGCGCCGTATCTGAAAAGCTACGAGACCGATCTCTTTCTCTCGGCGAACGCCGCCGACGTGCAGCAGGCCATCGACGCCGGCGTCGCGGCGGGCGTGATTCTGCCCGGGAACCTGCCGGAGAACCCGCGCCGCAAGCTCGATCAGATCCGCATCGCCTTCGACGGCGACGCCGTGCTCTTCGCCGCCGATTCCGAGCGCATCTTCCAGCGCGAGGGGATCGACGCCTTCTTTGAAAACGAGCAGACCATGGCGGACGTGCCGCTGCGCGAGGGACCCTTCGCCCCGTTTCTGCGCACGCTTGCGCACATCCAGTCGCTCTTTGCGGACAGGGATGAGCCCCCGATCCGCACCGCCCTCGTCACGAGCCGCAACGCACCCGCGCACGAGCGGCCGATCCGCACGCTGCGCGCCTGGGGCGTGCGCGTGGACGAGGCGCATTTTCTCGGCGGCGCGCCCAAGGCGCCGGTGCTCCGCGCGTTCGGGGCGCACATCTTCTTCGACGATCAGCCCCGCCACGCCATGCCCGCCTCCGCGGTCGTGCCGTCCGCCGTCGTGCCCTATCCCGAAGGGGAGAACCCGATGGGGTGAATTTCATCCCCGCTGTCATCCTGAGCGGAGCGCGTCAGCGCGGAGTCGAAGGATCCTGGCACCGCAGGAAGACAGAATCACCAGCGTCTGTCCGGCTGCTCTGCCAAGATCCTTCGACTTCACTTCGTTTCGCTCAGGATGACATTCTCTTTTCTCACCCCCCCTGTTTTGTTAAAAATTGACAGGCAATCACACTTTTTAAAAGAAAAATACCCCGAAAACGCTGAAATTCATTGACATTTGGTTGTCAAACGAATAAACTGGACTCAGCTATGGATAGTGGAAAACTGTCTAAAAAAGGGCCAATTTACAAGGAGGGAGTTTCCGTTGGAAGTCAGAGAAAATTTGATTCGTCTGTGTGAGAAAATCAACGACGGTCTCTACAAAATCACCCCTGATTGCGCAGAGTACAAGGTCTTTGAGAAGTGGATCACCGACGAGCAGATCACCGTCATGCAGGCGCTGACCAGCATGAAGCCGGCCTTCGTTCCGCTGATTGCGAAGAAGGCCAAGATGCCCATCAAGCGCACGAGAGAGGTGCTGCACGAGATCACGAAGATCGGTCTCGTGGTGCAGGTCATCGTGCCGAAGGTCAATCTTGAGATTTACCTGCTGCCCCCGTATACCCCCGGCATCTTCGAGTTCCTGCTGTCGAACAAGCCGTTCGTCGAGGCACATCCGGAGATCGCCTACGCCTTCCATCAGCACGCGACCACCAGCCAGGAAGAGCACGCCATGAACACCCCCATGGGCGCCGGCGTCATGCGCGTCATCCCCGTGGAGAGCGCCATCCCCGCCGATGCGCAGAAGGTCGACAACGAGCGCTGCTCCAAGTACATTGAGGATAACGAGGGCCACCTGAACATCGCGCCATGTCAGTGCCGCCGCGTCCGCCGCATGATGGGCGAGGGTGCCGGCGACCTCGATGAGGAATACTGCCTGTTCATGGGCCGCATCGCCGACCTCTTCACCCACAACGGCTGGGGCCGTCCGGTCAGCGTCGACGAGGCCAAGGCCATCATCAAGAAGGCCGACGACATCGGCTGCGTGCACCAGATCACGACCCTGCATCAGGGCGAGACCTTCGCCATCTGCAACTGCCAGGTCGAGAGCTGCCTCGCGCTGGGCGTGACGCAGTACTTCAACACCCCGAACTTCACCAAGAGCAACTACGTTGCCGAGATCGACGAGGAGAAGTGCGTGGCCTGCGGCCGCTGCACCGATCACTGCGCGAACAACGCCATCCAGATGGGCCAGAAGCTCTGCGCCAAGGAGCCCATCGTTCACAAGTTCCATGAGCTGCCCGACGATCAGGAGTGGGGTCCCGACAAGTGGAACGTCAACCACCGCTCCAACCGCGAGTACATCTCCCCCGAGGGCACCGCGCCCTGCAAGGTCGCCTGCCCGGCGCACATCGCCGTTCAGGGCTATATCAAGCTCGCCGCCGAGGGCCGCTACCTCGAGGCGCTCGAGCTCATCAAGAAGGAGAACCCGCTGCCCGCCGTCTGCGGCGCCATCTGCAACCGCAAGTGCGAGGAAGCCTGCTCCCGCGGCGACATCGACGCCCCCGTCGCCATCGACGAGATCAAGAAGTTCATCGCTGCCCAGGAGCTCGACCGCGCCAAGCGCTTCGTGCCGCGCCGTCCCTATGACTACAGTGACAAGCGCATCGCCATCATCGGCGCCGGCCCCGCGGGTCTGAGCTGCGCTTACTTCCTCGCGACCTACAACTACTCCGTCACGGTCTTCGACCGCAACGAGCAGCCCGGCGGCATGCTCCGCTACGGCATCCCGAACTTCCGTCTCGAGAAGAACGTGCTCGACGCGGAGATCGACGTGCTCAAGGAGCTCGGCGTCATCTTCAAGTGCGGCGTCGAGGTCGGCAAGGACGTCACGCTCAAGCAGCTGCGCGAGCAGGGCTATGACGCGTTCTATCTCGCCGTCGGCGCGCAGGAGAGCGCGAAGCTCGGCGTCAAGGGCGAGGATCTCCAGGGCGTCTGGGGCGGCATCGACTTCCTGCGCGAGGTGAACGCCGGCCACCAGATTGATCTGGGCAAGAAGGTCGTCGTCGTCGGCGGCGGCAACGTCGCGATGGACGTGGCCCGCGCGGCCGCGCGTCTCGGCGTGGAGGTCACCGTGGCCTACCGCAGAAAAGAGAGCGACATGCCCGCCGATCCCGCTGAGGTCGCCGAGGCGAAGGAAGAGGGCGTCAAGTTCCTCTTCGAGTACAAGCCCGTGGAGATCAAGGGCTCCCGCGGCAAGGTCAAGGCTCTCGTGTGTGAAGCCGGCGAGATCGAGTGCGACGCCATCCTCGCCGCCATCGGTCAGCGCATCACCCTCGGCAAGCTGGATCTCGGCGAGCTGAAGGTCGACGAGAAGGGCCGCGTCCTCGCCGACGAGGTCACCTACCAGACGGCGCAGCCCGACGTGTTTGTCGGCGGCGACGCCTACACCGGCCCGAAGTTTGCCATCGACGCCATCGCGCAGGGCAAGCAGGCCGCCATCTCCATCCACCGCTATGTGCACCCCGGCCAGAGCCTCACCATCGGCCGCGACCGTCTGACCTATCGCGCCTTCGATAAGGACAACGTCGACTTCGACACCGTCAAGAAGAGCATGGGCAAGTCCAAGCGTCAGGTGCCGAAGAAGGACAAGGCCAAGGCCATGACCTTCCAGGACGACCGCAAGGTCTTCACCGTCGAGCAGATCCAGAAGGAAGCCTCCCGCTGCCTCAAGTGCGGCGCGAGCTGGGTCGATCCCAACAAGTGCCTCGGCTGCGGCGTCTGCACCACGCGCTGCAAGTTCGACGCGATCCACCTCAAGAAGCTCACCTACAACGAGAGCATTCCCTATGAGACGCGCGCCAAGGTCTTCCCCGAATACAAGGAAGCCCGCCGCAAGAGAATCGAGATCCGCAAGAACGGCGAGCGCATCCAGTAATTCCAATCCCAAAGCCGAAAGAGCTGCCCATTCGGGCAGCTCTTTTTTGACAGATTTTGAAAACAGAATTGACCTCTCATGCTCCGAATGCTATAATTTTTATGCGAACCAATCTTTTCATACTGAAATCAAAGACAGGAGGTCAGAACTATGAGTAAAAACTATTCTCCCGAGCTGGTCAGCGTGGTTAAGAACTACCTTGACAAGAACGACTGGCATTATACCTTCGAGGAAGAGCGCGGGCTGTTCCGCTGCGGCGTGAATCTCAAGGGCAAGCTCTCCAGCTGCCGCCTCATTATCGACGTGAAGGAAAAAGTGATCCTGAACTACGCGGCTATCGACATGCGTGCGGATGAGGGCGTCAGAGACAAGGTGGCGGAATTCATCACGCGCGCCAACTATGGCCTGACCTTCGGCAACTTCGAGATGGACTTCAACGACGGCGAGATCCGCTACAAGATGACCGTCGACTGCGAGAATCAGATCCCCGGCTACGATGTGCTCGACCGCATGGTCGCCTTGCCGCCGCTCATGTTCCAGCGCTACGGCGACGGTCTGCTGGCCGTCATGTTCGGCTTCTCCGATCCGAAAACCGCGGTGGAGAACAGCGAGAAAAAATAAGTTGATATTCAGAAAAAGAGCTGTCCGGGAGGACAGCTCTTTTGCTTTGCTAATTCTCCGTCGCGATCCGGTACTCGATTGACAGATACCGCCGGATCAGGTCGTATTTGGGGTCGGCCGCGTCGTAGAGCGTCACGTCTCCTTTCGCGTCCATGCACAGACCTGTGGAGGAGAACACCGGCCAGACGCGGTTCAGGGCGAGAATCGTCTGATAATCGTCCGGCAGCGGCAGCCCCGCCGCGCGCAGCACCTGCGGCATGAGGCCGAACATACTGGTGAATTCCGGGCACTGCGAGAGATCCGCGTCGAAGTTGCTCCAGATGACGTAGGGAACGGTGCGCTTTGCGATCTCCTGCCGATATGCCGACTGCGTCTCATCCAGCGGCAGGTCGCCCACGAAGGACGGCGCGTGGTCGCCCACCATGCAGACAATTACGGGCCGGTCGACCATGTCGAAGTGCTCGATCAGCGTGCGGAAGGCGCGCGCCGAGAGCTGCATGCTCGTGAGATATTCGTCCACGTCGTCCGTCAGATCGCCGTAATCGTCCGTCGTGTGCACGCGGTCATAGCTCGCGTCGTTCTGCTCCCAGCCGCCGCGGTTCTGGTAGGTGAGCAGATACAAAAAGCGCGGCTCGTCGCCGATGCTCTCATAGTCGTCGTACATCTGGCGGTAGAGGTTCCGGTCGAGCTGCCAGCGCATGCCGTAGGCGCCGAGATCGTCGTACTGGTGGTCGCCCAGGCGGATGAAGTCAAAGCCCAGCGCGGGATAGGCGTCCACGCGCGAGTAGTTCAGGGCGTTTCCGGTGTGCATCGCCTCGGTCACATAGCCCTGCTGCCTCAGATACGCCACCACGCTGCCGTGGTCGGCCGAGAGCGGCACATAGTTGAACGGGGCGAGCGCCGTGAGCAGATAGGAGGTGTTGCCCGTGAGCAGCTCATACTCCGAGTTGTTCGTGCCGCCGCCGACGAGCGGGGAGACGGCGTGGCCGTAGACCGCGCCGGGAATGTTGTAAAACGATCTCAGATACCCGCCGTTGGTGTCCTCCTGCAGGCCCATGCAGTCGGCGAGGTCGCAGAACGTCTCGTTGAGGATCAGAATGATGTCGGGCTTGGTGTCGGTCACCTTCGTGCGCACCTTCTCGGGCTCGGCGTCCGGATCATAGCCCGCCGGCTCGATAAAGGGCGTGGAGCGCCGGCGCGCATCGTCAATCGCGCAGGGGAGGAAGCCGTAGTCGCGCAGCGCCTCGTGCGTCGACCACGACACGAGATAGTACGTTCCCGCAAAGAGGAGCACGAGTGCACCGGCGCACGCCGCGGCGCCGCCGAGCTTTGAGAGCGTCAGCTTCCATGATATTTTCGGCCAGGCGGCCTTTTCCATGCGCAGGGCGCTCTTTCCGAGCGCGAGCTCCACCGGCAGCAGCAGGAGGATCTCCACCAGCGTGCGGTCGGGCAGGAAGGTGTAGCCCGAGATGACGTTCAGCGCCGTGCGCGTGTTGGCAAGCTCGCTGACAAACAGCGGGCTGCCGTGAAACAGCAGCACATAGTGGTTCGCCGCCGCCCAGAGCGTGCAGAGCACGGAGCCGACGAGCATCGCCCGCCCGAAGCGCCCGAGCACGAGCGCGAGCACGAGCAGGATGGCGAGCATGAGCAGCAGCGCCGGCACGATGTATGTTCCCTTCGCCGGGAAGAGCGGCTGCTGCGAGCTCGTCTGCAGCGCGTAGTGCAGCAGCACCGCCTCAAGCGTGACGAGCGTGAGCACGGCGGCCTTTCCGCCATATCGCGCCTCGAGCGCCTCCGCCGCCGCGCCGAGGTGCCCGCCGCTCCACAGCAGAAACGGCACCGCCAGCACCAGCAGCGCAATGGCAAGCGCCTGCATCCAGAAGCCGATGTCGAGCCCCAGCCGCCAGAACAGCCCCTGCACCGGCGTCACAATCGTCCACCGGTCGAAGAAGCACACCGCGAGGAAGACGCCGAGGAGCGCCGCCGCCGCCGTCACGAGCCAGCTGGGGCGCTTCGGTCTCAGCGCCCGCTCGGGCAGCGCGCGAAACACCGCCAGCGACAGCGGCGCCGCCAGCACCCAGAGCACCACGCCGAGCTTGTTTTCCGGCGCGCAGAGCGCGCTCTCCGCCAGAAACGACAGCCAGAGCGCCACGCGATGGCGCTTATTTATTTTTGCGTTCACCGCGTCGCCTCCTTTCTGCCGTTTGGACGCAGTTTAACAGATGTATTTTATCAGAAATGGGTTCAAAAGGCAACATAAAATGTCATAATATTTAACCTGATTTTTGTTTTTATGCAAGAAAGTTGTATCTTTTGGAGCCGGTGATTGCACACCGAAGCGGGATATGGTAAAATAAATCATTCTGCACGGAAAGGAACTCCGACCATGAATCCTTACAGAGACTATGACAACTACCTCAAGGAGCATCCGACGACGGACGGCTATTTCGGCCGCTACGGCGGGAACTATCTGGATGATCCGGAGCTCATCAAGGCGTTCAACGAATATGCCGAGGCGTATGACACGATTGCGCAGTCGGCGCAGTTTATCAATGAGCTGCGGCGCATCCGCCGGGATTTTCAGGGCCGCCCGACCCCGGTGTATCACTGCCAGAACCTCTCGAACCACCTCGGCCGCTTCCAGATCTATCTCAAGCGCGAGGATCTGAACCACACCGGCGCGCACAAGCTCAACCACTGCATGGGCGAGGGGCTGCTCGCCAAGTTCATGGGCAAGAAGAAGCTCATCGCCGAGACCGGCGCGGGCCAGCACGGCGTCGCTCTCGCGACGGCGGCGGCCTACTTCGGCATGGAGTGCGACATTTACATGGGCGAGGTCGACATTGCCAAGCAGGCCCCGAACGTCACGCGCATGAAGATGCTCGGCGCGAACGTCATCCCTGTCACCTTCGGGCTCAAAACGCTCAAGGAGGCGGTCGACGCGGCCTTCATGGCCTACGCGAAGGAGTATAAGGACGCGATCTACTGCATCGGCACCGCCGCGGGGCCGCATCCCTTCCCGCGCATGGTGCGCGACTTCCAGTTCTGCATCGGCGAGGAGGCGCGTGAGCAGTTTCTCGCCATGACCGGCCACCTGCCCGATCAGGTCATCGCCTGCGTCGGCGGCGGGTCGAACTCCATCGGCATGTTCACGCCGTTTCTCGCGGACGCGGTCGAGCTCGTCGGCGTGGAGCCGCTGGGCCGCGGCCCCGCCCTCGGCGATCACGCGGCGTCGATCACCTACGGCACCGAGGGCGTCATGCACGGCTTTAACAGCATCATGCTCGCCGATGAAAACGGCGACCCCGCCCCGGTCTACTCCAACGCCAGCGGCCTCGACTATCCCGCCGCCGGCCCGGAGCACGCGCTGCTGCACGAGATGGGCAGGGTCCAGTATGAGACGATTGACGACGAGGAGGCCATCGAGGCGCTCTTCCTTCTGAGCCGCCATGAGGGCATCATCCCCGCGATTGAATCGAGCCACGCGCTCGCGCAGGCGATCAAGATCGCCCGCACCGGCGTCACGGGCTCCGCGCTCGTGAACCTCTCCGGCCGCGGCGACAAGGATCTCGACTTCGTCGTGGAGCACTACGGCTACGGCCCGGAGTTTTTGAAGCGGATGGAAGAGAAGAGAAGCAAGTAAAAAAGAGTGGAGAGTGGAGATTTTTAGAAATCTCCACTCTCCACTCTCAAATCTCCACGCTCCGTCACGGCATCAGCCGGAACCCTTCCCCCGCGCTGCCGGTGATCGTGAGCTCCTCTGCGCTCGTGTCGAATCCCTCGGCGGTGTAGGTCTGACCGTCCTCCGTTGTGAACGTCAGGCGCAGCTCATACTGCGTGAAGGCCGGCACGGTGAATTCCAGTGTGTTGCCGCGCGTGAGCGGGCTCTCGTCGGCGTACATGCCGGTCTCCGAGCCGCGCAGCTCGCCGTCATACCACTGCTCGAGCGTCATGGACCGGATTGAAAGATCCGTTCCGTTGCGGATCGAGATCTGCAGCTCGGCCGCCGCATCGAGCGCGACCGGCCCGCGCAGCTGCAGCTCGTTGAGCAGCATTTCGAGCTGCACGGGGCTGTCATAGCAGTTCTTGACGTCGTGCTCCGCCGCCGTCACGCGGATCGGGCTGTTGTTGAAGTCTCCGAAGGTGAACGTCGCCTCGCCGAGGTTCTCCGTCAGCGCGAGCAGGACGCATCCGACGCGCTCGAGCGCCGGCTGCAGCGACTCGATCTCGCCGGGCAGATGCTCCGGCAGCCGGACGGTCATGCCGTAGGGCTCCGCTTCCGTCTGCAGCTCGATCGTGTAATCGCCCTCCAGCACCGCGCGCAGGAGCGCCATGTCCGCGCTTGCGTCGCCGACGTAGGGATTGCGCAGGGCGAAGAGCTTTGCCGTATAAGGCGTGATGCGCGCGCCCTCGTCCCAGACGACGCGGCCGTTTACCACCACGCGGCGAATCGGCTCCGCGGCCTCATAGGTCGCCTCCGCGCTGCCGCGGTGCAGCGGGCTTGTGAGCACGCGCCGCGCATTTACGGTCACGACGCCGTCTTCCTCGGTAACTTTTATGTTCCCGACCGCGCCGGCGCTGTCGTTCGGCGAGCAGCGGAGCGTGAGGGAGCGCGCCTCCACCGTCGCCTCGCTCATGAGCCACGCCGGGTCGCCGGCGGAGCCCGTCACGAACATGCGCACCGCCGCGAGGGCAATGCACAGCGTCAGCACCGCGAGCGCGGCGCCGACCACGGCGCGCCAGCCCTTTTTGCGCGTCTTTTTCAGATAATCAATTTCCCTCTCGTCCGCCGTCGGCGCGGCCTCCGGCGCGCGCATGGCGTCCAGCGCCGCACGGCAGTCAGCACAGGTTTCAATATGCTCCTTCACGAGCGCCTCGGTGTCCGCGCTCGCAAGCTCGTCCGCCACCGCCGGCAGCAGGTCGCGAATCACGTCACAGCTCAGATCCCGCATCGCATTCCACATCCTTTCGCAGTTGTTCCTTCGCGCGATAAAACGTCACGCGCGCCCAGGTTTCCGTTTTGCCCAGCACGGCGCCGATCTCCTTGAAGCTCAGGTTGCCCCAGGTGCGCAGATACACGACCTCGCGCGCGGGCTCCTTCAGCGCGTGCACACGCTTTAAGAGCTCGAGGCGCGTCTCCTCGCGCAGCACCGCAGTCTCGGCGGAGGGGGCGGGGAGCGTCACGTCGTCAATGTCGTCCGCCGGCGGGTGCTTTCGCTGGTGTGTGCGCAGCACGTTCTTCGCAATGCCGCACAGCCACGTCGAGACCTGCGCTGAGCCGTCATACCGCCCGCTCGTGCGCACGGCCTGATAAAACGTCTCCTGCGTGAGCTCCTCGGCCAGATCCTCGTCTCGGGTGAGACCGAGCAGATACCGATAGACCACGCGGGCATACTGCCGATAAACCTCCTCCATCGGCTGCAAGGCACTCACCTCCCGTGTTGGTTCTGTCTATAGATGCAGAAATGTAGGGATTCGTTACATTGGATTTGAAAAAAGTTAGGAGTTAGGAGTTCTCCAAATTTGTCATTCTGAGCGGAGCACGGAGTGCGGAGTCGAAGAATCTTGGCAGAGCAGTTGAGCAAACGTTGATGGTTCTCTTTTCCTGCGCTGCCAAGATCCTTCGACAAGCTCAGGATGACAAGGTTTGCTGCGCAGGAACCATTTGTCAACTCCTAACTCCTCACTCCTAACTCAAAAAAATGCTCCTCTGCAAAAAACAGCACCCGATTTCTCAGGTGCTGTCTTTCTTTGAATCAAATTTCGCTCGCTGGTATCGTGCCGTTCGGTCAGATGTAGAACGCGTGGCCGCCGATGGTGGTGTAATACGTCAGCGCGCTGTTGAACCAGCTGGCGTCGGCGATGCTCGGGTTGAGGAAGAACAGGCTGTTGCCGACGGTGTTGACGCCCTCGAGGCACAGCTGCGCCGCGCGAACGGCCTCGGCACTCGGGGTGTTGTAGATCGTGCCGTTGTCCACCGGGGTGAACTGGCCCGGCTCGAACACGACGCCTTCCACGCTGTTCGGGAAGCGGGAGGAGGCCACGCGGTTGAGCACCACGTTGCCCACGCCGATCATGCCGTCAAAGGGCTGGCCGTTGGCCTCGGCATAGATGATGCGGCTCAGCCAGTAGATCTCGTGGCTGTTATAGTAGCTCTCGCCGTCCTGAATGAGCTGCTTGGTGGCGGTGTCGACCGTCACGGCGGTGTTTTCGCCGTCGTAGCTGACCGTGGCGCCGAAGATGCGCTGCAGGGCGTCAAGATCCAGAAGGAGCTTGCCGTCGAGCGCGAGCGTGCGGTGCGCCAGCTTGAGATAACGGCCGTTGGCCGTGATGCTCTCGGCGCTGACCGATGCGCTGATCGGTGCGCCGGCTGCGGTGTACTGAATCGAATCAGATTCCTGCTGTTCGGTGCAGTCCTCGCTGATCAGAGCGCAGAAGTCGGGGATGGAGAGATAGGCGGTGTCGTCCACCAGATAGCTGTAGCCTCCGAAGACGCCGTCCACATAGACGGGCACAAAGGTACATACCTTCGTCTCCGCGGCGTTTTGCGCGTTGAGACCAACGGGCACGGTGCGGGTGACGGGCTGTATGCCGCGCAGAT
>JBGUHV010000188.1:0-3081 GCA_045112425.1 Oscillospiraceae bacterium
ACGCTCCGGGAGAAGCGCATTTTGCAGCAGGAGGTGTTTCTCGCGGCGGATCTCTCGGAGAACTACGGCTACAAGCTCATTGCGCAGGAAAAGCACACCCGCAGTCGGGATGTGATTCTGCGGCTGTGTCTGGCGGCGAAGTTTACACCGGAGGAGACGAACGAGGCGCTGACGCTCTATGGCTTTGGCCCGCTGCACGGGCGCATTGCGCGCGACGTGGTTCTGCTCTCGGCCATTTCCGCAGGAATGCGGGAGCTCCACGACGTGGACGCGCTGCTGCGGACACACGGACAGACGCCGCTGCTGGACGCCGCAGGGGATTGAAAAACCGCCCCGTTCCCACCGTTTTGGTGGGAACGGGGCGGAATGCGTTCTGCTATACTGTCGAAAAAAGGAGGGATTGCACTTGAAGCAGAAAAAACCGATTTATAAAAGATGGTGGTTTTGGGGGCTGATGATCCTTGTGCTGATGATTCTCGGCTCGCGCCACAGCGCCCGGCCTGCGGCGCCGCGGGAGGCCGCGGGCATCGTGACCGCGAGACCGCAGGTAACGAGCGCGCCGACGCCGACACCGGAGGCAACGCCCACTCCCCCGCCGCGCGCGGACGAGAATGAGATTCGCCCGGAGGTGAAGGAATTTCTCGACACCTACGAAGCGTTCATCGACGAATACGCGGCGTTCATGGAGCGATACGCAAACGCCGGCGAGGGGGATCTCGTGGCCATGATGGGCGACTACGCCGCATTCATGAGCCGGTACGCGGAGTTTGCGGAGAAGCTCGACGCGATGGACGAGGATGATCTCACAAACGCGGAGCTCGCCTACTATCTGGAGGTCACCAGCCGCTGCAGTCAGAAGCTGCTGTTGGCCGCCGGATAATTTACTATAATTATATTATGTTAATAAGTAACTGTCAGACATGCCGCCCGAATTCGCATTCGGGCGGCATGTTTTTCAGAACCTGCGAACAGGATCAGTACGTTTTCTCTGCGCGGCGTGCTGCCTGTTTCTCGCGGTTTCGGTCGTATTTCTTTTTGTCCGGCGCGACGCGGGTCACCGGGGAGAGTTCGCCCCAGGAGCCGCGCTGCTGCGCATGGTACTGCTTTTGCTTTTTCTTGCTCTGTTTTGCAAGCGGGATCATTTTCTTCATGCTTGCTCCATCTCCCAGACACAGGTGACGCTGTCGGTGATCGCAATGTCATCGGGTTCGATATTCATGCTGATGCTCGCCTTGGCGGCCATGGGCGCATCGAGGCGGTGCATCGGGAGGTTGTCAAAGGACGGCTCGCCGGTGGTGTGCTCCACGCTTTGAAGTGCCAGCAGCGCGACGCCGGAGGCCTCGGCGAGGATTTCGGCCTTCTCCTTCGCGTCCGCGACGGCGGCGGTCAGGAGCGTCTTTTTCGCGGATTCCGGGTCTCTGAGCACATAGGAGATCTGCAGCATCGGACTGACGGCGGAATTGGCAGCTGCGGTGAGCACGGCGCCGAGCCGCTCGTGATCCAGAGCAAACGACACCTTCAGCGCGTGCTCGAAGCGGTAGCCCGCGAGGCGCTGCTTCCAGACGCCGGCTTCCTCATAGCTCTCATACTCCGCGTTCACGAAAAAGGAGCGCGTTTTCAGCTCTTCCGGTTTGAAGTCAAGCTGCTCCAGCGCGGCGCGCAGCGTGTCCGCCTCGCGGGAGGCGCGGCTGAGTGCGGCGCTGTATTCAGGCTCCATGCCCTGCAGCGTCATGGTGACAACGGCGACGTCCGGCGAAAGGCGCAGCGTCGCAGTTCCGGTGACTCGAATGGTTTTCAAGATCATTCCTCCATTGCAGCAGGCTTGCGGGCGGATGGTATCCGCCTCTACGGTTCTAAATCAGCTCCGACGGAACGGTGAAATGCCCGTTCTCGTTTTGAGAGACATATACGGCGCAGTTGCCGATGAATTTTGACCAGTAGGCGCCGTTGGAATCCGGCGTGAGATATTCGAGGATGCCCTTCATGGCGATGGCGTGCGTGGAGATGAGGATGTTCTCCTCCGATCCCCGCAGCTCCTCCAGAAAGCCGCCGACTCTCGCGACAACATCCGTGAGCTGCTCCATCCCCTCGGGCGCGGGATTGTGGACAAAGTCGCTGAAAAACGTGAGAATCTCCGGCGGGAGATTCTGCAGATCCGCGCCCTCATAGGGGCCGTAGTCCATCTCGATGAGCCGCTCGTCGAGGAGAATTGCCGCATCCGGCGCGATCTGCCCGGCGGTCTGCACGGCGCGGCGCAGCGGGCTGGAATAAACGCGGTCAAAGCGCACACCGCCGAGTTTCACGGCTGCCTCCATCGCCTGCGCAAGGCCGGCCTCGTTGAGCGCAAAGTCGCTCCGCCCCTGCAGGGCATGGCGGCAGTTCATCTCTGTTTGTCCGTGACGAATGATATAGAGCATATGTTTCCCTCACAGTGTCTGCAGGCAGGCGGCAATGCCGCGCAGGACCAGTTCCTTCGGGAGCGACGGCGTTTCGCTCCCTTTCCCCTGCTCGGCGAGATACGGCACATGGATAAAGCCCCGTGGGATCTGATCGATCCGATGCAGCACGGCGAACATGAGCGCATTGCAGACGTAGGTTCCGGCGCTGTCGGAAAGCCGCGCCGGAACGCCGATGCGCTGCATACTGTCCACCATGGCTTTGACCGGCAGCGTCGAGAAATATGCCGCCGGGGCGTTTGGGATGACCGGTGCATCCACGGGCTGAAAGCCGTCGTTGTCCGGGATGGCGGCGTCCATCAGATTCACTGCGACGCGCTCGGGCGTGACGGCGTCGCGCCCGCCGGCCTGCCCGAGGCAGACCATCGCCTCCGGGCGCAGAGACGAAGCGGCTCCGAGGGCGATAACGGTGGCGCCGCAAAAGGACACCGGCAGCAGTCGTTTTTCCAGCCGGACGCCGCCGAGGGTCTCCGGGAGCGCGATCAGCACCTCCTGCGAGGCGTTCCGCGCATCCCCGCCGAAGGGTGCAAAGGCTGTTACCAGAATCGCCATACGTCACTTCCTCGCAATCACAATGGGCTGGTAAAAGCCCGTCTCCTCCGGCATGCGCCAGAGCACCTCGCGG
>JBGUHV010000189.1:0-16405 GCA_045112425.1 Oscillospiraceae bacterium
CGGCAGCGTCGATCTCGATATGCTCGCCTGCGCCGCGCCGAACGGAGAGCGTGTGATCCGCGTCTTCTCCGAGGGCTACGGCGAATCCTGCGTCTCGCTGGAGCATCTGAAGCCCGTTGAGGCGGAAAAGGACACCACCGCCGCCCTCATCCGCGGCGTCGCCGCGGGTGTGTCCGCGCTCGGATACGCCGTTTCGGGCTTCGACGCCTACGTCCACTCCGCCGTGATCGCGGGCTCGGGCCTCTCATCCTCGGCGGCCTTCGAGGTGCTCGTCGGCGTGATCTTAAACCGCTCTTTCTGCCGGGACGCCCTCGACGCGATCACGATTGCGAAGCTCTCGCAGATGGCCGAGCGCGACTATTACGGCAAGCCCTGCGGCCTGATGGATCAGATGGGCGCCGCCGTCGGCGGCGCGGTCGCCATCGACTTTTGCGATCCGGAAAACCCCGTCGTTCAGCGTCCGGGCTTTGATTTTGACGCCTCGAAGCACGCCCTCTGCATCATCGACACCGGCTCGTCGCACGACGATCTCACGGACGATTATGCCGCCGTGGCAGAGGAGATGCGCGCCGTGGCCGCCGTCTTCGGCAAGGCGGTGCTGCGCGAGGTGCCGGAGGAGCTCTTCCGCGAAAATATCGCCGCCGTGAGAGCGCAGTGCGGCGACCGCGCCGTCCTCCGCGCCCGGCATTTTTACAGCGACGACCGCCGCGCCGCCCAGGAGGCCGACGCCCTGCGCGAGGGCGATTTCGAGCGCTTCCTCGCGCTGGTGAACGAGTCCGGCCTCTCCTCGGTCTGCGATCTGCAGAACATCTGGTCGCCCGCGCACCCCGCGCGGCAGAGCGTGTCGCTCGCGCTCTCAGTCGGACGCGAGCTGCTCGGCGGCCGGGGCGCCATCCGCGTCCACGGCGGCGGCTTTGCCGGCACGGTGCAGGCCTTCGTGCCGGACGATCTGCTCGAGGGCTTCCGCGACGGCATGGAGGCCGTCTTCGGCGAAGGCAAGTGCCACATTCTGCGCATCCGCCCCATCGGCGGCTGTGCCATTGATTGATTCGCACCATCCTGTCATCCTTCGACTGCGCGCTGACGCGCTCCGCTCAGGATGACAATCATCAAGAATGGGGGAGAAAAAGAACATGAACGCTGTCATTGCTCTGAAAAACTACGCCCTGCGCACCGGGCTGATCGAAGCATCGGAAGAGCGCTGGGCGGTCAACACGATTTTGGACACGCTCCGCTGCGACGCGCTGCCGGAGATTGGCGTTGCGGACGATGCGCCGCTGCACGTGATTCTCACGGCGCTGATGGACGACGCGCACGCCCGCGGCGTCCTCGCGGAGGACTCCGTCGTCTACCGGGATCTCTTCGACACCGAGCTGATGGGCCGGCTCACGCCGCGCCCGGCGCAGGTGATTGCGCAGTTCGAGGCGCTCCGCGCTCAAGACCCCAAGGCCGCCACGGACTGGTACTATGATTTCAGTCAGAACACGAACTACATCCGCCGCGACCGCATCGCAAACGATATTCAGTGGAAGGCGCCCACGGAGTACGGCGATCTGGACATCACGATCAACCTCTCCAAGCCCGAGAAGGATCCGAAGGCCATCGCCGCGGCGCGCAATCTCCCGGCCTCCAGCTATCCACGCTGCCTCCTCTGCGCCGAAAACGAGGGCTACGCCGGGCGCGTCAACCACCCCGCGCGGCAGAACCACCGCGTCGTGCCCATCACGATCAACCATTCCGATTGGTTCCTGCAGTATTCGCCCTACGTCTATTACAATGAGCACTGCATCTGCTTCAACGGCGAGCATGTGCCCATGAAGATCGACCGCGCGTGCTTCTCGAAGCTCCTCGACTTCGTCGGCCAGTTCCCGCACTATTTCGTCGGCTCCAACGCGGATCTGCCGATTGTCGGCGGCTCCATCCTCGCGCACGATCATTTCCAGGGCGGGCATTATACCTTTGCCATGGAAAAAGCCCCCGTGGAGACCGCATTCGTCTTCCCCGGCTTTGAGGACGTGCGCGCCGGCATCGTCAAGTGGCCCATGTCCGTCATCCGGCTGGACAGCCCCGATCCCGAGCGGCTGGTCGATCTGGCCGACCGGATTCTCACCGCCTGGCGCGGCTACACGGATGAGGCTGCGGTCATCCTCGCCGAGACGGACGGAGAGCCGCACAATACCATCACGCCCATCGCCCGCAGAAGGGGCGCGGACTTCGAGCTCGATCTCGTGCTCAGGAACAATCTCACCACCGAGGAATACCCGCTCGGGCTCTATCACCCGCATCCAGAGCTGCACCACATCAAGAAGGAGAACATCGGTCTCATCGAGGTCATGGGTCTCGCCGTGCTGCCGGCGCGCCTGCGCGAGGAGCTCGCCGCCGTGGCGGAGCATCTCGCCGCCGGCGCGGATCTGCGCGCCGATGAGAAGACCGAAAAGCACGCCGACTGGGCCGAGGCCTTCGCGCCGAATTACGAGATCACGCCGGAAAACGCCCTCAGCATCGTTCGCGCCGAGACCGGAAAGGTCTTCGCCAGGGTCCTCGAGCACGCGGGCGTCTATGCCAGAACCGGGGAGGGGAAGGAAGCCTTCCTGCGGTTTATGAAGAGCGTGTAAGCGAATTAGGAATTAGGAATGAGGAATTAGGAGTGATTGTTTCGTTCATTCCTAACTCCTAATTCCTAATTCCTCATTTATTTGAAAGGAATCTCTTATGTCTGAACTTTATTATGCCGACGCCCTCAAGCTCGGGCAGAAGGCTGCCCGCGGCAAGGACGGCGGCCTTCCGGTGCTCGATGAGCTTCTGCCGCCCGACAAGCAGCTGTCCACCGTCGATCTCGGCGTTGTGGCCGTTCCGGCGGAATTCATCGTCGGCACAAAGTCGCGCGGGCGCACGGAGGCCTTCGCCTCCAACTTCATGCCGCTCCTGCCGCTCAAGACCGAGTTTGCCGGCAAGTGGGCGGCGCTCTGCAGCGCCCACCTCGCCGAGGGCATCCGCGAGCCGGTGAAGGTCTATGAATACTTCAACCGCTTCTACGTCGCCGAGGGCAACAAGCGCGTGAGCGTGCTCAAGTTCTTCGATGCGCCGACGATCCCGGCGCATGTCATCCGCGTCCTGCCGGAGCGCACGGGCGATGCGCGCACCGAGCTCTACTATGAGTTCGTCGCCTTCTGGCGCCTCAGCCGCGTCGGCTTTCTGGAGCTCACGAAGCCCGGCGGCTATGCGCATCTGCAGCGGCTGCTCGGCAAGGCGCCGGGCGAGGCGTGGACGGAGGACGAGCGCCGCCGGTTCACGGCCGTGTTCTATCGCTTCCGCAAGGTCTATGCCGCCGCCGGCGGCGGCAAAATCCGCGCCACGGTCGGCGACGCCTTTCTCGCCTATCTGAAGGTCTACGGCTATCCCGCCCTGCGCACGGCGGATGACGGCGCGATCAAAAAGCACCTCGCCGATATGTGGGAGGAGGTCGCCCTCCAGCAGGAGGACACCGTGCTCGACATTAAAACCGACCCCGCCGCCGAGAAGAAGGGCAGCATTCTCACGAAGGTGATCCCCACCGGGCAGAATGTGCGCCGTGTCGCCTTTCTCTATGACAAAACGCCCGCCGACTCCGGCTGGACGCGCGGGCATGAGCAGGGCAGACAGCATGTGCAGCGCGTGTTCGACGGGCAGATCGAAACCCTCGCCTATGAGAACATCATGGAGGGCGAGGGGCCGGAGGCCGCCATGGAGCGCGCCGTCGCGGACGGATGCAAGCTGCTCTTCGCCACCTCGCCGCGCATGCTCCCGGCGAGCCTGCACGTCGCCGTCGCGCATCCGGAGGCCGTCGTCATGAACTGCACGACGAATCTGAATCACCGCTACGTCCGCTCGTATTACGGGCGCATGTATGAGGCGAAGTTTATCCTCGGCGCCATCGCCGCCACGATGAACGATTCGCACGAGCTCGGCTACGTCGGGGATTACCCGATCTTCGGCCAGATCGCCGGCATCAATGCCTTCGCCCTCGGCGCGCAGATGGTCGATCCCAAGGCGCGCGTGCTGCTCGTCTGGTCGTCGAAAAAGGACGGCGACGACGCGGAGGATTCCCTCCGACAGCGCGGCGTGCGTCTCATCTCCGCGCTCGATACCGGCGGCCGACAGGGCGGCTTCGGCCTCTGCCATGTGGCCGAAACGGGTGAGCGCACGCTCCTCGCCGCGCCCCGCTGGCGCTGGGACGTCTATTATGAAACCATCCTCCGCCGTCTGCGCGACAACACCGTCAAGGAGGAATATGAGCGCTCGAGCCGCGCGCTCAACTATTACTGGGGCATGTCCGCCGGCGTCATTGAGCTCGCCTGGAGCGATATGCTCCCGCGCGGCACGCGCCGCCTCGCCGAGTATCTGCGCGACAGCATCGCCCGCGGCGTCTGCAATCCGTTTCTCGCCCCGCTCCACGCGCAGGACGGCCGCCTCATCGGCGAGCATCAGTGGAGTCTCAGCATCGAGCAGATCATCGGCATGGACTATCTCGTGGACAACGTCGAGGGCAGCATCCCCGTGTATGACGAGCTCTCGCCCCTCGCCCAGTCCACGGTGGACGCGGCGGGCGTCGCGCCCTCCACGCGCGGCGTTGCGGAGGCGGAGCAGGGATGAGGATTCTCATTGTCGCGGATATCAAGAGTCCGTTTTATTACGACTGCTATACCCCCGGCAAGCTGCAGGACTTCGATCTCATCCTCTCCTGCGGAGATCTATCCGGAGAATACCTTGAATTTCTCGTCACCATGGCGCGCTGCCCGCTCTATTATGTGCCCGGCAACCACGACGAGACCTTCGACCGCCATCCGCCCGAGGGCTGCGAGAGCGTCGACGGAAAGCTCGTCGAGTACAAGGGCGTGCGCATCCTCGGCCTCGGCGGGTCGTATCATTACCGCCCCGGCTCGCAGCAGTATACCGAGCGGCAGATGGCCGCCCGTGTTCGCCGTCTCGGCAGGAAAATCCGGAGGAGCGGGGGCTTCGATATCCTCCTCACGCACGCGCCGGCGCGCGGCGTGAACGATCTCGACACGCCCGCCCACCGCGGCTTTGAATGCTTTCTCGATCTCATCGACCGCTGGCAGCCGAAGTACTTCCTCCACGGCCATGTGCATCTCAACTATGGGATGAACCTGCCGAGGAGGGCCGAACGCGGAGGGACGCAGATCGTGAATGCTTATGAATATACCGTGATCGAGATCTGAAAAGAATTAGGAATGAGGAATTAGGAGTTAGGAGTTATTAAAGATTGTCATTCTGAGCGGAGCACGGAGTGCGGAGTCGAAGAATCTTGGCAGAGCAGTTGGTCAGACGCTGGTTGTTCTCTTTTGCTGCGGTGCCAGGATCCTTCGACAAGCTCAGGATGACAAATGATTACGGCGCACAAACCGTTTATCAATTCCTAACTCCTCACTCCTAACTATTTACGGTAGTGCGTTAAAGTATTTGCAAACTTGGCGCCGAAAAAATGCATAATATACTTGAAAAAACCATGTTTTTCGGGTATAATCATCCACGGACGCAGTTTTTGAGTTCCAAAGATTCAAAATTGTGTCCAATTCTGTTAAAGGAGAGACAAACATGAAAAAGTATCTGGCTCTGCTGCTGGCGCTCGTGATGGTGTTCGCCCTGTGCGCATGCGGCAGCAAGAACGAAACTCCCGCCCCTGCGGGTTCTGACGACGCTGCGGCTCCGGCCGGCGGCGAGCTGACCTTCGCGACCGGCGGCGAGTCCGGCACCTACTACGCCTTCGGCACCGTCCTCGCGCAGCACGTGTCCGACAAGACCGACACCAAGGTGACCGCCATCGTCGGCAACGGCTCCCAGGCCAACGTCGAGGATCTGGCCGCCGGCGACGTGCAGCTGGCCTTCTGCCAGTCCGACGTGGCCTCCTATGCCTACAACGGCACCAACCTCTTTGAGGAGTCCGGCGCTGTGACCGACTTCTCCGTCGTCGCCGCCCTTTACATGGAGCAGGTGCAGATTGTCACCCTCGATCCGGAGATCAAGTCCGTCGCCGATCTCGCCGGCAAGAACGTCTCCATCGGCGCTGCCGGTTCCGGTGTGTACTTCAACGCCCTCGACATCCTCGGCGCCTATGATCTGACCGAGGACGACATCAGCCCCGTCTACCAGAGCTTCGCCGATTCCGCCGACTCCCTGAAGGACGGCAAGATTGACGCCGCCTTCATCGTCGCCGGCGCTCCCACGACCGCCATCACCGACCTTGCCACCGGCGGCAAGCAGGTCTACCTGGTCAGCCTCGATGACGAGCACATCGACAAGCTCATGGCCTCCAGCCCCTTCTACTCCAAGGCTGTCATCACCGCGGATACCTACGGCCTGCCTGAGGATGTGAACACCGTCGCCGTCGGCGCTCTGGTGCTCGCGCGCAACGACGTTGCGGACGCCGACGTCTACAACTTCGTCTCCTCCATCTTCGACAATCTCGAGGAAGTCACCGCCGCCCACGCCAAGGGCGCGGAGCTGAGCGTGGAGTTCGCCTCCAGCGTCGAGGGCATCCCCTATCACCCCGGCGCCGTGCAGTACTTCTCTGCTCAGGGCTAACGGCCTCAAAGGAGAGCCGTGATACGGCTCTCCTTTGAAGACTCGCGCTTATCGCGCGGGGCTTTGGCCCCGCTTGGTCGGCGCGAGGGGCTGGCGTCGCGCCAGCCCGAAGGAGTTTTTTCACCGCGCGTGTCGCTGAAAAAACGGATTTGATCGGTTTCACGGCATTCGCCGTGAACTCTGCCGAGAGCATTATGCACTACAGGCGCTTTTTGGCGCCTGTAGTGTTCCCATTTTTACTGCTTACCAAAGCGCAGTGCTTTTACCGTGTTTTGGTAAGGAATAAAGAGAGGAGTTATCCGCATGTCCAAGAAGTCCAAGCAGGACCCGGCGCCGCTGACTGCTGCGGTCAAGGCGGAGAGCGAGATCGTCAGCGAAGCCGAGCTGAACGACGTGATGAAAAAGTACGACCGCGAGTCGAACACCCGTATCTGGGAGGGTGTGCCGCACCACATCGTCACGGCCGTCATGATCCTCTTTTCGCTCTACTGCATCTGGTCCACCCTGTTCAACAAATCCGCGCTGGAGATCCGCCTCACGGCGTTTCTCGGCGGCGTCGTGATCATGGGATTTCTCTATTATCCCGCGAGCAAGAAGCACGTCCGCCCGAACTATATGCCGTGGTATGACTGGATCATCATGCTCGTCGGCGCGGCCTGCTTTTTCTATTACTGCTTCAGCTACACGTCGCTCGCCCGCGTGCTCACGAGCGCAAACAAGATGACCGACCTGCAGATCGTCATCGGCGTGATCGGCCTGCTCACGGTGTTTGAGCTCTGCCGCAGGTGCGTCGGCGTGCCGATTCTGTGCGTGCTCGGCGCGCTGCTGATCTATACCTTCGCAATCGGCACGCCGCTCAAGCGCCTCATTTACACGCTTTTCTATTCCACCGGCGGCGTCATCGGCACGCCCGCGCAGGTGTGCGCGAAGTTCATCGTCGTGTTCATCGTTTTCGGCGCCTTCCTGGAGCGGACGGGCATCTCGAAGTTCTTCATTGATCTCGCCAACAAGCTCGCCGGCTGGTCTTCCGGCGGCCCGGCGAAGGTCGCCGTCATCTCCTCTGCGCTCTGCGGCATGGTGTCCGGCTCCTCCGTGGGCAACACCGTCACCACCGGCTCCGTCACGATCCCGATGATGAAGAAGACCGGCTATAAGCCCGAGTTTGCCGGCGCCGTCGAGGCGGCTGCCTCCACCGGCGGCCAGATCATGCCGCCCATCATGGGCGCCGCCGCCTTCCTCATGGCGGAGTACATGGGCATCCCCTATGCGCAGGTCGCGCTCAAGGCGATCCTGCCCGCCGTGCTCTATTTCGCCGGCATCTTCATCTCCGTCCATCTCGAGGCCAAGAAGCTCGGTCTCAAGGGTCTCGAT
Organism: Oscillospiraceae bacterium; assembly: GCA_045112425.1. Taxonomy (GTDB): domain Bacteria; phylum Bacillota; class Clostridia; order Oscillospirales; family Oscillospiraceae; genus CAG-103. The sequence continues at coordinate 7,954 of JBGUHV010000189.1, forward strand.
AAGAGCGAGCTCATGCCCGCAAAGGAGCTGCTCGTCAAGGTGTATCTCCTCGCGCCGCTGGTCGTGCTCGTCTGGCTCGTGAGCACCAACCTGCGCACGATGGCCTTCGCCGCCGCCGTGAGCATCCTCGTCGCCATCGCCGTCGGCATCCCGCAGACGATTATCGACAGCGTCGCATGGAGACGCGAGCAGGGAAGCGGCTCCGCCGCCCTCCGCGTCGTCACGGAGACCTTCAAGACCATCGGCGCCTCGCTCGAGGCGGGCGGCAAGGGCACGATCACCGTCGCCGTCGCCTGCGCCGTCGCCGGCTGCATCGCCGGCTGCATCACGGCCACGGGTCTCGCCTCCAAGCTCATCACCGGCATCGTCGCCGTGAGCCAGAACAGCGTCTTCCTCGCCCTCTTCCTCACGATGCTCTGCTGCATCGTGCTCGGCATGGGCGTGCCCACCACCGCGAACTACTGCATCATGGCCGCCACGACCGCGCCGATCCTCATCAAGATGGGTCTGCCCGCCGTGAGCGCGCACTTCTTCGTGTTCTATTTCGGCATCGTCGCGGACATCACGCCGCCGGTCGCGCTCGCGGCCTACGCCGGCTCCGCCATTGCGAAGTCCAACCCGATGAAAACCGGCGTCAACGCCACGAAGCTCGCCATCGCGGCCTTCATCGTGCCGTATGTCTTCGCCTTCAGCCCGGCGCTGCTGTTTGACAACATCAGCGGCGTGCTCGAGGTCGTGCAGATCGTCCTCACCGCCATCGTCGGCATCTTCGGCGTCAGCGCCGGCCTCGAGGGCTTCATCCTCACGAAAACGCCGATCTGGCAGCGCGTGCTGCTCATCGCCGGCGGCCTGAGCCTGATCTATCCGGGGCTCCTCACCGACGTCATCGGCATCGGCGTCATCGCCCTGATGCTCGTCGTGCAGGTTCTCCTGCGCAACCGCCAAAATCACGCCATGGCGTGATCAAAATGAGAGCCTGTTTTGCAGGCTCTCATTTTGTATACTCGCGCTCCATCGCCCTCGCTTCGCTCGGTTGGTCGGCGCGAGGTCTCGCGTGACGCTTCGCCTCAGGGAGTTTTTCCACCGCACATGTCGCCGGAAAAACGGATTTGATCATTTCGTGCTTTGCGCGAACTCTGCGAGGCCGATTCGTAGGGGTCGGCGTCCTCGACGACCCGGACTGCACCGCGCCGATTTGCGGTTTTTTGTTCACAATTATTCGCTTGCTTTTACTATGGTTTGGGTGTAGATTAGAAATGATGGGTAAAACCCAAAAACAAAGGAGGTCACTTGCATGGCAAAGATTGATTTGACCAGATACGGCATTACCGACACCACTGAAATTATCTACAATCCCTCTTATGAGCTGCTCTTCGAGGAAGAGATGAAGCCCGAGCTGGAGGGCTTTGACAAGGGCCAGGTGAGCGAGCTTGGCGCCGTCAACGTCATGACCGGCATCTACACCGGCCGCTCCCCCAAGGACAAGTTCATCGTCATGGACGAGAACTCGAAGGACACCGTCTGGTGGACGAGCGACGAATATAAGAACGACAACCACCCCGCCAGCGAGGAGACCTGGGCCGCCGTCAAGGCGATTGCGCAGAAGGCCCTCTCCGGCAAGAAGCTCTACGTCGTCGACGCGTTCTGCGGCGCGAACAAGGACACCCGCATGGCCGTCCGCTTCATCATGGAGGTCGCCTGGCAGGCGCACTTTGTCCGCAACATGTTCATCAAGCCCACCCCCGAGGAGGAGGCTTCCTTCGAGCCGAACTTCGTGGTCTACACCGCGTCCAAGGCCAAGGTCGAGAACTACAAGGAGCTGGGTCTCAACAGTGAGACCGCCGTCGTCTTCAACATCACCAGCCGCGAGCAGGTCATCCTCAACACCTGGTACGGCGGCGAGATGAAGAAGGGCATGTTCTCCATGATGAACTACTATCTGCCCCTGCAGGGCATCGCCTCGATGCACTGCTCGGCCAACACCGACATGGAGGGCAAGCACACCGCCATCTTCTTCGGCCTGTCCGGCACGGGCAAGACCACCCTCTCCACCGACCCGAAGCGTCTGCTCATCGGCGACGACGAGCACGGCTGGGATGACGAGGGCGTCTTCAACTTCGAGGGCGGCTGCTACGCCAAGGTCATCAACCTCGACGCCGAGTCCGAGCCCGATATCTACAACGCCATCAAGCGCAACGCCCTGCTCGAGAACGTCACGCTCGACGAGGCGGGCAAGATCGACTTTGCCGACAAGTCCGTCACCGAGAACACCCGCGTGAGCTACCCGATTGAGCACATCGAGAACATCGCCCAGAAGGTCAACGGCATCTCCTCCGGCCCCGCGGCGGATAACGTCATCTTCCTCTCCGCGGACGCCTTCGGCGTGCTGCCTCCCGTGAGCATCCTCACGCCCGAGCAGACGCAGTATTATTTCCTCTCCGGCTTCACCGCCAAGCTCGCCGGCACGGAGCGCGGCATCACCGAGCCGACCCCGACCTTCTCCGCCTGTTTCGGCCAGGCCTTCCTCGAGCTGCACCCGACCAAGTACGCCGAGGAGCTCGTCAAGCGCATGGAGAAGTCCGGCGCGAAGGCCTATCTCGTCAACACCGGCTGGAACGGCACCGGCAAGCGCATCTCCATCAAGGACACCCGCGGCATCATCGACGCGATCCTGAACGGCGACGTGCTCAAGGCCCCCACGAAGAAGATCCCCGTCTTCGACTTCGAGGTGCCGACCGAGCTGCCCGGCGTCGACCCCGCCATTCTCGACCCGCGCGACACCTACGCCGATCCCGCTGAGTGGGATGCCAAGGCGCAGGATCTGGCGCAGCGCTTCGTGAAGAACTTCGTCAAGTACGAAGGCAACGAAGCGGGCAAAGCCCTCGTCGCCGCAGGCCCGAAGGCCTAAAGGCCTCACGGCCTCAAAAAGAGAGCACGGCTATTGGCCGTGCTCTCTTTTTGAATACTCGCTTTTATCGCGCCGGGCTTTGCCCGGCTTGGTCGGCGCGAGGGGCGAGCGTCCCGCTTCGACCAAACGAGGCAAAGCCCCGTGCGATAAAAGCGAGTAAATTCAAAGGAGAGCTTGCATTGCAAGCTCTCCTTTGAGGCGTTTACGCCAGTGCCGCCGTGATGATGGACATCTGGTAGACTTCCTCCGCGTCGCAGCCGCGGGAGAGGTCGTTGATCGGGGCGTTCAGACCCTGCAGGATCGGGCCGTAGGCCGCGAAGCCGCCGAGACGCTGGGCGATCTTATAGCCGATGTTGCCCGCCTCGATGCAGGGGAAGATGAACACGTTCGCGTGGCCGGCCACGGGGGAGCCGGGGAACTTCAGCTGGCCGACGGTGGGGGAGACGGCAGCGTCGAACTGCATCTCGCCGTCGATCTTCAGCTCGGGCGCGAGCTCCTTCGCAATCGCGGTGGCGTCGCGGCTGAGCTGCACGGTGCCGCCCTTGCCGGAGCCCTTGGTGGAGAAGCTCAGCACGGCGACCTTGGGGTCGACGCCGAAGACCTCGGCGGTCTTGGCGGTCTCAATGGCGACCTCCGCCAGCTTCTGTGCGGCGGTGAAGGTCACGTTGCCTTCCTTGTCGACGGTGTCCTGATAGTCGATGTTGATGGCGCAGTCGCCCATCGTGAGGATCTCGTCGCCGCGGACCATGATGAAGCAGGAGCTCACGAGGTGGGCGCCCTTCTTGGTCTTCACGAGCTGCAGCGCGGGGCGCACGGTGTCAGCCGTGGAGTAGGTGGCGCCGCCGAGCAGGGCATCGGCCTTGCCCATCTTCACGAGCATGGTGCCGAAGTAATTTCCCTTCTGCAGGTTGGCGCGGCAATCCTCGGGGCTCATCTTGCCCTTGCGGAGCTCAACCATCTGCGCGACCATCTCTTCCATCTCCGGATAGGTCGCGGGATCCAGAATTTCGAGACCCTCGATGTCAAAGCCGCCCTTTTCGGCCGCCGCCTTCACCTCGTCGACCACGCCGACGAGCACAGGCGTCAGGAAGCCGTCCTTCTTCAGGCGCGCCGCGCTCTCAAGGATGCGCGCGTCGGTGCCCTCGGTGTAGACGATCTTGCGGGGATTGGCCTTCAGGATCTCAACCAGATTCTCAAACATGGGTATCTACCTCCATACTATTTTTGTCTTATGGATCGGAGACGTTCTCCAAAGAATCAGTGTATCACCGATGCAGGGGATTTGCAAGGGGAAACCGGGAATTCGGTTACCCGACGATGTCCTTCAGCACCGCCGGAAACAGCGTGTCTGTGCGCTCCGCGCCGGTGTAAAGCCCCTCGTCTCCCTCGGCGGGCGTGCCGTTCGTGTGCCAGAGGAGCGTGATCAGCTCCGCGCGGGTGCAGGGCTCGTCCGGGTGAAAATCACCCTTCGCCTGCAGAATGCCCGACTGCACGGCCCAGAGCACGGCCTTGTAGCAATCGTCCGAGGGCGTCACGTCCGGGAAGGGGCACGCGGCGACGCGCGGCGACGGGGCGCCCTTCATCTCCCACAGAAAGATCACATAGTCTCCGCGGGATTCGGGGATCTCGATGGGCTCCGCTTCCACTTCCTCGGGCAGCTCAAAGCCCTGATAGGTCTGCCAGTAGACGGTCTGCGCCGTGCCTGCGCGGTAGGCGTAGTGACCGGAGGCGCAGCGCTCGTAGGCCTCCGCCCACGCCCAGCCCGCCTGATACGCGCCGTCGGCTGTGTTCTCGATGCTCTGCATCCTGGCGAGCGCTGCGGTTTCGACCGTCTCGAGGTCGTGCTTCATAAACTGCAGCTGCCCCTCGAGCGAGGCGGCGTCCAGACCGTTCTCCGCGCAGAAGGCGTACAGCCGCTGCTGCCGCTCGCCGCCCCACTGGCAGAGACCGTAGTAGCCCGCGGGATTGTACGCCGTCGGCTCGAAGCCGCTCTCCTCCGCGATGCTGGCCATGACGCCGCAGGCGGCGGCGTCATGGAAGCCCAGTTCCTGGCGCAGAAACAGAAACACGGTCAGCTCATTGCTCTCCGCGGCCTGCGCCGGAAGGACGCCAAGCGCCAGAACGATACACAGCGTCAGCGCCAAACAAATCATTCGTTTCAGCATAGATTCTCCTTAGATTTGGAATTGCACTTTGCAGTATAAAAATTAATTTTAACATATTAATTACGAAAAAGCAAATTTTCTGCAAACACGCCCCGCATCCCGATCCTGTCATTGCGAACCGCCGCGCACGACGGTGTGGCAATCCGTTTCTTTCGTAGGGGTCGGCGTCCTCGACGACCCGCGCAGAAGGCAACGACCTTATTTCCGATCCCCGGCGAGTTCGCAATGCTTGCGCCTTACGTCCTTCTTTCAGCTCGGCGCATCACAGCAAAAAAGGACTGCCGCAGCAGTCCTTTTTTCATCGTGTATGAAGTTATTTCTTCAAATCCCGATACAGGAACGTGACGATCTGTCCGCGCGTGCAGGGGCTGTCAGGGGAGAAGGTGGTGCCACTCGTACCGTTCGTGATGTTCTTCGACACCGCCCAGAGCACCGCGTCGGTGTAATACTGCCCGCCGGGCACGTCGGTGAACGGATTATTGCTTCCTGCGGCCGGCTTTTCATGCGTGCGCCAGAGGAACGTGACCACATGGGCGCGGGTGCAAGGCTGGTTCGGCGAGAAGGCGGTCTTGCTCGTGCCGGTGGTAATGCCGTTCTCGGCCGCCCAGAGGACGGCTTTGTAGAAATAGTCGCCCGCCATCACATCCGAAAATGGATTGGTTGTGCTCTTCGGCTCGGGGCATCCCATCGCGCGCCAGAGGAAGGTCACGACCTGGCCGCGGGTGCAGGTGGCGTTCGGGGAGAAGGTCGTCGCCGAGGTGCCGTTCGTGATCTGCGGATCTTGACTTACAGCCCATGCAATTGGCACTGCATATTATTGTGCTGGAATTACATCGTAAAAAGGAGTATGACCGGTTGCAGGTATTATTGCTAGTTTCTCTTTTTCACAATCTAAACATCTAATGAGCTTTAATCCGGGCTCATAAGCAGTAGGCTCCCGCACAACGGTTCCATCATCAAAAGAGTGAGAATGATTTATTTGATGTGGAAAACTATGAACATATCGACTTCCGTTCCTGATTTCTGGAATGGCAGCCTCTTGGTTGTTATGGACAGCAATCGCATTCCATTGGCTTTCATTTCCACCATAGTAAATCATGGCGTTTCCATCAAAATTGAAATCTGCTATAACCTCGTCTCGATTATACGGATAAAAAGCGTTTTCTCCAATATATTTTATACTTGCAGGTATATAGATTTTTCTAATAACAGGGCCAGAAAACGCAAAAGTTCGTTCTGGAATTTCCAATAAGCTTTCTGAAAGGATGATCGTTTTAAGAGTCTCACTTGTCATAAAAACTCCCACGCCTAACTTTTTAACGCTGTCAGGCAATTGAATACGAGTAAGATTAGTGAGTAGGAATGCGTGATCACCAACTTCTGTAACAGGATATCCGTCAATTTCTTCTGGTATGTTTAACGAACCTGTAGCAGATCTGTCACATCCAGTAATTATAACTTCGCCATTCTGCACTCTATAGGATAGAATACCATTTGTTTTTTCGGCGTCTGTTGCATATACTCCAATTTGCAGTAGCGTCAGTACCATCATCAACACAAGTAGTAGGCTTATGGTTTTTTTTTCATACAGATACCTCCATTCATTAATGTTATAATAGTTTTTTAACCATTACAAAAATGATTATAACATCTTTATAATTGCGTTTCAATAAAACAGCCGTTTTTAAAATGCATATTATTATAAACATGTGCGATATCCTAATAATAAATAGGAGGTGTCGCCATGGATGTGGAATATGTGCGTGAACGCATCACAGCCCTGCGGTTGAAGAAGGGTGTGTCCGAGTATAAGATGAGCTATGATCTCGGCCACAGCCGTGGTTATATCAACAACATCTCCTCCGGAAAGACACTGCCGTCCATGACAGAATTTCTTGCGATCTGCGAATATTTTGAAATCACGCCGGGACAGTTTTTCGATCCACAGATGGATGATCCGAAAAAACGATCGGAACTTGATGCAGCGACTGAAGCGCTGAATAGTGAAGACTTGAACAAGGTTTTACAATTTATTGAATGGATCAAATAACAACAGCGCGCTGCAGTTTCCGCAGCGCGCTTTCATAATCGGTTTTTGATCTGGCATTTGCAGGAAACAACATTGCCAGCACCCACCCCTGCGGGGAATCCAAGGGGCGGGAGCCCCTTGTGTCGTTTCAATGAGGGATTCTTAAGGGGGAGAAAACGAAATCTTCCCCTTAAGCGATTCTTTGCATCCTTTCTGATCGTTCAGAAAGGATGCCCCCGGAGGGAAACTGGCAGTTGGAGGGAGGCGTTGGCTGTACATTTTTACTGCGGTGCCAAGATCCTTCGACTCCGCGCTTCGCGCTCCGCTCAGGATGACAGAGGTGTGCGGAAGGAGAGAACGGATTGCCACACCGTCGTGCGCGACGGTTCGCAATGACAAGCGGCGTGGACGGTGCGAATTCGCCGGGAAATGGAGCGCTTTTTGGTGCGTCCTGCCCGGGCCGCCGAGGGCGTCGGCCTCTACGAGACAGCGGGGAAGTGCAGCGTGAATTCGCTGAGAAAACGGAACGCATTTTTGCCGGCTCTGCGCGGCGCGATGTCCACATCGCGCCGTATTCCGATCGCGCGGAGCGCACCTGAAACTTCACACTCCACCCTCCACACTATTTACAAACTCCGGCAAAAAAGATATAATACAATCCGTTATCATTTATCGAAAGGACGATTGCCATGGAACGCGGCTTTTCTGAGCGGCTGCATGCGCTGCGTGCAGAGAAAGGGCTCTCCCAGCGGGCGGTGGCGGCCGATCTGCACATCAGTCAGGCGCTGCTGAGTCACTATGAAAACGGCGCGAGAGAGCCGGGGCTGCAGTTTGTCTGCCGCGCCTGCGATTATTACGGCGTGAGCGCGGATTATCTCCTCGGGCGGACGGATCAGCCGACCCTGCCCACCGAGCAGATCGAGCGCCTGCGCCTCGCGGTGCGCGCCATGCAGTCTACGGCCGAGCAGGCCGCGCACGCCCTATCTTCCCTGACAGGAGACACCGAACCATGATCCCTCAAGACCACATCCGAAACTTTTCCATCATTGCCCACATCGACCACGGCAAATCCACCCTCTCCGACCGGCTCATCGAGCTGTGCGGCGCGGTGGAGCAGCGCGACATGGCCGATCAGCTGCTCGACGACATGGAGCTCGAGCGCGAGCGCGGCATCACGATCAAGGCCCGCGCCGTGGGTCTGAACTACACGCGAGACGGCGAGACCTATACGCTGAACCTCATCGACACCCCGGGCCACGTCGACTTCAACTATGAGGTCAGCCGCAGCCTCGCTGCGTGCGAGGGCGCGGTGCTCATCGTGGACGCCTCGCAAGGCGTCGAGGCGCAGAC
>JBGUHV010000190.1:0-7949 GCA_045112425.1 Oscillospiraceae bacterium
TCGCGTGACGCTTCGCCTCAGGGAGTTTTTCCGCCGCACATGTCGCCGGAAAAACAATATGAATTGCTTCGCGGCAAAGCCGCGAACTCTGCGAGGCTAAAAAAGCTCCCCGCTTTTCAGCGGGGAGCTTTTTGCGTCCGATCTCAGTACCAATAGGTATGAAAATACTGCCGGTAGACCGTGGCGTCGCTCGGCACCTGGCGCAATACGAGCCAGGCGAGGAGATAGTCGCCGAAGCCCATGGGCAGGCAGATCAGGCCCATCGTGCCGAGCAGGCTCAGCTTCGGCCAGATCAGGAAGAGCACCAGCGGGATCAGCCCGAAGATCACGTCCGGCACGAGCGTGAGCAGCAGAAAGCGCGTGCGGCTCATGTGCTCCGAGCCCGTGAGAAACGGCATGCTGTCCTGAAAGTTCAGGTAGAACCAGCACTCCTCGCGGTAGAACACCGCCCGCAGCAGCTCGCGCGGGAGCACCACCAGCAGCGCAAGCACCACGCCGCCCAGATGCAGCGCGCCCAGGCCGCCGCGCAGAATCACCAGCACCAGCAGCACGGCAAACAGGATCGCGGCGCCGATGTTCGTCTTGCGCACGAGGTCGCGCGGCTTGCCGGGCTCGATGACGCGCTCGGCGCCCTCCACCGGCTGCGCCGGCGGCAGGCTCGCCACCTTGCCGTTGAAGGAACCACGATAACGGATTCTCATTTCTTTCTCTCCTTTGGTATGTCTGTTTGTGCGGAAAGCCCCTTCAGTCAGCCCTGCGGGCTGCCAGCTCCCCCAGACGGGGCGCCGAGGGCGGGCGGATGATATCCGCCCTGCGGTTCTCATTCGGTGCGGAATTTCAATTTCGCCGCGAAGGCGGGGCGGATCTGCTCCGGGAGCGTGACGGTCACGGTCGCGGCGGCGTCCTCGTCCACGCGGTGGAGCGTGAGCGTCTCGCCCGGCTTCGTCTCGCTCACGAAATAGAGCTCAAGCCGCTCGAGATGCTCCATGTTTTCGCGCTGCTCCGGTGAGAGCGCGTCGTAGACCATCTCGCCGTAGCGGAAGTTGTTCACATGGCCGACGGCGTCCTCCCAGCTGGGGCGGGCGGTGAGCACCTCCACGCTCTCCGTCTCCGGCGTTTTCATGCGCAGGCGGTCGCTCGCATCGAGCAGCTTCTCCCCGGCGGGGAGATTGAAGCGGGAGATGAGCGCCCGGTCGGTGCAGACGCGGCGGGTTTTCAGATCCAGCAGAGCCGAAAACGTCGCGCCCGTGAGGACGAGCGCGTCCGCCTCGTCATAAAACGCGATCTCGCGGCGAAACAGGAGCCGCGCCTTCTCGGTGCTGTTCCACGTTTTGGCGTGCAGGCGGTCGCCGGGGCGGATCGCTCTCTTCGGCTCGACGGTGAGCGCGATGAGCACCCACGCCACGTCGAGCTCGGCCATGAGCTTCGCCTCGTCCATGCCGATGTTTTTCAGATGCGGCTCCACCGCCTGCATATAGAGCTCCTGATAGGCGCTCACCTTCAGCGCCCGGCGGCCGGAGAACATGCTCACGCCCAGCTCGAGCGGGTAGGAATATTCTCTTTCATCCATAGGGGGATACCTCTTTCACTGCTGCCACGGCGGGCGAAAATCGGGGTTGAACCGCTGCAGCACGTCCGGCTCGACGCGGCGGTCGTCCATGGCGGAGCGGTTGACCTGCCGGGTGCCGACGAGATAGAGCCCGGCGAGGAAGGCGAAGAACAGAATCGTGAACCGGCCGTCAAACTGCATCGTCATGGCGAAGAAGTCATAGGTGCCGTGCAGCAGCAGCGGCACGATCACGGCGAGGCGCTTGTAATACTGCTCGCGCTCCCGGTTTCCCTCATAGTGCGCGAGCTTGGCAAAGCCGTAATAATACCCCATGAAGACGCCGAACACCGCGTGACCCGGCACGCTCGTGACGGCGCGCAGCAGCCCCGTGCCGAGGCCGTACTGCAGCACATACTCCACGTTCTCGAGCGCGGCGAAGCCGAGCGAAACCGTGACGGCGTAGACGATGCCGTCGAACTGATAGTCAAAGGCGGGGTGGTTCCACGTCTGGCGGTTCAGGAAGAAAAACTTGCAGCACTCCTCGCACAGCGCCGCGACGACGAACGCGTCGAGAAACGCGCCGAGGTAGCTCTGCTGCGGCACGACGGAATGAATCAGGCCGCCGATGAGCATCTCCGCAATCGCCGCGGGGATGCAGCTGAGCGCGCCGAAGAGCGCCAGACGCAGCAGCAGCAGCTTCACCGGCTCATGCTCCACGCCGTCCTTGCGGTAGATATACACGGCCAGCGCGACGGCGGGTCCGAGCGCGATCAAAAGCAGAAGCTGCATGGTTCGTCTCCTTTCCGGGATGGCGGTTCGTTACCATATTAGATTACACGTTTCGGGAGAAAAATACAAGAGTTTCAGCAGATAAAAATGCGAGGCGAAATCGCCTCGCATTTTCTTTCAGCTCGCGTAAATCTTCCCGACGATCTCCACCATCAGCCTCGTCGGCAGCAGGCGCGTGAGAAAGACGAAGATCTTGTACTTCCCGCCGAGGGTGCACAGCGGCGGCACGCGGCGCTGCAGGGCCTTTTTCGCCACGAAGGCGCCGGCGGCCCCGGCCGGAATGCCGTTTATTTCATCGTGCTCCATGACGGCGACGGAGCGGGCGATCCGCCCCTCGTACACATCGTCGCCGGCGGGGTTTTTCGCGCGCGCCGCGGTGAAGCCCGTGGCGATATCGCCCGGCATGATCGCGCAGGTCTCGATGCCGAAGGGGCGAACCTCGCTCGCGAGGGCGAGCATGTAGGTGCGCACCGCCGCCTTGGAGGCGGAGTAATAGGCCTGAAACGGAATCGCGATCGGCGCGGCGACGCTGGACATGCTGAGAATGCGCCCGCCGCCCTGCCGCCGCATGACGGGGATGACCGCCTTGTTCATGCGCACCATGCCGAAGAAATTCACGTCGAACTGGCGCTTGGCGTCGGCGGTGTCGGTAAACTCAACGGCGCCCGAGATGCCGAAGCCCGCGTTATTGATGAGCACGTCGATGCGCCCCTCGCGCCGGACAATCTCGTCCACGGCGGCGATGCACTGCGCCTCGTCCGTGACGTCGGCCTGCAGGTGGTGAATGCGCTCATCCGCGCCGGAGGCACGGCGGCTGAGCTCATAGACGGCGCAGCCCTGCCGGGCGAGCGCCTTCGCGGTCTCGAGCCCGATGCCCGAGGTGCCGCCGGTGATGACAATGACTTTTTTCATCGGTTTCTCCATAATTAAGTAATCACTTCCGCGGAGCGGAAGTATGCGGTAATCACCGCATATTCGGCGTGTTTACACGCCGAATGATTACAACATTGTGATTTGATCATCTAAAATAAAAGCGCAAGGAGCTTTTTTTCTGACACAAACAACCGGTTTGTGTCACTCATCAAACGATGAGATGATGATCAAATCATCGATTTATTTTGCCCGCCAGGTCGCCGGGAAGAACAGCAGCAGGATCGGATAGAGCTCGAGGCGGCCGAGCAGCATCTCGAAAATCAGCACGATCTTGACGCCCGGGGAGAAGAAGCCGAAGCCGCCCATCGGGCCGACCGGGCCGAGGCCGGGGCCGATGTTGGAAAGGCAGGCGAGCGTGGCGGTGAAGCTCGTGGAGAACTCCGCGCCGTCGAGGCTCACAATCAGCGTCCCGAGCAGGAGCAGCAGCATGTACAGGGAGAAGAACCCCTGCACCGCGCGGAGCGTGCCGGGCTGGACGGTCTTGCCCTCGAGGCGCACCTGCACGACGCTGCGGGGCCGGAGCATCCGGCGCAGCTCCGTGAGCGCGTCCTTGATGAGAATGATGACGCGGGAGGCCTTCATGCCGCCGCCGGTGCTGCCGGCGCAGCCGCCGATGAACATGAGAAGCACGAGCATCGTCTGCGAATAGTGCGGCCACTGGACGAAGTCCGCCGTGGAGAAGCCCGTCGTCGAGATGATGGACGCCACCTGAAAATACGCATAGCGCAGCGACTCGCCCACGCCGCCGTAGATGTGGCGGATGTTGATCGCGATCGTGACGATCGCGAAGAGCACGACGCCGAGAAACCATTTGAGCTCCTCGTTTTTCGCGGCTTCCCGCCATGAGCCGACGAGGATGAGAAAATACAGGCTCAGGTTGATGCCGAAGAGCAGCATGAACGTCGCGATCACCATTTCGATGTAGACGCTGTTGAACGCGCCGATGCTCAGCGCCCGCGTGGAAAAGCCGCCCGTGCCGGCCGTGGCGAAGGCGTGCAGCAGCGCCTCATAAAACGACATGCCGCCGCAGAGCAGCAGAATCGTCTCGGCGACCGTGAGGCCGAGATAGATGAGATAGAGGATGCGCGCGGTCTGCCGCGCCTTCGGCACGACCTTGCCCACGACGGGGCCCGGCACCTCGGCGCGCATGATGTGCATGTTCCGGTCGCCCGCGAGCGGGAGCACCGCCATGATGAAGACCAGGATGCCCATGCCGCCGATCCAGTGGCTGAACAGGCGCCAGAACTGCCCCGAGCGGGAGAGCGACTCCACGTCGGAGAGGATCGTCGCGCCCGTCGTGGTGAGGCCGGAGACGGTCTCGAATACGGCGTCGAGATAATTCGGAATGTCGCCCGAGAGCACAAAGGGCACCGCAGCGGTGAGGCTCAGGAGGATCCACGACAGACCCACGATGACGAAGCCCTCGCGCGCGGTGAACACGCCGCGCCCGGTCTCGATGCGCCCGAGCAGAAAGCCTGCGAGCGCCGTCACGGCCATGGGGATGAGAAACGGCACGGGGGATTCGTGACAGATGAGCGCCGTGAGCACCGGCAGGAGCATCAGCCCCGCGGCGATCAGCAGCACCTTCCCCACCGTGCGCCAGACAATGCGATAGTTCATAAACATACCTCTGGAACGAAGATGCCCCTATCATACGCCATTTCGGTTTCGATTGCAATTGTCAGTCGAACATGGTACGCTGTTCCTGTCATCCTGAGCGAAGCGAAGCGGAGTCGAAGGATCCCGGCAGAGCAGTACGGCCAAGGCTGGCTGTTCTGTTTTGCTGCCAAGTCAAGATCCTTCGACTGCGCGCTGACGCGCTCCGCTCAGGATGACAGGGAGAAAACATCAGGAGGAACCACCTATGAAAATCGCACTGATTACCGGCGCTTCGTCCGGGATGGGGAGAGAATTTGTCTATGCGCTGGACGCCGACGAGGCGTTCGACGAGCTCTGGGTCATCGCGCGGCGGCGCGAGCGTCTGGAGGCGCTGCAGGAGCGCTGCCGGGCAAAGGTGCGCGTGTTCGCGCTCGATCTGCTGGACATGGCGAGCTTTGACGCGATCCGGTCCGCGCTCGAGCAGGCGCAGCCCGAGATCGCCGTGCTCGTGAACGCGGCGGGCTTCGGCGTGTTCGGCCCCTTCGCCGAGCGCGATCTCAAAACGCAGCTCGACATCATTGACCTCAACGACCGGGCGCTGACCGCCATGTGCCACCTCGCGCTGCCGTATCTTCGCGAGGGCAGCCGGATCTACAACATGGGCTCCATGTCCTCGTGGCAGCCGGTGCCGTATATCAACGTGTACGGCGCGAGCAAGGCGTACGTCCTCTCATTCTCCCGCGCGCTCGGCGTGGAGCTGCAGCCACGCGGCGTGCGCGTGATGGCCGTCTGCCCCGGCTGGATCACGACGGAGTTTTTCGACCACGCCGTGACGGACGACACAATCTGCTACTACAACCGCTATTACGGCCCGGAGGCCGTGGTGAAAAAAGCCCTGCGCGACATGAAGCGCGGCAAAACCGCCTCCGTGCTCGGCTTTCCCGAGCGCATGCAGGCAAGGCTCGTGAAGCTCCTGCCCGTGAGCATGGTGATGAAGACGTGGTGCAGGCAGCAGAAACAGCCGAGAAATTGAATTAGGAGTTAGGAGTGAGGAGTTAGGAGTTGTCTGAATTTGTCATTCTGAGCGGAGCACGAAGTGCGGAGTCGAAGAATCTTGGCAGAGCGGTAGAACAGGCGTTGAATGTTCTCTTTCGCTGCTCTGCCAAGATCCTTCGACAAGCTCAGGATGACAAATGGTTGCTGCGCACGAACCATCTGTCAACTCCTAACTCCTAACTTACGCTATTAATGTACTCAGGGCTTCCCCCATCGCGTCTCCCAACAGCTCCGCCGCTCTGACCGCCTCGGGCAGCGTGTTGCCGCTGCTGCCGATCTCGATGAGCATCATGCCCGGGCTCAGGTGCTGGTTATACCGCTCGCGCACGAGGTCAATCGGGCGCATGAGCGTCGGGTGCCGGTCGGAGACGGCGTTCTGCAGCCAGACGGCGAGCTTCAGGTTCTCGCGCCAGTCGGGATGGTCGAGGCCGAGGCTGTCCCTGCCGACGACAAACATGACCTGCGGGCAGGGCTGGGCGTCCGGCAGCTCTGCGACGGTTTTGTAGACCACCGTGTCGGAGCAGAGGGCGTCGCGGTGCAGGTCGATGACCATGCGGATCGACGGGTATTCCGCAAGCAGCCGCTCGACCACCGCGCCCGAGCGGGCATACGACCCGGCATAGCTCGGATAATCATTCACGGTGCGGTCATGCAGCACCTGCAGCCCCGCCGCCTCGAGATGCGCCGCGAGCACGTCGCCGACGCGCAGGACGTTGAAATTGGAATCCTGCGTGCGCATCGTGTCGGAGGCGTCGTACCGATTGCCGTCCGAGGGGGTATAGGCCTCGCTCGTGTGCGTGTGGACGATGAGCACCTGCGGCCCGTCCGGCGAAAAGCGCAGCGACGGCCCCTCCGAGAGCAGCGCCGGGAGATCCGGCGCGTAGTCCGTGGCGTTTCGCAGCGTGAGCCCGCCGGAAAAGCTGGTCGGGAGAATCGGCAGCCCCTCCGGCGTGCGGTCCGGCGCGGGGGCGGTCTCCTGCGGCGCGGGCGCGGGCGAAGGCGTCGGCGTCGGCTCTGAAAGCACAATCTCCGGCGCCGCCGTCTCCGCCGGCGCGCGCACCGCGCCCGTCTCCAGCCGGAAGGCCGTCTCCACAAGCTGCCGCGGCGCAAACCACTGCCGCACACCCGGCGGCAGCCCCCGCGCGACCATCGCGGCGGCGAGCAGCAGCAGCCCTGCCCGCAGCGCCAGTTCCACCCGTCGACGCATGCCTCTCCCCTCCTTTTTGCTCTGGGAAGCCTATGCCGCGAGCGGGAGGAATATGACGGAAAACTTTCGTCCGGTTACAAAAATGTGACAAGGTGGGGAGCCTGCCCCATTTGCTATTTGGAAAAATGCCCGAAACGCCCCTGCAGTGGGAAATGGAAGGAAAAACCTTGCAGCTTCAAGGCGCAGAGCGCCCGAAAAAGATTGACATAACGGACGCGCCAAAAATCGAAATAAGACAATTTGTTGACATAATGTTGATTTGCAGGGAATTGTTCATAAAAAGTTTTCATTTTTTTCGGGGGCATCGACCCGATCCCCCATTTTCCATCAACCTGCACAAACACAATATATTGTTTAACTTATTTGTAACCACCGCAATATCTTGTAAAAAAACTTAATTTTTGGTTGATTTTTGTCTGATTTGTAGGAATTTGCACGAGCCCTTTGTGCAGAACGCCGATTGAAACAGCCCCCGAAAATGACTATAATAATACTTGTCAAAACGCATCCGCGTGGTCGACATCCTGCATTTTGCAAACACTCTGCACGAAAGGGGGCGATTCCAATGGGCCAGACGACCAAATCAAATATCTCGCTCGTTGGCGTCGTGATCCTGCTGTGTGCAATGCTCATCGGCACGGGCTGGCTTCTGGGCAGCGGCAATGTTCTCGCCGTGGACCAGGTTGCGCAGGCGGCGGAAGAGGCTCTGCCCTCCGCGCCCGCGGAGAAGCCGGAAGCCCCGGCGGACGAGGCTCTCATGGTGACCGAGCAGGTCGAGGGCGTGGCCTCCCGCCAGAAACTGCGCGGCCATAATCC
>JBGUHV010000191.1:0-7949 GCA_045112425.1 Oscillospiraceae bacterium
CCACGGAAAGCTGGTGGAAATGGCGCCGACGAAGGAGCTCTTCTCCAATCCGCTGCATCCTTATACGCAGGCCCTGCTTTCTGCAATCCATGTACCGGACCCGGTTTATGAAAGAAACAAGAAGATTCTGGAGTATGATACCAAAACACCGCTTGGCAGCACGTTTGAAGAAGTCTCCGAAGGACATTGGCTCCTGAAATAAGAAAACAAATCTCCGGATACAAAGAAATGCCCGGCGTCTTTTGACGCCGGGCGTTCTTTCGTTTTCTTATTTCTTCGCGCCGTTCTTCTTGCGAAAGAATCCGCCGAGGAAGCAGATCAGCACCGCGAGGGCGGCGACGATCGCGCTGCCGACGAGACCGGAGACGGTGGTGCCCGCCGCGCTGTCGCTGTCAGCGAAGGCATAGTCCGGCAGGAATGAGGTCTTCTCCTGAATGGCCGCGGCCTTGTCCGCCGCGTCGCTCTGCACGCCGTAGTCCTCCTCGTCGAGACCGAGGTTCTGGCTGTAGCCCGCCTCAGCATTGCCGAACAGGGACCACTCCAGACCGTCGGGGTTGGAGCTCGCGATCAGGCTCAGACCGCCGCCCACGATGGCAGCGACGATGGCGAGGGAGATGACCGTGGTCTTGAGGGAGTTCTTCTTCTCGGGAGCGGAGGCGTTCATGTCGCGCAGCAGCTCCGGGCGGCTCTCATAGACAAAGAGCAGCACCGCCGTGGTGATCAGACCCTCGATCAGACCGATGGCCAGGTGGATCGGCTGCATGATGCTGAGGAACACGCCGAAGGGCAGCTCCGTGATGCCGGAGAGGCTCGTCTCCACGCAGACGGAGAAGGCACCGAGCTGCAGCGTGATGACGCAGCCGAGCAGGGAGGCGAGGATGATCTTCGCGCGCGCTGCGCCCTTTGCGCCCATGCCGGAGAACATTTTACTGCGCATGATCGGACGCCAGATTAAATAGTATCCGATGAAGCAGCCGTAGAACGCCATGTTCCAGATGTTTGCGCCGAGGGCTAAGAGTCCGCCGTCGGCAAAGAAGAGACATTGAATTGCCAGAATGACGATCATCGACAGGAAACCCGCCTGCGGCCCGAGCAGAGCCGAGAGCAGCATACCGCCGCACATGTGGCCCGAAGAGCCGGTGCCGGGAATCGTGTAGTTGATCATCTGTCCCGCGAAGACGAGGGCTGCGGTGACGGCCATCACGGGGAGCTTCTGCTCCTCATCGTCTTTGCGGAGCTTGTGTACGCTGACGCCGGCGGTGACGCCGGAGGCCACGTACATGGTGGCGGCTACCGCCGGAGCGAGCAGCGCGTCTGCCATATGCATAGGTCAACACTCCTTTTTTCTCTATTGAGATACCTGAAATCCTAATCCATTCGGACAAAAATCACAAGCTCCCCTGGGGGATGAAATAATGCACAAATTGTTGATTACGTTTTTGGTTATCTCATATAGCGCTCAATGACGGCGTTCAGCTCCTCGAGCGCGTGAGTGTCGTTTTCGCCCACAGCGTCCTTGATGCAGTGCTCGATGTGATCCTTCAGAATCACCTTTGCCGTGCTGCTGAGCGCGGACTGCACGGCTGCCAGCTGCATCAGCACCTCCGTGCAGTCGCGTCCAGTTTCCACCATGCGCTTGACGGAGTTTAAGTGCCCGATCGCGCGGGAGAGCCGGTTGATGACCGACTTGGTCTGCGTGTGGCTGTGGGTGTGCGTGTGCGGATGCTCCTCGAGGTGGTCGTGGGAATGGTACGTTCCGTCCTCGTGCATGTGAAAGCCTCTCGGTTCGCTCATAACTTGCCTCCAATCCCGGCTACCGCGCGCCCGGAAATCAGATACAGGTCGTCGGTATCGCAAATACAGTCAACTTTGAAGAAGGGCGCCCAGTCCTTTGCTTCCTCCTCCGCGCTTTTGAGTTGACGGGCAATGCCCTTCGGCAGCGTTTCGCTCAGGGCGTTCGTGCGCTTGCGGCTGAAGCCGCAGGCGACGGTCAGCCGCCCGTCCTCCCGCAGCAGGGAATAGGCCTTGGCGATGAATGCGCCGGGGTGGCGGAAGTACTGATAGGTGTTGAACGCCACGGCGAGATCATATCCCGCGTGTTCCAGAGCGAAGAAGTCGATCGTCTCAATGCTCACGCGGGGATCAAAGCTGAATTTCTCCCGCGCCATCTCCGCCATGGCGGGCGAAAAATCGACGCCCTCAACCTCATACGCTCCATAGCGCAGCAGATCCAGAATCATGCCGCCGCTGCCGCAGCCGATGTCCAGCGTATAGCCGCCGCCGCGGGGAATGGAAATCGAAGCAGTAATTTCCCGCGCCAGCTCGTTGTCGGAGTACTCCATGTCCCAAAACTGTGCGATGGAATCAAAATATTCAGCAGCCTGCATCATTTGCTCCTTTCCATTTAAGGGCTGACCGGATGAACGGCATGCACCAGAAACATCGGCGTGGAGGCGAAGTTCACCTTCTCCTCCGCAGACCAGACGCGGCTCCACGCCTCCGTGTCCGTCGTCACGTGCAGGCCGAGCTTTGAGAGCACGCTGTGATCCCATGCTGGACGCGCCGCGCGGGAGAGGGGAACGCGCATGGCGATGCGCTCCATCTGATCGAAGTTCTCTCCGATGTTCTCGTCATGGATCCCCTGCTCCGCCGTGGCTCTGCGGTCGGCGTCATAGCCCTCGCGCGCAGCGTTGTCAAACAGGTAGTGATACCAGTTGGCGTCGAAGTTCAGCAGCATGCCGCCGGGGCGAAGCACGCGCTTCCACTCCTGGTAGGCCGTCTCCGGATGGGGGAGGTTCCATGTGAGATTGCGCGAGAGAATCACGTCAAAGCTGCTGCTCGGGAAGGAGAGCGCTTCGGCGTTCATCTCCAGAAACGTGATCTTCTCCGCGAGCGCGCCGGCGTTCTTTTTCGCCTCTGCGAGCATGGCGGGCGTGAGATCAATCGCCGTCACGTTGTATCCCAGCTCTGCGAGCAGAGTCGCGAAGAAGCCCGGCCCCGTGCCGATCTCCAGCACCTGCACGCTCCCCGCCTCGCGGTCGGGAAACTGCCGGGCAATGTGCGCTCTCAGCTCCTCGCGCCAGACCTCGCGCTGCGAGGTGCGAAGCTCTGTCTGATTGACTTTGGAATAGCCGCCCGCGCGGCCGGTCCAGTATTCCCGGTTTTCACTCAGAATCGTTTTGCCGGACGCCATAGGTCACCATCGGTCCTTTCTCAATGATGTTCAGCGACGCGCACTGATGGATCAGCACCCCGTCGCACGGCGCGAACTCCGTAAAGAGGCTGCGCCCGAAGTAATCGCGGATCTCGCCGAGCTTCTCGCCCTTCCGGAACCACTCGCCCACCTGCTTTTCGGGGTACCAGCAGCCGGTGCAGGGCGCGTCGTCGCTGAATTCCGCGAGCTCTGTTTTCTCATAGGTTGTATAGTCGCCCGGCAGGATGCCGACGCGGCGCAGAATATTCCGCACGTCCGCCTTGTCCGCCTCGATCTCCTCGCGGCTGAACAGGGAGAGCTGCCCGCGCTCAATGAGCACGCTGGGAATGCCGTGCACGGACGCCAGATTGTAAGCGCCGCCCGTGCGGCACTTTGAGCGGACGAAATACTTTGTGTTCACGCATTCGATCATCTCCCGCGCCTTCCCGGCCGCCGGCGCGTCGCCGAGGTAATAGGCGTAGGGAATCAGCTCCTCGAAGCCGTCGCCGCTGTGCAGGTCGATGTAATAGTCCACGTTGCGGATGAACACATCGAAGAGTGTGTGCGCCAGCTTTTCCGCCGTGCTGCCCTCCGCGTCGCCAGGAAAGACCCGGTTGAGGTTCTTTCCGTCCTCCCAGACCATGGACATGGTCCGGTTTTCAAAGCCGGAGCGGTTCGCCAGCGGCAGGATGATCACGTTGCCGCGCAGCTCCTGCACGTCCAGCTCGTTGGAGAGCTCAATCGCAGCCTGGATGCCCACATACTCCGCGTTGTGGATTCCCGCGGAGATCAGCGCGGTCGGCCCGTCCTCCATGCCGCAGAGCAGAACATGGGGCACATGCAGCTCCGTGCCGTGCACGTGGATGTGGTCTTTTACGGTTTTGCCGGGCGTCAGCGCATGCCCGGCGATGATCTTGTCCATGCTTTTCCTCACTTCATCTCGATAAAGTTCTGTATGTTATCCTAACACGGTAAGCAGGGGCTCACAACCTACCCCGGGGGATAAAAAATTGCACAAAAATGCAAAAAGTTTGAAAAAATATCCCCCCGGGTAGGTTGTGCGTACCAAACGGCTGTGCTACAAAGAAAACAACAATGTGTTCAGGAGGTGTGCCGATGGGCAAATATGTGCTTCGCAGAATCGTGCAGCTGATCCCGGTGCTGATCGGTATCACGTTTTTGTCCTTCGCCATGATGCGCATCGCCGGTAGCGACGCCATCACGGAGATGTACGGCAGCAAGGGCGGCGTGGATCAGGCGATCATCGACGCGGCGCGCGCGGATCTCGGTCTCGATCAGCCGTTTTTGACGCAGTATTTCTCGTGGCTCGGCGGCATGCTCACCGGCGACATGGGCACGAGCTACATCTCCGGGCGCAACGTGTTCGATACCTTCGTCTCCAAGCTCCCGGCCACGCTGCTTTTGACGGCGCTATCGATTCTCTTGACTATTATCATCTCCATCCCGCTGGGTGTGCTGGCTGCGGTGCGGCATGATAAATTTACCGACTATCTCATCCGTTTTACCAGCTTCGTCGGCAATTCGCTTCCGAACTTCTTCGTCGCGATGCTCCTTATGTACTTCCTCAGTATTAAAATGGGCTGGCTCCCGGTCATCTCAAACGGCCTGAGCCTCAAGAGCGCCGCCATGCCGACGCTCACGCTCGCCATCGCGATGAGCGCGAAGTACCTCCGACAGGTGCGCGCGACGGTGCTGGAGGAGCTCAATAAGGACTATGTCTACGGCGCGCAGGCGAGAGGCGTGCGCGGCCGGGTCACCTTATGGCGCAGCGTCATGAAGTCCTCCATGCTCACGATCATCACGCTTTTGGCACTTTCGATCGGCAGCCTCCTTGGCGGCACGGCGATTATTGAGAGCATCTTCATGTGGGACGGCGTCGGCAAGCTCGCCGTGGACGCCATCACCATGCGCGATTATCCGATCATTCAGGCCTATGTGGTCTGGATGGCGATCATCTACGTGCTTGTAAATCTCATCACGGATCTGCTCTACCATGCGATGGATCCCCGGATTCGACTGGGGGTGGTGCAGGATTGAAGAAGGAACCGACTGTCCGCGTGCAGAAGCTGCGCCGTGACACCCTCAAGGCCAGACTCATCCTTTTCGGCACGCTTGCGATCCTGCTCCTGCTCGCCTCCGTCTTCTGCGAGCAGCTCTGCCCCTACGATCCCTATGCGCAGGATCTTTCTATTGCGAAAATGGCCCCCAGTGCCGAGCACGTCTTCGGCACCGACCGCTATGGCCGCGATATGCTCTCGCGCGTCATCGTCGGCGCAAAGACCAGCATCTTCTCGACCTTGCTTCTCGTCGCCATCATCACTGTCATCGGCACGATCGTCGGCGTCTTCGCCGCGTGGGTCGGCGGCTGGACGGATACGATCCTCATGCGCATTTCCGACCTCTTCCTCGCGTTCCCCGGCCTCGTCTTTGCGCTGGCCGTGGCGGGCGTCCTCGGCGGCGGTCTGCACAACGCGATCATCGCATTGGCCGCTATCTCGTGGCCGAAATTCGCCCGTATTGCCCGCAGTCAGACGCTCGCGCAAAAGGAAATGCCGTATTTTAGAGCGGCAAAGCTCGCCGGCGGCAGCTCTATGAAAACTATTGTCAAGCACGTTCTGCCCAACATCATGGGCCCGATCCTCGTCACCTCCATGCTGGACATCGGCACCATGATGATGGAGCTCGCAGGCTTGAGCTTCCTCGGCCTCGGCGCCAAGCCGCCCGCCGCCGAGTGGGGCAGCATGATCTCGGACACCCGCGGCCTGCTGCAGACGGCCCCGTGGCTCACGTTTGCGCCCGGCTTCGCGATCTTTGTCTCCGTCATGATCTTCAATCTCCTCGGCGACACGGTGCGGGATTACCTTGATCCGAAGATGAGAGGCAGATAAAGAGTGGAGCGTTGAGAGTGGAGAGTGGAGATAAATATGAATCCAATGTTGCGTTATGATTCTGTGACAATTTCATATCAGGGGAAACCGGCAATAGAGGATATCTCCTTCTCGCTGTCGGAGGGCGAAATTCTCGGCATCGTCGGCGAATCCGGCAGCGGCAAGAGCACGCTCATCAAGGCCGCCATGGGTCTGCTCGGCCCCGCCGGCATGGTAACCCGCGGTGATATCTGGTACAAGGGCAAGGATCTCCCCGATCTGAAGCCTGCCGAGATGCGAAAGCTCTGCGGCCCCGACTTCGGCATGATCTTCCAGAGCGCCGGCGCCAGCTTCTGCCCGATCCGCACGGTCGGTGCCCAGCTCTACGAGAGCGTCATCGAGCATGAAAAAGTAACCCGCGCGGAATTTGAGGACCGTGCGTCTGAGATTCTCAGCAAAATCGGCTTCCTCGATCCGCTGCGCGTGCTCAAAAGCTACCCCTTCGAGCTCTCCGGCGGCATGCAGCAGCGCGTCGGCATCGCGTCGGCGATGCTCCTGCGCCCGAGCGTCCTGATGGCGGACGAGCCGACCAGCGCGCTGGACGTCCACGTCCAGAAGCAGGTCGTGGAGGAAATGATGCTCATGCGCAAGGAGTACGGCGTCAGCATCATCATCGTCACGCACAACATCGGCGTCGTCGGCGCCATGGCGGACAACGTCCTCGTCATGCAGAAGGGCCGCGCCGTGGAGTACGGCGAGACCAACCAGATCCTCTACCATCCGGAGACGAACTACACCAAAACGCTGATGGCCGCCGTGCCGCGGCTGGAGAGGGGAGGCGCGAGAAATGGCTGAACCGATCCTGTCCATCCGAGATTTGACCAAAACCTTCAAGCTCCAGGGCAGGGAGGACGTCCACGCCGTGAAGGATGCGAGCTTTGATCTCATGCCCGGCGAATGCCTCGGCGTCATCGGCGAGAGCGGCAGCGGCAAGACCACACTCGTGAACATGATTACGGGTCTGCTTCCGGCCACCTCCGGCACCGTTATGCTGGGCGGCATCGAGGTGACGAAGTGCAAGGGCAAGGACCTGCGCCGGGCATGGAAGAAGATGCAGGTTGTATTCCAGACGCCGACGGAGTCCTTCGATCCCCGCCGCACGCTGGGCGACGGCATCATGGAGAGCCTCCGCAACAACGGCGTCTCCAAAGCCGACGCCTTGAAGCGTGCGGAAGCATTATTGGAGCTCTGCGGCCTCCCGAAGGAGTTTGCGGGGCGCTATCCCCACGAGGTCAGCGGCGGCCAGTGCCAGAGAGCTGCCATTGCGCGAGCCCTCGCCATCGAACCGAAGCTCCTGATCTGCGACGAGGCGACGAGCGCGCTCGACGTCACCATTCAGGCGGAGATCATCGAGCTGCTGACAGAGCTGAGGCAGAAGCTCGACATGTCCATCCTCTTCATCTGCCACGATATTGCCCTCGTGCAGCAGTTCTGCGATCGGCTGGTCGTCATGTACCGCGGTGAGATCGTGGAGCAGGGCGTCCCATCCGAGGTGATCGCCGCACCCCAAAATCCGTACACACAGGATCTGATCCACAGCATCCTATGATAAAAAGAAAGGAACGAAACACATGAACAAAAGAATTCTTTCCATGCTGCTCGTCGTCGTGCTGGCGCTTACCCTGCTTGCCGGCTGCGGCAGCAAAGAGCAAAGCGCTCCCGCCGGCAGCGAAGAGGCTGCCGCACCCGCGGGCGCCAAGACCATGATCATCGGCGATACCACCTTCAACAGTGAGAACTGGGAAGAGACCGTCGATCCCCACACCACCTACAACGGCTGGCCCTGCATCCGCTACGGCATCGGCGAG
>JBGUHV010000192.1:0-2250 GCA_045112425.1 Oscillospiraceae bacterium
TTATATAATACCATTATCAATCAGTAAAGCGAATTTTTTTAATTTAAGAATCAGAAAAACTGATTTGTGGAGGTGCGCCATGATCGCATATCATGCGCTGCTGCAGGTGCTGGAATCCAACAGCTTTTCCCTCGCGGCGAGATCACTGGGCTACACGCAGTCCGCCGTGAGCCAGATGATCAAGAGCCTGGAGGCGGAGCTCGGCGTTACGCTGCTGGTTCGCTCGCGCACCGGCGTCTCGCTCACGCGCGAGGGGGAGGCCATGCTTCCCTATATCCGCGATGTGGCGCGCGCCCATCAGGCGCTGTCCGATCAGGCGGCGGCTCTGCGCGGGCTCGAGCAGGGCGTCGTTCGCATCGGCAGCTTCAACAGCGTCTCGAGCAGCCTGCTCCCGCGCGCGATCCAGCGCTTCAAGCAGCTGCATCCGGCCATCCGCTTTGAGCTGCATCAGGGCCTGTATCAGGAGCTGGAGGGTCTCGTGCGCGGCGGCGTGGTGGACTTCAGCTTCACCGATCTCTGCCGTCCGACGGAGTTTGCCTCCCGCGAGCTCTTTGCCGACGCCTATCTCGCCGTGCTCGCAGAGGATCATCCGCTCCTGCGCTTTGACCCGATCCCGAGATCGGAGTTCGTGCGCGAGCCGTTCATTCTGCTCGACGAGGGGCGCGGCGGCGCCACGCTCAAGGATTTCCTCGCCGGGCACCCGGATCTGGACGTGCAGTATCGCGTCGGCGATGACTACAGCGTGCTCAACATGGTGCAGAACCGTCTCGGCGTCGCCGTCCTGCCGGAGATGGTGGCGCGCCACGCGCCGCCGGGCGTTGCCGTGCGCCAGCTCCTGCCGCCTCTGCGCCGCCGCGTCGGCATCATCTTCCGCAAGGAGACGGAGCTCTCCGCCGCGGCCAGAGCCTTTCTCGACGTGCTCGACGAGGTTCTTGCGGAGTGACAAAATTCTTGAAATTTCCTCTTTACAAGCCTGCCTCCGTGTGATAGAATGTCATGGATTTCGCCCGCGGACCCGGATGCGGGGGTGCCGATTTGCTTCGGCGGCCTTTCAGCCCGCTTCTGCGCCACAGGGCATAGATTCTCAGAAAGGAAAGAATAGTTATGATCACGAAAGACCAGAAGACCTCCGTCATCGAGGCGAACAAGACCCACGAGAACGACACCGGCTCCCCCGAGGTGCAGATCGCCATTCTCACCGAGCGCATCCGTCAGCTCACCGAGCACCTGAAGGTGCATCCGAACGACAAGCACAGCCGTCTCGGCATGTACAAGATGGTCGGTAAGCGCCGCCGTCTGCTCGACTACCTCATGAAGAAGGACATCGAGCGCTATCGCGCCATCATCGCGAAGCTGGGCATCCGCAAGTAATTGCGAGCCCGTTTTATCTGAAGGGTATGAACGTTTTAGCAGGGAGACAATTGCATATTGTCTCCCTGCTTTTTTTCCAGCGAAAGCAGCTTTGCCGCTTCCGCTGGAGATACTCGCATTTATCGCACTCGGCTTTGCCTCGTTTGGTCGATGCGAGGGGCGTGCCGCGTCGCGGCAAGCTCCATATCCCTTGCTTCCGCGTGTTACGCGAAAGCAAGCTCATTTCACTGCCGCTCCTTACCAAATCAAAGCAAGTGCTTTGATTTGGAGAGGAAGAACGGGGGCGCGAATACAGAGCAGTCGTGCTTTCGCGCGGCTGCGGCGTGGAGCAAGCCCGTTCTGACGACGCCCGAGGGAGATTTTTCACCGCACATGTCGCTGAAAAATCGAATTGGAATGCATTCGCGGCAAGGCCGCGAACTCTGCGAGGCTTTTCCGGTAATATAAGCAGAGAGTATGCTGACAAACTCTTTGCATGGAATTGTTATGACAGAAAGGAACTGGACGAATGATTATCACCCACAAGGAATTCCCGAACTACCGCAAGTTCGAAATGGACTATGAGGGCCGCAAGCTCTCCATGGAGGTCGGCAAGCTGGCCGAGCTCTGCAACGCCGCAGTCCTCGTGACCTACGGCGGCACCACCGTGCTCGTCACCTGCACCGCCTCCGCCCGCCCGAAGGACGGCATTGATTACTTCCCCCTCGCCGTGGACTTCAACGAGAAGCTCTATGCCGTCGGCCGCATCCCCGGCAGCTTCATGCGCCGTGAGGGCAAGCCCAGCCTGCCCGCCGTGCTGGCGAGCCGCCTGATCGACCGCCCGATGCGCCCGCTCTTCCCGAGCGACCTGCGCAACGACGTCGTCATCGCCTGCGAGGT
>JBGUHV010000193.1:0-3721 GCA_045112425.1 Oscillospiraceae bacterium
GCGCCGATCTCAACGCGGTGGATCTTGAAAAAGGTGCCCTGCAGCTCGGTCGTAGCGACCGGCCACGGGGAGAGACCGCAGACGTGCTTGACGATCTCGCGCGGCGTTTTCGTCCAGTCAATCGGGCAGAGCTCCTTGGTAAGCTGTTTGGTATAGGTGGCGTCCGCATGATTCTGCGGCGTGCGCGGGGCGGTTCCCGCCTCGATGGCACGCAGGGTCTCGACCAGAAGCTCCGCGCCCATGGCAGCGAGGCGGTCGAAGAGCTCGCCCGCCGTCTCCTGCTCGCCGATGGCCGTCTCGCGCGAGAAGATCACGTCACCCTCGTCCATGCCCTCGGAGAGGAACATGGTGGAGACGCCGGTGGTCTCATCGCCGTTGAGCACCGCCCACTGGATCGGAGCGGCGCCGCGATATTTCGGCAGGAGCGAGCCGTGGACGTTCACGGCGCCGAAGCGCGGCAGCGCAAGCATCTCCGCCGGCAGGATCTTGCCATAGGCCACGACGGCAAGGATATCCGGTTTTAATTCGCGCAGAATGTCCATCGCTTCGCCGGTGCGCATCTTTTCAGGCTGAAAGACCGGAAGGCCGACGGACTGGGCCAGCACCTTGACCGGCGGCGGCACAAGCTTCATGCCGCGGTTCTGCGGCTTGTCGGGCTGGGTGAAGACGCCGACGATCTCAAAGCGCTCGTCGATGAGCTTTTTGAGGGAGGCCTCGGCGAAATCCGGGGTGCCCATGAACACGACGCGCATCAGTCTTCCTCCGTGACGCCGAGCTCCTCCAGCTCCTCGGGCGTGAGCATGCGGGAGGCCTTCTCGGTAAAGAGCACGCCCTCGAGATGGTCGAGCTCATGGCAGAAGGCGCGGGCCGTGAGCCCCTCGCCCTCGACCTCGAACCACTCGCCGTTGCGGTCCTGCGCGCGCACCTTGACGTGATTGGGGCGCTTGACCACGCCGAAATCGCCGGGCACGCTGAGGCAGCCCTCCGCGCCGACCTGCTCGCCGTCGGCTTCGATGATCTCCGGGTTGACGAGCTCGATCATATATTCCTCTTCCCCGTTCTCACGGTCGACGTTCGTCTCGAGCACGAGAACGACGCGGCGCAGCACGCCCACCTGCGGCGCGGCGAGGCCGACGCCGTTGGCCTTGGCGAGGGTCTGGCGCATATCGTCGATGAGGGTGTGAAGGCGGGGATTGAACTCCGTGACGGGGCGGCAGTGCTTTTCCAGCTGCGGATCGCCCTTTTTGAGGATATTTCTCAGTGCCATAATTCTTTCTCTCCTGATTAATTGTAAGGATCACTGTCCGCAAAGACGGACACATCCCGGAATTGTTTTTCAGTGCTGCAGTACATAACGATGTTCCGCACGAGCGCGCGCACCGGCGCGGGATCGGGGCAATAGAGCGTGACGCGGTAGCGAAAGCGATTATTGACCCGCACGACCGGCAGCGGCGCGGGGCCGAGAATCTGCACGGCGCCCTGCGTCTCATGGCGGAGATAGTCGCGGATATAGGCACAGCAGCGCAGCACGCTCATCTCCCCGGCGCCGGAGACCGTGATCGTGAGGATCTCGGAAAACGGCGGCGTGCCGTGAAGGCGGCGGAGGGCGATTTCGCTCTCAAAAAACGCGGCGTAGTCCTGCTTTGCCGCCTGCAGGATGGTCTGATTCTCGGGCGTAAAGGTCTGGATGACGGCGCGCCCGGGCTTCTCTCCCCGGCCGCCGCGGCCCACCACCTGCGTGATGAGGGAGAACGTGCGCTCTCCGGCGCGGTGATCGCCGGCATAGAGGCTCTGATCGGCCAAGAGAACACCGACGAGCGTGACGGAATCGAAGTTCAGGCCCTTCGTGACCATCTGCGTGCCGATGAGGACGGGGATCTGCTCGGCCTCAAACCGGGAGAGGATGCGCTCATGCGAGCCCGCGAGGGCGATGGTGTCTGCATCCATGCGCAGGGATTCCACGCCGGGAAAGAGATTCTCAAAGGCCTCCTGCACGCGCTCGGTGCCGTCGCCGACGAAGCGGAGCTCGCCGCCGCAGTTGGGGCAGACGTCGTCCACGCGGCGGCGGTAGCCACAGTGGTGGCACTGCAGGGAGCGGTTGGACTGGTGGAACGTGAGATTCACGCTGCAGCGCGGGCACTCATAGACATAGCCGCACTCGCCGCAGGTGACGAGCTTGCTGCTGCCGCGACGGTTGATGAAGAGAATGCTCTGCTCGCCGCGGCGGAGGTTTTCCTCCAGCTCGCTCTGCAGAACCGAGCTGATCGGGCCGAGATTGCCGTAGCGCAGCTCGCGCTTGAGATCCACGATCTGCACCGTGGGGAGGGCGCGGGCATTGTAGCGCCCGGGGATTTCAAAATACTGATAGCGCCCGGTCTGGGCGTGATACCGGCTGACGACGTCCGGCGTGGCGGAACCGAGGAGCAGCAGCGCATTCTGCTGCACACAGCGGAATTTTGCCACCTCGCGGGCGTGGTAGCGCGGGTTGTTTTCGGATTTATAGGTCTCCTCCTGCTCCTCATCGAGGATGAGCAGGCCGAGATTTCGCACCGGCGCAAAGACGGCGCTGCGCGTGCCGATGACAACGCGCGCCTTCCCCTCGCGGATGCGCTTCCACTCGTCATACCGTTCGCCCATGGAGAGGCGGCTGTGCAGCACGGCGACGGCGTCGCCGAAATAGGCCGAGAAGGTCTGAATCATCTGCGGCGTGAGAGAGATCTCCGGCACGAGCAGGATGGCGCCCTTCCCCTGCTGAAGCACATCGCGGATGAGATGGAGGTAGACGGTGGTTTTGCCGCTGCCCGTGACGCCGAAGAGCAGCGCCGCCGCGCTGCGGCCAAGCATCTGACGCAGCCCCTCATAGGCGGGCTGCTGCGCGTCTGTGAGCGGCGGGATGGGGATGATCTCCTCCGGCGGCGCAATCGGGCGGCGGAAGACGGGCTCGTGATCCTTTGCCACGAGCTCTTTTTTGACGAGCTGGTTGAGGCTCTGGCGGGAGGCGCCGGTGAAATCGCACAGCTCGCGGCTCGGCGCGCGTCCGATGCTGCAGAGCAGATCGAGAAGTGCCGCCTGCTGCGGGGCGCGGCGGCGCAGCTGCTGCGCGGCCTGCAGCGCCTCCTCCACGGGAACGGCGAGGACGGTATATTCCGTTTCGCGGTCGTGGACGCGGCGCTTTTCCGCCCCCTCCACGCACAGAATCCCCGCCTTGACCAGCGCGCGCAGCGCCGGGGCGGGGTCTTCTTCTCCAAAGGCGCCCTGCAGCTCCGCAAGCTCCGCGGCGCCGCCGTGGGCATGCACCGTTTCGAGCGCGCGGCGGGCGCTCTCGCCCTTCGCGGATGCGAGCGCGGCGTCATAATCCGTGCCCTCCGCAAGGCGGTAGACCGTGCTGACGCGATACCACACGCCGGCGGGCAGGATGGCCTTGACGGCGTCATACACCGTGCAGAAAAAGCGGTTTCGCATCCAGAGCGCAAGACGCAGGAGCTCATCTGAGAGCAGCGGCTCCGGATCGAGCACCTTCAGGATCGTTTTGAGCTCCGGCGAATCCTCCTCCGCCAGCGCGAGCACGACGCCCTCCACGGGGCGGTTGCCGCGGCCAAAGGGCACCAGCACCCTGCACCCCGGCTGCGCCGACATGTCCGGCGCGAGCCGATAGGAATAGGGCCGGTCAAAGGCGAAGGCCGCCGCGGAAACCGCAACGCGGGCCACCGGATGGCGCATG
>JBGUHV010000194.1:0-2354 GCA_045112425.1 Oscillospiraceae bacterium
GTTCAGGAAGGTTAATACGCCGTTCTCGTAGGTATAGTCCACACCGGCCGTACCGCCCGTGACAGAGAGGCCGGGTTCCGCTTGAGGTTCAGGAGCTTTGGCCCCTTCAGCTGTATTGAGCTTGGCCTCGCCTTCTTCCAAGGCTTCACCTGCGAGATCCTTCTTGCCATCGCCCTTTTCGACAGTGGCCTCATCTGTAGAAACGTCGTCGGCAGAGTCGGCTTTGCCATCGGCGTCAGACAGGTTGTCTGGCTTTGCCGAGTCCAATCCCTCAGCTGGTGCATTGATATCAGGTGGATTGTCGGCAAGCGGCTCCTCGGCGTATGCCGTCATTCCGATGTAGGAAGCCATGGCGAGCGTCATGGCAATGGTAATGGCGAGTTTTCCGAGCTTGTTACCATGCTTCATTTGCTGTCCAATCTGCGATTGCTGCTACGTTTGGAAAATATGTAAAAAAAAGATTATAGTTGAGATTCCCTCGTGTCAAATGAAAGCCGAATTCGAATTTGGCGTAGTTTCTCCGCAGGGCAAACCGCGACTGTTGCGGAAACCTTTGCAGTGTTGCGGCAAGCGATTCAAGCAACCCATTTCCATCCTCATATTTTCTTTCTGCCACTTCTCGCGCAGTGGCCGCGCTCTTTTCCTATAGACGCGAATATGGGATAAAGGGCGTGCATGGGGCGGAGGGCGCTTGCTGTGTCGTCCAGGAGTTCGGCTCTTCGAGAAAGGCTGGCGCCTCCGACCCGCAGGTGGACGTGAATTAGGCAGGATGTCGTACGGCGATGAATGTCCCATGAGGTTGCGCCTGCGGAGTTCGGGGGATTACCCTCGTCCCGAACGGAGCGAGAGGCAGGAGGCAGCCGGATGGTTTACATCGGAATCGACATCGCCAAGAGATCGCATGTGCTCAGCGCCGTGGACGATGATGGCAAGGCCGTCATCGAGTCGTTCAAGTTCGCCAACACGGACAGGGGCTTCGAGAAGCTCCTCGAACGGCTGAAGAAGGCCGGCGTGGAGCCAGGAGGGAGCCTTTCCGGCATGGAGGCGACGGGCCATTACTGGATAGCCCTGTTCGACTTCATGACCTCGCATGGCTACGACGTGGCGGTCATCAACCCGATCCAGTCCGACGCGTTCCGCGACGTGTGGACGGTGCGCAAGGTCAAGACCGACGCGATTGACGCGGCGATGATAGCCGACCTGGTGCGCTACAAGCGCTACGAGCCCTCGGCGCTGGGCGAAGAGGCGACCGACGAGCTGCGCAGCCTGGCGCGCTACCGCATGTCGCTCGTCGAGCGGTCCACGATGCTCAAGAACCGCGCCACGGCTATCCTCGACCGGGTCTTCCCCGAACTCGACGGCCTGTTCAGCGGATCATTCGGGCCGACGCAGCGCGCCCTTCTCGAGCACTGCTCCACTCCCAGCCAGGTGCTCTCGACCAACGTCCGCACGCTCGAGCGCATCCTGAGGGAGGCCTCCGGGGGCAAGTGCGGCCGCGAGAAGGCTGAGAAGCTCAAGGCCGCAGCGAGGAGCTCGGTCGGCGTCGGGTTCGGATCGAGGACCCTCGCCTTCGAGATCAGGCTGCTCATGGAGGAGCTCGACTTCGTCCGCGGCCAAATCGACGAGGTCGACGGGGAGCTCGCCCGCCTGCTCGACGAGACCGACGGCAGATGGCTGCTCACCGTGCCCGGCATAGGGCTCGTGCTCGCCGCGACGATAGCGGGCGAGATCGGCGACGCCAACCGCTTCGACGACGCGCATCAGCTTATGGCATACGCCGGGATGGACCCCACGAAGAGCGAGTCCGGCGAGACCGTGGCCTCCGACGGCAACATGTCCAAGCGCGGGCCGGCCGCCCTCAGGTGGGCCTTCATGCAGGCGGCGGATTCCGCCCGCAAGTACGACCCGTACTTCGGCGACTACTACGCCAAGAAGAAAGGCGAGGACAAGAAGCATCATTACGTCGCCCTGTCGGGCGTCGCGCGCAAGCTCATGGGCGTGAGCCTGGCCCTTATGAAGGAGCAGAGGCCCTACGAGCCCACGCCTCCCAAGCATCATCTGCCCGGGCATCTCCAGGAGGCCGCCAAGTAGCTCCCCTCGCATCCAAAACACGATCACGCCCCGTCTGGGGCGCGCGTCAGCATGCCCGCTCTTTATCCCATATTCACTTCTCAAGGTTCCTATCAAAAATCTCGGGTTTGCCCCTTGACTTTAAATAGCAGGTCTTTCTTTCAATTTGGTGAAACGGTTTTCCAACTCGTTCGTATAATGGCACAAGCGGTTGAAGGCGTTCTCGGAAGGGGGTCGTTGTGAACCTGGAAGACTACATCAAGGATTTGGCTCCCGAGCTGCAG
>JBGUHV010000195.1:0-3067 GCA_045112425.1 Oscillospiraceae bacterium
CGGATATGGCGGCGTTTCTCGACCGCGTTATCGCTTGAGCAGCGCGCGACGAGCCTTGTGATCCGGCAGATAGCGCGCGACGAGCGCGTGAAAGGCCGGGCTGTGGTTCATGTGCTTTAAGTGCGCGAGCTCATGCACGACCACATAGTCGATTGCCTCGGGCGGATACTGCATCAGACGCCACGAATAGCAGATATGCCCCTCGGACGAGCAGCTGCCGAAGCGCCGCTGCGCCGACGTGATGCGAATCTGCGTCGGATAGAGCCCCATACGCTCCGCCCAGTAGGCCGTGCGCTTGGGAAGAATCTCCTTCGCAAGGCGAATGTACTCTGCGCGCTCCGCCGCCGTCGACTCCGGGTGCGCGGCCTGCTTCGCCGCCTGACGCGAGAGCGCTTTTTCGATCCAGTCCTCGTGCTCGCGCACGAAGCGCTCAATCTGCTCCTTAGTGACCCGGCGCGGCGCGCGGACGATCACGCGGCCGTCCTTCACCTGCAGGCCGAGGGTTTTCCGGTCGGACCGGATAAGTTCATAGTTGTGTTTCATAAGAAAAAATCCTGATAGATAAAGAAGGTTTCATATGTTTCGAATCGGATGCCACATCTCCGCCGCGGGCGGATATCTGGCCATGGGCAAAAAGGCGGCGGCGCTCGGCGCCAACACCTTCGCCTTCTTCACGAGAAACCCCCGAGGCGGCGCCTCCAAGGCATTGGACGAGAACGACGTTGCTTCGTTCCTCCAATTTGCAGACGAGCATGACATCGCCGCGCTCGTGGCGCACGCTCCGTATACGCTCAACCCCTGCGCCGAAAAGGAAAACGTGCGCGAGTTTGCGCGCCTCGCCTTCCGTGAGGATCTGCAGCGCATGGAATCTACACCGGGTCAATGCTATAACTTCCACCCCGGCAGCCACGTCGGGCAGGGCGTCGCCGTCGGGATTGAGAAGATCACGGAGATCCTGAACGAATCGCTCTTTCCCGAGATGCGCACGACCGTCCTTCTCGAGACGATGGCAGGCAAGGGCAGCGAGGTCGGCGGACGGTTCGAGGAGCTGCGCGCCATTCTTGACGGCGTGCAGCTGCAGGAGAAAATGGGTGTCTGCTTCGACACCTGCCATGTCTGGGATGCAGGCTATGACATCGTGCACAATCTCGACGGCGTGCTCACGGAGTTTGACCAAGTGGTGGGGCTCCATCGCATCCGCGCCGTGCATCTGAACAACAGCAAGAACGATCTCGGCTCTCACAAGGATCGGCATGAGAAGATCGACGAGGGGTATCTCCCCGAGGACGCCATCCGCCGCATCATCACGCACGCGGCGCTGCGAGACCTGCCGTTCATTCTCGAGACGCCGAACGAGGACGAGGGGTACGCGCGGGAGATCGCGCTCCTGCATGAATGGAGAGGAGAATGAAATGAAGATCTGCATTTTCGCGTCGTCCTGCGACGTGGGCGAAGGGATCGCCAAAGCGGTCTATGACCTTGGCCGCAGGCTCGGCGAGGCGGGGCACGCGCTCGTCTTCGGCGGCTACGGCGGCGGTCTCATGGGCGCCATCGCAGACGGGTTTCACGACGCCGGCGCCGAGATCATCGGCGTGATTCCGGGCTTTCTGGAGGAGAAAACGGATAATTATCCGCACCTGACGAAAATCATCCGCACCAGGGAGCTCTCCGACCGCAAGGACGAGATGATCGCCCTGTCCGACGCGTTCATCGCCGTGCCCGGCGGCATCGGCACGATGGACGAGCTCTGCAGCATCCTCGCCATGAAGGCGTCGAATCGGCTGGACAAGGACATTCTCATCTACAACGTGGACGGCTTCTTCGACGGTCTGCTCGCCTTCTTCCATCAGATGGAGGCCGGCGGGTATCTGTACAGCGATCTGAAGGATCTGTACCGCGTGGAGGAAGTCAGAACAGAAGCGAGCCGTTAAAAAGGCCGACGATCAGCTCCTCCAGCAGCTGCGGCTCGGTCTGCGCGCCGGTGCGGAGATACGCTCTGGCGATACTCGTAAAGCCGCCGGCCATGAAGTCGGCGGCATAGGCGCGCACCTCGGCGGACATGTCCGAGAGAAAGCACCCGCAGCCGAGCAGCGTGTCATACAGGCTGTCATAGAGCAGATAGATGATATCGTTATCCACCAGCGTGCGCAGAAAATCTGCGTGCGTGCGGAGATACTCGCCGTAATCGGCGCACATCTGCCGCAGCGAATGGCAGGCGTCCTCCCCTTCGGTCTCGGGCGAATAGCAGTAGTGCTCCGTGAGCGTATAGGTCACGACGCTCTCCTTGGAGTCAAAGAGACTGTAAAACGTCTGCCGCGAAACGGACGCCGCGCGGCATAGCTCGCTGACCGAGATGGCGGAAAACGGCTTTGTCTCCATCAGCTGAAACAGCGCCTTCGCCAGCTCCCGCTGGTTCAAAAGCGCTGTGGGATTGGTGCCGCAATACATAGGCGCCTCCTTGAATGAAAACAAATTGTGAATTGGGTTGACAACTGTAAAGGACTATGCTAAGATTCTACCATAAAATTTACATATGTCAAGAAATCGAAGGTCTTCATCAGAAGGCCATTCTTTCGACCTTGACGTTAGCACTCGAAGCAAGCGAGTGCCAATTTCCGAGGAGGCATGAACATGGCAGTATTTCCGATTTATAACATTCTGGTCGTGCCGGACGCCTACATCTATTTCAAGGCGGAATACTACCGGCAGTATGCCGGAAAGCCGCCCGTGCAGGACGAAAAGGTCATTCTCATCGTTGCCAAGGAGGATCTGCCCCGCACAGAGCTCACAAACGACAGCTTCTACCCCATCGGCCTGAGCGGCGTGATCACCGAGGTGAGCGACAACGGCTTTGTCGTGATCCGCACGAAAAACCGCGTGAACATCGACGACGTGGCCGTCTACCGCGACCATACGATTGATCTCTCCATCTCCCGCCGGCGCGATATCGATGATCTCGACCCCGAGGAGGCGGCGCACAAGCTCGCCGGCGTCAAGCGCGCGCTCACCGAATTCAGCGAGAACTTCCGCTGGGCGTCTGCCGCCAAGCGCTACATTGAAAATTGGG
>JBGUHV010000196.1:0-10171 GCA_045112425.1 Oscillospiraceae bacterium
CTCGAGCGAATCCGCCATCGTGTTGAAGGCGGAGACGAGCGCGCCGACCTCATCGTCGCGGTCCTCCTCCTCGACGCGGACGGAGAAATCGCCGTGGGCGAAGCTGCGCGTGGCGCGCGCCATCTCGTCGAGCGGCTTTGCCATGCGCTTGGACGTCATAAAAGCGAGCAGGAGCGCGAGCGTCATGACGGCGGCGGAGGCGGCGAGAAAGACCCAGAGGAAGGTATCCCAGCTGGCGACAATGGTGCCGGAATCGGCCGTGACGAAGACGTAGCCCAGCACGGTGCCGTCGGGCGTGTCAATCGTCTCGGCCACGACGTAGTGCGGCGTGGAATAAAACGAGCCGAGCGTGGACACCTCGTCGACCATGACGCCGCGGGAGAGCGTGGTGAGCTCGGTGCCGCCGATCTGCTGGCCGATGTGGACGCAGGCGATGTTCATATCCGAACAGGAGACGACCGTGCCGGACGTGTCGCAGAGGAAAATGTGGTTGCCCGTGATCTGTGACAGGGAGCTGATCGTCATGCGCAGACCCCAGTCGGTGAGCGTGCCGTCGTGCGCCATGGCCAGCGCGTTGTGGCGCACCTCCTCGGCATTGGCCTGCATACCGGTGCGGTAATTGTTGATGACGTAGCTCCGGCCGAGAAACACAAACGCCAGACCGAGGATGAAAAAGCTCAGCACCACCATGGCGGCAGTCGCTGTGAAGTTCTTAAAATAAATACTCTTCATATCAATCAGACATCATCCGGCAAAAAATGCTTTTTGCCGGATGATGTTTCATTACGCTTCCTCTGACTCGAACTTGTATCCCACGCCCCAGACGGTTTTGAGCGTCCATTTGTCGCTCACGCCCTCGAGCTTTTCTCTCAGGCGCTTGATGTGCACGTCCACGGTGCGGCTGTCGCCGAAGTAATCGAAGCCCCAGACCTCGTCGAGCAGCTGATTGCGCGTATAGACGCGGTTCGGCGTGGCGGCGAGATGGTACAGCAGCTCCATCTCCTTGGGCGGGGTGTCGACCTTTTTGCCGTCGACGATGAGCTCATAGGAATCGAGGTTGATGACGAGCTTGTCATAGGTGAGCTTTTTGCCCTGCTGGGGCACCTCCTCGCCCGTGCGGCGGAGCACCGCGTGCACGCGCGCGAGCAGCTCCTTGACCTCGAAGGGCTTGACGATATAGTCGTCCGCGCCCATCTCGAGACCGGTGACCTTGTCCTCGGTCTCGCCCTTGGCCGTGAGCATGATGATCGGCGTCTTGCTGTTTTTGCGGATGGCCTTGCAGACCTGCCAGCCGTCCATGACGGGGAGCATGAGATCGAGCATGACGAGATCGGGCTTCTCGCTCTCCGCCAGATGCAGCCCCTCTCCCCCGTCGTGCGCGATGAGCACCTCGAAGCCGTCCTTTTCCAGATAGAGCCGCAGGAGCTCGGCAATATTGATATCGTCCTCGACGACGACGATTTTCTGACTCATGTTTGAAAACCTCCTGTTGGTTTTGTCTTTCCCATTATGGCATTGATCGCCTTAAATTGCGTTAAAAAACTGTGAACGCACACGGTGCGATACCACTTCTGCGATAACATACTACACGCTGCCCGCGAATCCTGCAAGCCCCGTTGGCTGCAGAAAGTCTTTTTTCGGGTTGTAATTCGGCGGCGGATTTGTTACAATACTTTTATACTGTAAAGTCCTGAAACCCTTTACGTCTTCTGAACTCGGAAGGAGTGACTGCGATGAAAAAAATCTGTTCCCTTTTGATGGCGCTGTTGCTGCTGCTCGGTCTCTGGCCGGGGATGCCGCTGCAGAATGCCGAGGCTGCCGACGTGCTGGATCTGAAGGTCGGCAATTTCGTCAGCTTCGGCACCTTCGACGGGAAGGATATGCTCTGGCAGGTCCTGCATATTGACGGCGATCAGTGCCTGCTCTACTGCTCCGAAGAGCTGCTGCGCGGCGAGTTCGACGCGAGCATGCACTGCTACCAGAGCACGGCGCTCATGTCCATGGGCGACATTTACGGCTCAGTGGACTGGCTCTCCTCCGACGTTCGCACCTATCTGAACGCAGACAGCGACTTCGTGCTGTATGACAACAGCTCGATGTATTTCAGCCCGTCGAGCAAGATGATGCGCCCCACCGGCGGCTGGGGAACGGACGATCCGGAGCCGTCCTATGCCGATGAGCCCGGCTTTCTGAGCAGCGCGCACTTCACAATGGAGGAGCGCTGCCTCATCGAGGAGACGACGCACCGCGTCCACCCCGCGACCAGCAACCCGAACGCGCCCGGCGCCACCGCCGTGCAGATCAAGAACATCCCCTCCGGGGAGATGAACCGGCTGTATGACGAGTACGGCTCCGCCGAGGTGACGGACGAGATGTTCCTCCTCAACGCGGAGGAGTTTGACGAGTACTGCAGCAACATGGAGTCCGGACTCTACAGCCGCGACAGCGGGCAGTTTGAGAACGTGCGGTATTTCCTCGCCGACAGCGTGCAGGACAAGACCGGCGGCTGGTATATCTATGACACCTGCGTTCTGGTGGGCTACTCCAACGACGGCTACTGGATGACGCCCGTCTCCGGCAACAGCGACTACTGGATCCGCCCGGCCTGCTATATCAGCCTGAGCTATCTCACCGGCCTCGACGGCAGCGGCACCGTGGACGACCCCTACACGCTGAACATCGACGGCAAGGTGCTCGAGCGCGGCAAGGCGAAGAATCTCTATGCGGCGTATCCGGACGAGTGGAGCATCACGGTCTACGGCAATGAGAAGCCGCTCAGGGAGAATCAGGCCCCGAAGTATGGTCTGCTGAAGGGCGCGGAGGTCATCTCTGCCGGAAAGAGCGTGCCGACCGATGAAAACGGCACCGTGACCGTTCCGTTCTCCCCGGGCGGCGTGACGGTGTCCATGAAGGGATATATCGACCGGACGCTCACAATCGACCAGCTGCTGGAGAGCACCTGCGTCTATCTGGAGCAGAAGTCGGACAAGCCGGTCGTCACCGGCGTGTTTGTGGACTCCGCGGACGTGCTGCACCGGGAGCTGAAGATCGACCTGATGGCCACGTCGCGCAGCAGCGTTTCGGCGACTGTGGACTGGGGCGATGAGAAGCCCGGCAAGGTCTGCCTGTTTCAGGACGGCGTCTCCTTCGAGCTGAGCGAAACGCCGCACAGCATTCGCTGGATGGACACGTTTGACCTCGCCAAGCCCATTGAGGTGACCGCCGTGCCCGAGGGGGAAAAAACGCCCGCCTTCCGCTATGCTCTGCAGCTCAAGCCGTTTGCCACCAATCCGCTGGGGCTGCAGGACGCGACCTATTCTCTGCCGGGAGACTCCCTGTTCAGCTACGAGTTCGACAGGGATCCGCTCAGCGGCATAGAGCTGAGCTTTATGAACGGGCAGTCGTTCCCGCTGCAGTTTCAGTACGTCGTGGAGGACGGCCGGTTCCAGATGATCGGCGGCCTGAATCTCGACTGGAAGCGAGACGAAAAGAACAAACTGGCATTTCAGTCCACGTTTCAGGGGCTCAAGAGTCTGAAGCAGGATCTCGCCGAGCATGCGAGCGACACGGCGTCGGCGGCAAGCCAGTCGCTGCAGGCCTTCAAGGCAGACCACCCGAAGGCAAAGTTCGGCAAGGGTCAGGGCAAATGGGGCATCAGCGCGAGCATGGATCTGATGCTTTTTGCCGAGGGCTTTGTGGACGGCGACGGCAACCTCGTCTTTACCGACGGAGGCGTCATTTTCAGCGTCGGCGGAAAGCAGTCCAAGACCTGCCCGGCCTTCGCCGGCCCGGTTCTGGGCTATACCAAGGTCACATTCTCTGAGTCGCTCACCACGCAGTTCAACCTGATCCAGAACCTGTCCGGCAAGAGCACCGGCTTCCGCCCGATCGGCAGCGATGTATTCAAGCTTTCCGTGACCGGCGCATTCGGCGCGGGCGTGGACGGCGTGATCGGCGTCAACGTCGGTCTCAAGGGCACCTTTACGCATACCCACATTTTCCGCGATCCGAACACCAATTATTTCAAGGGCGTCTTCGATCTCATCCCGACGGTGAACTTCGACTATGTGGTCGGCTCGGCGGGCAAGGATTTTGAGGAATGGAAGCTCATCAACAAGACGCTCTATGAGGTGCCGAAGCCCGCGGGCGTCTCCTCCGCCGCCGGGGATGCGGCGCAGGCGCAGGCGCTCGCCGCGTGGGAGGCGGGCGACGTGGCGCTCTCGGAGCAGTACATCGCCTCCGAGCCGATGCTCGCATCTCTCGGCAGCGGCAAGCTGCTGCGCTGCTGGCTCAGCGCGGCAGACCGCCCGGACGAGCGCCGCCTGACGGCGCAGTACTTCGACGGCAAGAGCTGGTCGGAGCCGTTTGCGGTCGACCCGGACGACACGACCATGGATCTGCAGCCGACGCTCCACGTCAATTCCAAGAACGTCGCGTATCTCGCGTGGGTCGATCTCGACGGCTCTGCCGACGGCAGGACGCTGCATGACATTGCCCCGCACACCCGCATCCGCGCCGCGCGCTTTGACGCCGCGAGCCGGAGCTTTACGATCATCCCCGTCTCGGAGGTCGACGGCAGCCTGCAGCAGCTGCCGGCTCTGTCAGATCTCGGAGAGAACGTCTATGTGACCTTCTGCTGTAATGAAGCGCTGAGCTGGGCCGGCACGGACGGCACGAACCGGCTGCTCCAAACCGCCCTTGCGGACGGCGATACCGCCGCCGCGGCCGAGGTCTGCACCGTGCCCGGCTCGATCCAGTCCATGGTCTGCATCGGCACCGACGTCTACACGGCGGTGGACACCGACCGGGATCCCCTGACGATGGAGGATCTGGAGATCTATCGCAACGGCGAGGCCGTCACGCAAAACGACGTACCCGACATGGGGCTCATGAAGGCCAACGGCTATGCCTACTGGGAGCAGGACGGCGAGCTGGTGATCCGGGATACGGCAGTCTCTGCCGAGCCCATTTTGGAGGAGGGCGCGCTCCCCGGCGACCGGCCGGTGCTGCTCTCGAACGGCGATGGCAGCCGCGCGCTGCTCTATCTGGAGACCGCCGAGGACGCGGCGGCCAGCATCCTCTACGCCAGATTCTCGCAGGACGACGTCTGGTCTGAGGACGCCATTGCCCTGACGGACGGCAGCGGCGTGCTGCTCGATTTCTCCGCCGTGCTCGGCAGCGACGGCGCGCTGGAGATCGACCTGCTGCGCGCCGACTCCGCCGCAGACGAGCCGCGCCTCGAGCACCTCTCCGTGCCGCGTCAGGTGGATCTGACGCCGGAGAGCGTGTGGTACGAGGGCGGATATTACATGGACGACGGCAGTCTCACCATCTCCGCCGACATTGCCAACGTCGGCACACTGACCGCCAATCGCTTCCGCCTCGACCTGCTCGACGGCGAGACGGTGCTCGCCTCCGATATCAAGCAGGTCAGCATCGCGCCGGGCGCAGAGCAGACCTGCCGGATCGCGCTGCCGGTGGCGAAGGCGGTGAACGGCAAGGCGCTCACGCTGCGCGTCACCGCGCTGCTGAACGCCGACCGCAACACGGGCAACGACACTGCGGCGCTCACGCTCGAGCAGAACGATCTCGCGGTGGAGAACATCCGCTGGGGTCTGCGCGCAGACGGACAGGCCGCCATTCTGGCCGATATCGTCAACCGCGGGTACGGCACGGCTTCGACCGTCACCGCAGAGCTGCGGCGCGGCACGCCGGACGGCGAGGTCGTCGCCACGGCGCGCGAGCGGGTGTCCGGCGGCCTCGGCTCGCTGCAGCTGCAGAACGTCAGCTTCTCGGTTCCCTTCGAGGAGGGCGCCTGCTACTATGTGTGCCTCGTGAATGACAACGCCTGCGCGGACGATTACGCCGGCAACGACAATGCCTACATCGTCCTCCAAACGCAGATCCCCCAGACGACGCCCACCGACGATCCGGGCGATGATCCCGGTGATGATCCCGGTGATGATCCGGGCGGCGATCCCGGCGACGGGCTGCCCTGCGACGGCGGCAGCGCCTGCCCGGGCAGAGTCTTTTCGGACATGCCCGCCAAGGGCGACTGGGCGCATGATCCCATCGACTGGGCCATTGTGCACGAGGTGACCGCGGGCACGAGCCCGTCCACCTTCAGTCCGGGCGCGGGCTGCACCCGCGCGCAGGTGGTGACCTTCCTCTGGCGCGCCGCCGGAAAGCCCGCGCCGAAGACGGCGAACAACCCCTTCTCCGACGTGAAGTCCGGCGCCTATTATGATCAGGCCGTCCTCTGGGCGGTGGAGCAGAACATCACGAACGGCACCTCCCAGACCACCTTCTCGCCGGACGCCACCTGCACCCGCGCGCAGATTGTGACCTTCCTCTGGCGCTTTGCGCACACGCCGAAGCCCGCGACGACAAAGAACCCCTTCTCCGACGTGCAGTCCGGCGCCTACTATGATCAGGCGGTGCTCTGGGCGGTGGAAAACGGCATCACCAACGGCACCTCCCCCACCACCTTCTCCCCGGACGCCACCTGCACCCGCGCGCAGGTTGTGACCTTCCTCTATCGCAACGTGACGAAAAACTGAGAATGGCGCCTGCCGCAAAAACAAACAGAGCCCCAACCTCTTTCTGAGAAGAGATTGGGGCTTTTCCTTTCAGATTTGGAAATCAGTTGAGGAAGTCTCTCAGGCGCTTGCTGCGGCTGGGGTGGCGGAGCTTGCGCAGGGCCTTGGCCTCGATCTGGCGGATGCGCTCGCGCGTGACGTTGAACTCCTTGCCGACCTCCTCGAGCGTGCGGGTACGGCCGTCGATCATGCCGAAGCGGAGCTCGAGCACCTTCTTCTCGCGCGGCGTGAGCGTATCGAGCACCTCGGCGAGCTGCTCCTTGAGCAGCGTGAGGGAGGCGGCTTCGCTCGGCTCGGAG
Source organism: Oscillospiraceae bacterium (assembly GCA_045112425.1). GTDB lineage: Bacteria > Bacillota > Clostridia > Oscillospirales > Oscillospiraceae > CAG-103. Next base: position 6,899 of record JBGUHV010000196.1, read on the forward strand.
GCGTCCTCGTCCTGAATGAAGTCGCCGAGGTGAGAATCCTCCTCCTCGCCGATGGGGGTCTCGAGCGAGACCGGCTCCTGCGCGATCTTGAGAATGTCGCGCACCTTGTCGACGCTCATGCCCATCTCGGCGGCGATCTCCTCGGGAGAGGGATCGTGGCCCAGCTCCTGCAGGAGCTGACGGCTGACGCGGATGACCTTGTTGATCGTCTCGACCATGTGCACGGGGATGCGGATCGTGCGCGCCTGATCGGCGATGGCTCGGGTGATGGCCTGACGGATCCACCACGTGGCGTAGGTGGAGAACTTATAGCCCTTCTCATAGTCGAACTTCTCGACGGCCTTGATGAGGCCGAGGTTGCCCTCCTGAATCAGATCGAGAAACAGCATGCCGCGGCCGACATAGCGCTTGGCAATGCTGACGACGAGACGGAGGTTCGCCTCCGCCATGCGGCGCTTGGCGTCCTCGTCGCCCTCGGCCATCTTCATGGCGAGCTCGCGCTCCTCGTCAGGCGTGAGCAGCGGCACCTTGCCGATCTCCTTGAGATACATGCGCACGGGGTCGTCCGTGGAGAAGGTATCGGCCATGGCATCGGTGTCGGCGAGCTCCTCCTCGGTGATCTCTTCGATCTCCTGGATTTCCTCGAGCTCGGGCACGACGTCATCGAGCGGGGGCAGCGTATCGTCGCCGGCGGCGTCGATGTTGAGACCCGCGAGCTTTTCATCGAGCTTCTCCTGCTCCTCGGGCGTGAGCTGCAGCTCCTCGAGCGCGGCGAGATCCTCGGCGGAGAGCTTGCCGGCCTTCTTGCCCTTTTCAATGAGCTCCTGAATGCGCTCCTCCTTCGACTTGACGGGCTTGTCTCCCTCCGGCTTTCCGTCGGCGGCGAGCAGCGCGTCGGCCATGGCCTCCAGCTCCTCGGGGGTGGGCGTCGTGGTTTCTTTTTTCTTCGTCATACCTTATCACCGTATGCCTTTCTTTCCTTGTAGAGTCGGGCGGCTTCGCGCAGATCTTCATTCGTCCTGCGAAATGCCTCATCCCGGATCATCTGTATGTAATCCGCCAGCGCCCTGGATCGTTGGCTGCTGTCGTCGGATTGATGAATGATGCCCGTGAGGAGATTCATCTCCTCCGGGGAGAGCTGCTCGCTCATGGCGGCGAGCGAAACCGGCGCGCCGCGCCGGAACCCGTCGAGCAGGAGCGAATAGAGATGCTTCAGCTCCGGGCTGGAGAACCACTCGGCGTCCGGCGGCTCGATGCGCCGAAACAGCTCCGGATCCTGACAGAGCAGGCGCACGACCCCCTCCTCCGCCGCGGCGGAGCGGGGATTTTCATAGCGCACGCCGGTGCGCTTCTGCTGCTGCAGCAAGGGGCGCGACTGCTCGCGCCGCTCCTGCTTTTCCGCAGAGCGGAGCTTTCGCTTTCGGATCTGGTCGATCTGATCCTTCACGGCGTCGACGGAGATGCCGGTCATCTCGCCCAGGCGCATGGCATAGACCTCGCGCTTGATCTTGTCCGGCAGGGCGGCGACCATGTCGCACGCCTCGCGCAGGAAGGCAACCTTCTGCTCGTCGAGCTCGAGATTGTATTTCTGCCGGATCGAGGCGAGGCGAAAGTCGATGTGGTTTTCCGACGCCTCGAGCAGATTGCGAAACGCGTCCGCGCCGAAGCGCTGGATGTATTCATCCGGATCCTTCGCGCCCTCCATGCGCAGCACGCGCACGCGCAGATCGAGCTTTTCCAGCAGCCCGATGGCTCTCTGCGAGGCCTTCTGCCCCGCGCCGTCGCTGTCATAGGCGAGGACGATCTCATTCGTGTAGCGGCTGAGAAGCCGCGCCTGCTCGGGCGTGAGACTCGTGCCGAGGGAGGCGACGGCGGAATCGAACCCCGCCTGATGGAGGCTCGCGACGTCCACGTTGCCCTCGACGAGGAGAATGTACCCCGCCTTGGACTTCTTCGCGAGATTGAGCGCGAAGAGGTTGTGGCTCTTGGAGAAGACAAGCGTCTCCGGGCTGTTCATATACTTCGGCTCCCCGTCGCCGAGGATGCGGCCGGAAAAGCCGATGACGTTGCCGCGCACGTCGATCACGGGGAACATGAGGCGGTTGCGGAACGTGTCATAGACGCCGCCCTTCCTGCCGTGGCGGACGAGCCCCGTGTCGAAAAGCTCCTGCTCCGAATAGCCGAGCGCCTTCATGGCGCGCGTGAGGCTGTCCCAGGTGTCGGGCGCGAAGCCGAGCCCAAAGTTCGTGACGGTTTTGCCCGAGAGCGCGCGGCGGGCGATATAATCCCGCGCGCTCTGGCCGGCGGGCTCCTTGAGCGCGGCGTGGAAAAAGCGCGCGGCATCGCGGTTTAAGGCGAGCATCCGAGCCCTCTTTTTGCTCGCGGCGTCCTGCTCCTCGGCCGGCATGGGCATGCCCGCTCGGCGGGCAAGAAACGCCACGGCGTCCGGGAAGGAGAGGTTTTCGATCTCCATGATGAAGCTGATGACGCTGCCGCCCTTGCCGCAGCCGAAGCAGTGATAGATCTGCTTGTCCGGCGCGACGGAGAACGACGGCGTTTTTTCGCTGTGGAAGGGGCAGAGCCCGAACAGGTTCGAGCCGCTCCGCTTCGTCAGGTGCACATAGCTGCCGACGACGTCCACAATGTCATTGCGGGAGGCAAGCTCCTGCAGGAAGTCTTCAGAGAATGCCATTCGGGATACCTCCTTTCGTCTGATCGGGCGCGCTCCATTCCGCAGCCGCGCAAGCGCGGCGGCTTCATATCCGCTTCCCCGATCTTCCTCTCCAAAGCAAAGCTGCTCGCAGCTTCGCTTTGGGCTTTATTTAATGCTCCACGAAGCCGGAATAAACAGTTTATCATACACCTCCATCGCGTACCCGTCCGTCATGCCGGAGATGTAGTCGCAGACGGCGCGCTCGGGGCCCTCGGCGGCGGCGACGGTCTGATAGAGCCCGGGCAGCTGCGAGATGTGGCGGACGTAATAATCCCAGATGGAGCGGAGAATGTTTTCCACCTTCTCCTCCTCGCCCTTGGCGACGGGGTTGTGGTACACCGCCTGAAACATGAAGCTGTGGAAGGTCTGGAAGGCCTCGTCCATCGCCGGCGACATTTTGAGCTCGCCCTCCCGGCTGTTTTCGATCACGTCCATGAGGATGGAGTTGATGCGCACGCTGTTGCGCTCGCCGATCCGCTCGCGGATGACGGCAGGCACGTCCTCAGGCTTCACGATGCCGCCGCGCATGGCGTCGTCCAGATCGTGGTTCACATAGGCCA
>JBGUHV010000197.1:0-2061 GCA_045112425.1 Oscillospiraceae bacterium
GCCGGGGGCGTCGGCGCGGTGGCGGCCGCAGAAAACCGTGCCCTCCGGGAGGAAGAGCCACGGGCTCTCCGGCTCCGTGTCGCCGCAGACGGGGCAGGCGGTGAGATCCGGCTCATAGCCCGTGACGGCCATGAGGCGCAGCTCGAACACGGCCTTGACCTGCGCAGGCGCGCAGAGGCCGCGGCTCAGGGCATAGAGGCTGTTGAGCGCGAGCTGCAGCACGGCGGGGTCGGCCATGCCCTCCTCGGAGGTCGCCTCGAGCACCTCGGCGAAGTAGCAGCCGAGGGCATAGGCCGAAAAGTCCGCGCGCAGCCCCTCGAAGGGCTCGATCAGCGTGGCCTCGTTGACCGTGGCGCGGCCTCGGTTGGAGAAGACCGTCAGCTCCGAGAACGTAAGCTGCTGCGTGGCGGCGGCCATTTTGCTGCCCTTGCGGAGCGCGCCGCGCGCCTTGACGGTGCGCTTGCCGTCCGTATCCGTGAGGACGGTGAGAATGCGGTCGGACTCCTTATATCGCACCTCGCGGAGAATCAGGGCTTTGGTGGTTTCAAACATTTCAGATTAAGTACCTTTGCATTACGCGGAGGGGAGGATCTCCCGCTCCTCGGCTTCGAGCCGCTCGGCGGCGACAAAATACAGATACGCCATGGGCTCGCCGGTTTCCCGGAACAGTTCAAACCAGTCCGCGCTGTCCATTCGCATCACCTCACGGTAATAGCATTTGCAGACGACACGGCGGATATGAATGGAAAGATTTTGCTTTATTGCTCGGTGAAGCCGAAGTTTCTGAGCTGGGCGTTGGAGTCGCGCCAGTTTTCCTTGACCTTGACCCACGTCTGTAGGAACACCTTCGTGCCCATGAAGGCCTCGATGTCGGTGCGGGCCATTTCGCCGATCTTTTTGAGCATGGCGCCGCGCTTGCCGATGATGATGCCCTTGTGGCTGTCCTTCTCGCAGTAGATGGTGACGTCCATGTCGATGATGCCGTTCTCGCGCTCGGAGAACTTTGTGACCTCGACGGCGGTGCCGTGGGGGATCTCCTTATCGAGGCAGAGCAGGAGCTTTTCGCGCACGAGCTCGGCGCAGATCTGCTTTTCGGGCATGTCGGAGATCATGTCGTCCGGGAAGAGCTGCGGGCCGGGCTCGGCGAACTTCTCGAGCTCGTCCATGAGCATATCGAGCCCGTCGCCGGTGCGGGCGGAGATGGGGATGATAGCGGTGAACTCGTGCGCGGCGCTGTAGGCCGCGATGACGGCGAGAAGCTCCTGCTTCTCCACCGTGTCGATCTTGTTGATGCAGAGCACGGCGGGCGCGCCGGACTGCTTGATGCGCTCGATCAGCGCCTCCTCCTGCGGTCCGAGGCTCGCAATCGGCTCGACGACGAGGACAACCGCGTCCACGTCCGCGACGCTCTCGCGCACGACCTTGACCATATAGTCGCCGAGGCGGGTGCGCGGCTTGTGGAAGCCCGGCGTGTCCATGAGGACGAACTGCGTGTCGCCGCGGTTGACGACGGCAGAGATGCGGTTGCGCGTGGTCTGCGGCTTATTGGATACAATGGCGATCTTCTCGCCGACGAGGGCGTTCGTGAGCGTGGACTTGCCGACGTTCGGACGCCCGCAGATGGTGATCATGGCGGTTTTCGTAATCATATCTTTTTCTCCAGTTTCTGCATGATTTCTTTTTCTCTCGCGCGCATTTGGCGCTTCATCTCGCCCTCGTCCACATGGTCGTAGCCGAGCAAATGGAGCGTCGAGTGCACGGCGAGATACTGCACCTCGCGGGCGAAGCTGTGGCCGAACTCCTCTGCCTGCGCGGCGCAGCGCTCCATGGAAATGACCATATCGCCGAGGAGGATGCACTCGCGCTCATAGTCGTATTCGCACGCGTCCGGATCGAAATCGCCGGGCTGCAGCTCATTCATCGGGAAGCTCAGCACGTCCGTCGCCCGGTCGACGCCGCGGTGCTCGCGGTTGATCTCGTGGATCGTCTCGTCGTCCGTGAGGTGAATCTCAATGGCGCAGAGCTCGTCCACGCCTTCCGCATCCAGCGCCGCCTCGACGG
>JBGUHV010000198.1:0-15071 GCA_045112425.1 Oscillospiraceae bacterium
CTGATACTCCTCCAGCGCAAAGTGCCGGTTCGTCATGCCGAGCTCCTGCCCCTCGTAGATGTAGGGCGTGCCCTCCATGCCGAAGAGCAGCACGGCGAGCATCTTGGCCGACGCCTCGCGGAATGCCCCCTCGTCGCCCCAGCGGGAGACGATGCGCGGCAGATCGTGGTTTTCCCAGAAGAGACTGTTCCAGCCGCAGCCGTGCAGGCCGGTCTGCCAGCGCGCGAAGACCTGCTTGAGCTGATTTACCGGCAGCGGGGCAAGATCCCATTTCTCTCCGCCCTCGGCCTTGTCGAGCAGCAGGTGCTCAAACTGAAACACCATCGAGAGCTCGCTCCCGTCGGGGTTCGCGTATTGTTTTGCCCGTTCGATCGTTGCGCTCCACGCCTCGCCCACGGTCACAAGCGGGGCGGGGAAGGCCGCCGCGCTCATCTCGCGCACATATTCGTGCAGGCGCGGGCCGTTGATCGTGTACCCCGCGAAGGGGTCCTTCGCCAGATGATCCACCACGTCCAGCCGGTAGCCGCCGACGCCGCGGGCTGTCCACCAGCGGATCATGTCATAGAGCTCGGCGCGCACCTTCGGGTTGGCCCAGTTTAAGTCCGGCTGCCGGTGGGAGAACTGGTAGTAATAAGACTGCCCGAGCTCTGGCACAAACTGCCAGGCGCCGGCGCCGAAGTCGGCGGTCTTGCCGTCCGCCGCCTCGCCGGGCGCGGGGTCGCGCCAGATGTAATAGTCATGGTAAGGGCTCTCGCGGCTCTCCTTCGCAGAGAGAAACCACGGGTGCTCGTCGGAGGTGTGGTTCAGCACGAGGTCGAGGATGATGCGGATGCCCCGCGCCTTAGCATCCTTGATGAGCCGGTCGAGATCCGCGAGCGTGCCGAAGAGGGGGTCGACGTCGCGGTAATCCGAGATGTCGTACCCGTTGTCATACTGCGGCGAGCGATAGACGGGGGAGAGCCAGATCGCGTCGATCCCGAGCGTTTTGAGATAGTCGAGCTTCGAGATGATGCCCGGCAGATCGCCGATCCCGTCGCCGTTCGAGTCGGCAAAAGAGCGCGGATAGACCTGATAGATCACCGCGCGCTTCCACCAGTTGTTGTTTTCCATGTTTTCAACTCCATAAAAAAGACGACTCACACGAGCCGCCGCTAAAAATGCCTCGCAGAGTTCGCGGCAAAGCCGCGAATGAAATCCAATCGATTTTCCGGCGACATGTGCGGCGGAAAATCTCCCTGAGGCGAAGCGTTACGCGAGCCCTCGCGCCGACCAAGCGGGGCAAAGCCCCGCGCGATGAAGCGCGAGTTTTTCAAAAGAGAGCCTGCAAAGCAGGCTCTCTTTTGATGCGTTCGTCAGAACGCGTAGTTCATGCACTCGGGAGCATTCGCTTCCGCAGAGGCGGGATCGTACCAGATGAGGTTGTTGCCGGACTCTTTGTCGAAGAGCTGGATCAGCTCGGGCTGGGTGGTGAACTTCACGACGCGGCCCATGGACACGTCCTCGCCCAGACCGACGGTCGGGATGACCATGACGACCTCGTCGTCACCGCTGCGGGCGTGGATGTTGTACTCGCTGCCGAGCATCTCGGAGACCTCGATCTTTGCAGTCAGCTCGCCCTCGCCGACGGAGATGTGCTGCGGACGGATGCCGACGACGATGTCGCAGGGCTTGGCTTCCTTCTGCTTGAGGGCCTTCTGCTGGAAGTCGGAGAGCTCGAACTTCACGCCGCGGACCTCGGCGAAGTACTTGCCGTTCTCAAGCAGCAGCTTGCAGCCGTCGAAGAAGTTCATCACGGGCATGCCGATGAAGCCGGCGACGAAGAGGTTCACGGGCTTGTTGAACAGCTCCTGCGGGGTGCCGATCTGGTTGACAAAGCCGTCCTTCATGATGACGATGCGGTCGGCCAGCGTCATGGCCTCGGTCTGGTCATGCGTGACATACATGAAGGTGGTGTTGATGCGCTGGCGCAGCTTGATGATCTCGGCGCGCATCTGGTTGCGGAGCTTGGCGTCCAGGTTGGAGAGCGGCTCGTCCATGAGGAACACCTTGGGGTCACGCACCATGGCGCGGCCGATGGCGACACGCTGGCGCTGGCCGCCGGACAGCGCCTTCGGCTTGCGGTCGAGATACTGGGTGATGTCGAGGATCTCAGCGACCTCTTCGACCTTTTTCTTAATCTCGGCGGGGTCGACCTTCTTCAGCTTCAGGGCGAAGCCGAGGTTGTCGCGCACCGTCATGTGGGGGTACAGGGCATAGGACTGGAAGACCATCGCAATGTCGCGATCCTTCGGGGCGACGTCGTTGACGAGCTTGCCGTCGATGTACAGCTCGCCGCCGGAGATCTCCTCGAGACCTGCGACCATGCGCAGCGTGGTGGATTTGCCGCAGCCGGACGGGCCGACCAGGACGATGAATTCCTTGTCCTTGATGTTGATGTTGACATCGTGGACCGCGGTCACCTTGTTGTCGTAGACCTTTTTGATGCCTTTCAGAATGACTTCGGACATATGCCTTGCTCTAGCGGCCAGGACTCCTCCAAAACCGCCTCGCGGCCGCCCGCTCGGAGCGCGCCGCATTACGACAGGTCTCCACACTGCCGCACCGTGAGCAAACGGATTTTCCTCCTTTTCTTATGTACAGCCGGACATGTAGTGGAGTGACCGACTGCCAACAGAATATTTTAGGAAACACGGACGAAATCGCCGCACCCATCTTGCCGGCATCTTTTCCGCCTGATTTCGCTTCAAAATCTTGAAATACACAAAGTATTCCTGCGATTTTTCATCTTCATCAGACGAAAAACCTGCTCGGCAATCTGTGCACTTCAATTTCATCCGCGTTTCCTTATTTCGCACCGGTTTCCCGGTTAACGACTTAATGATTTGCCAGAATGGCTTCGACGTCCTCCGGCTCCGGCATGGAGCGGATGGCGCCCTTTTTCGTCGTGACGAGGTAGGCCGCGGCGTTGGCGTAGCGGAGCATATCCCGCAGCTGATCCTCGCTCAGCCCCTCCGCGCCGTGCTCGAGCACATAGTGCAGCACGCACGCGCAGAACGTGTCGCCCGCGCCGGTGGTCTCAATCGTGCCGCCGAGGCGGAAGGAATCGACGAAGACGCTCTTGCCCTCATGGAAGCTCCAGCTCCCGTCGGCGCCCGCCGTGACGTTCAGCACCTTGATGTTCGGATATTCCCGCCGCAGAATCGCGGCGCCGGCTTCAAAATCGGTCTCGCCCGTCATGAATTCGAGCTCGTTGTCCGCGATCTTGAGGATATCGCACTGGCCGAGACCCCATGCGATCTGCTCCTTCGCGTCGGCGAGACTCGCCCAGAGCGGCGGGCGGAGGTTCGGATCGAAGGAGATGAGCGCGCCCGCGTCCTTTGCAATCGCGACGGCCTTCTTCGTCGCCGCGCGGACGCCCTCGTGCGTCATGCTCAGCGTGCCGAAGTGGAAGATCTTTGCATTGCGAATGAGATCTTCGGGAACTTCATCGGCCCGCAGCAGCATGTCCGCGCCGGGGTCGCGGTAGAAGGAGAAGTCGCGGTCGCCGTTTTCCGCCGTGTGGACGAAGGCGAGCGTCGTGTGCGCGGCGGGGTCGAGAATCAGCGCGCGCGTGTCGATGCCGACGTCCTCGGCGGTCTCACGCAGCATGCGCCCGAACATGTCGTCGCCCAGCTTGCCGATGAAGGCGCAGGGGTGGTCGAGCTTTTTCAGCATCGAGAGCACGTTGCACGGCGCGCCGCCGGGATTGGCCTCAAAGAGGGGATTTCCCTGCGCGCTCTTGCCGTTTTCGGTAAAGTCGATCAGCAGCTCGCCGAGTGCGGCGACGTCAAATTGCGTTCCCATGGTCATCAAACTCCAGTGTATATTGTTCCAGATCGAGGCGGAGCGCCCCGTCGGAGGCGAAGGAGATGCCGTCGGCGTCCTGCGGCGCGTAGAGCACGAAGGAGGCGGCCTCCTCGCCGTCATTGACGAAAATCTCCAGGCTGTAGCGGTCGAGCAGGATGCGCAGCTTCAGCACGCCGCCGCGGTCGCGCACGGCGAATTCCCTGCGGTTTAAGATCTGCTCGGCCAGTCCGCTCCGGCTGCGGTCGACGCAGAGGGTGTGCGCGCCGGGGGTGTAGCGGATCGTGGTCTCATAGTCTCCGCCCTTCGCGAGCGAGATGGTGAAGCTCCGGCAGAGCCCGCGCTCCGCGTCGGGTCGGATCGTCACCGTGAGATCCAGGCACCGGCCGGAAACGCCGTCGAGCACGGCCTCGCCGTCGAGCGCGAAGTCTTCGCAGCGCACGGCCCTGCCGCGATAACGCTCCAGCTCTCGCACGGGGTTCTGAATCAGCCGCCCGTCGCGCACGCGCAGCTCGCGCGGCGTCGTCATCTGGCCGAAGAAGGGGAGCTTCTCGGGCGGACGGTAGTCCACGCTGTTCCAGTACTGCATCCACGCGATCATCACGCGCCGCCCGTCGGCGGTCAGCGTGGTCTGCGGGGCGTAAAAGTCGAGACCGTAGTCAATCGTCTGCTCGTGCTGCCGAAGCAGGCGGCGGCGGGCCTTGTCATACTGCCCAATGAGGCAGAGTGTCGTGTTGCCGTCGATGAATTCCAGCCCCTCGGAGCGCATCTCCTGCGGGCTCGTGAGGAGCACGTGCGTGCCGTCGAGCCCGAAGAAGTCGGGGCACTCCCACATGCGGCCGTAGCGGTTGGAGGATTCGGCGAGGGTGCCGGCGTAGCGCCAGTGCAGGGCGTCCTCGCTCTCATAGAGCAGGATCGCGCCGCTCCCGTCCGGGCAGCGGTCGCCCGCCACGAGCCAGAACTTTCCGTCCTCGCGCCAGATCTTCGGGTCGCGGAAATCCCGCGCGCTGCCGCCCTCGGGCAGATCCGCGCCGGTGACCACGGGGTTGCCGGCGTATTTTTCATAGTCGACGCCGTCGCCGATGGCGACGCACTGGGTCTGCAGCTCGGTCTCCGAGCCGTCGGGCGCGGGGAACTTGTTCACGCCGGTGTAAACCAGCAGGTGCCGCCCGTCCTCAAGCTCGATGCCGCTGCCGGAAAAGCAGCCCGCCCGGTCATATTCCTGATCCGGCGCAAGCGCTGCGGGCAGCCGCTCCCAGCGGATGAAGTCGCGGGTTTTGATGTGACCCCAGTGCATCGTATCCCACACGGTGTCATAGGGGTTGTATTGGAAAAAGAGGTGATATTCACCCTTGTAGAGGCTGAAGCCGTTCGGATCGTTGATCCAGCCGACGCCGCCGGTCACATGCCAGTGCGGCAGCGAGGCGGGGGAGACGGCCGCCAGATGTGTTTTTTCATGCTCGCGCGCGCGGCGCAGCAGGTCAGTGGTCATGCGTTTTCTTCTCCTTCGAGCCATACAAAGCCGTAGCCCCGCAGTTCAATCCATTCGTCCGCCCAGACCGCGCCGGTCAGAAGCTCCTTCGCGCCGCGGGCGGGATTGAAGATCCAGCGCCCCTCCTCGCAGAAGTTGAACAGGGCGGTCAGCGTTTTGCCGCGGTATGTCCGCCGCACGCCCAGCACCTGATCGGAGCCGGTGTCGAACGGACGCACCAGAGCGTCGGCGGAGAAGACGTCGTCCTCCGCGCGGAGCGCAATGAGCTTTCGCAGCGGCGTGAAGAGTCTGCCGGGGATCGTGTTGGGGTTGTTCCGCTCCGCCGCGCGATCCCACGGGAAGCGCCCGCGGTGGAGATAGCGGCTGTCGGCCCATTTTTTCGGCTCGCTGTGGTAGGTATAGTCGTTGAGCTGGGCGACCTCGTCGCCGCTGTAGAGCACCGGCAGACCGCTCTGCGTGAGCATCCACGCGTGGAGCATCAGATCGCAGTCGAGCGCGCGCTGCACCTCCTGCGGCGTCACGGCGCTCTCCAGTCCGCAGAGGGAGGCGGTCGTGCCGCAGAGTCTCGCGTCGCTCAGGCGCTCGTCGTTGTTATAGAGCTCGCCGCGCGACCAGCTGCCGGGCTGCACGCCCGTGAACCAGTGGTTCAGATAGCGCTTGTGCGGCGCCTCGCCCTGCCCGAGATGGTTCCAGAGCCACGCAAAGTCGAGACCCCAGCCGATGTCGTCATGGCAGCGGAGGTAGTTGAGGAAGGTGAACACGCGGGGGAGGGCGCCGAGCGCCTCCATCTGCCGGCGCAGCAGCCGCACGTCACGCGTGGCCACGGTGTGCCACGTCGTGCACATGGTCGTGGCGTTGTAGAGCATGTGGCACTCGGGCTTTTCCGTCGGCCCGAAGTAGGGCGCGAGCTTTTCCGGCTCCATAATCACCTCGCCCAGCAGCAGCACGCCGGGGCAGACGATCTCACAGGCGAGATGCAGCATGCGCACGAGCGTGTGCACCTGCGGGCGGTTGCGGCAGTCGGTGCCGAGCTCCTTCCAGATATACGGAACCGCGTCCAGACGAATCACGTCCACGCCCTGATTGGCGAGGAAGAGCAGATTTTCCGCCATGTCGTTGAACACGATGGGGTTGCGATAGTTGAGATCCCACTGATAGGGATAGAAGAAGGTCATCACGATTTGGCGGCAGTCGTCGAGCCAGGTGAAGTTGCCCGGCGCCGTCGCGGGGAAGACCTGCGGCACGGTGCGCTCATACTCGAAGGGAATTTCCCAGTTGTCGAAGAAGAAGTAGCGGCCTCGCGCCACCGGGTCGCCCGCCCTCGCGGCGCGCGCCCAGGGGTGATCCTCGCTCGTGTGGTTCATCACGAAGTCGAGACAGACGCACATGTCCTTTTCGTGGCAGAGCTCGGTGAGCTCGTCGAGCTCCTCCATTTTGCCGAGCTCGGGCTGCACCTCGCGGAAATCCGCCACGGCGTAGCCGCCGTCGCTCTTTTCCGGCACGGTCTTCAAGAGCGGCATCAGGTGCAGATAGTTCACGCCGCATTCCTGAAGGTAGTCGAGCTTTTCCTTCACGCCGTTTAAGTCTCCGGCGAAGTTGTCCACATAGAGCATCATGCCGAGGAGCTTGTTCGAGCGGTACCAGTCCGGGTTTCCGAGCCGCTGCTCGTCCAGCCTTCGCAGGGAATCGCGCCGGGCGTCGAAGCTCCGGCGGAGCATGTCGCAGAAGTAATCAAACGCGGCCTCATCGTTGTGATAAAGCTCGCAGTAGAGCCATTTCAGCTCGTCATAGCGCTCTTTGAGGCGCTGTTCCATCGTTTCTCTCATGTTCTTTCTTTCTCTCAGGGTTCTTCTTTCTCCAGCGCGTCAAACACGCCGCGCAGCAGCAGCGCGCTCACATAGCACGGCAGCGACAGCCCGAACAGCAGCAGCACCGGAATGCCGAAGCGGTAAAAGTGCATCGCGAGCAGCCAGAAGGCCAGCGTGAAGACCACGATGCCGAGCGTGCGCGGAAAATAGGCAATGGCGAGCGACACGGCGTTTTTCAGCGTGCCGCCGAGGGTGTTTTCATATCGCGCCTGCAGCGCGAAGACGTAGAATGCGAGCGCGAGCAGCAGGATGCCGATCGCCGCAATCGGATATCGAAGAAGCGGGGCGTAGACCGCCGCCGCGTGATAGTCAAAGTAAAGGATCGCCGCTGCGGCCAGGAAGATCAGCCAGAGCAGTGTGCTCTGCTTCCAGTTTTCCCGGACCGAGCGGAAAAAGGGCTTTACGAGGTAGGTCTCATCCTGACGGGCGAGGTGGATGGTGAGGTCGTTCATGGCCGTGAGCCCGGCGCCCGCCGTGATCACCGGCAGGCAGCACAGCAGCGCGAGAATGTTCATGGCCAGAAGGTCGGCGGCAACGGACAGCGCCTGCATGAAGGGGTTGTCCATATCGAAGATCTTTTTCACGCCGGGGATCTCCTTTCGGGGTTTGCGTTTTCCATGCCACACTGCCCCGTGCGGGGCAGCGTGGCATGTCTGATGAAATCAAATTGCGGAGGGATTTTATCCCTTGACCGCGCCTGCTGTGACGCCCTGCACGATGTAACGCTGCAGGAACACATACAGGATGAGGATCGGCAGCATCGCCAGCAGCAGGGCCGCCATGACGAGGCCGATGTCGGTGGAGTAGGTGCCGTAGAAGGCCTGGGTCGCGATGGGGATGGTGTAGAGCTCCTTCTTGGTCAGCACGAGGCTGGGCAGGAGGTAGTCGTTCCAGTAGGCCATCGCGTTGATGATGGCGACCGTGGCAATCGTGGGCTTGAGAAGCGGGAAGACGACCTTCCAGTACGTCTGCCACTTGCTGCAGCCGTCGATTGTGGCGGCCTCTTCCAATTCGAGCGGGATGTTGGTTTTGATCGCGCCGTGGAACATGAACATCGCCATCGACACCGAGAAACCGACGTGCATCAGAATCAGGGTGATGCGGTGGTTCAGCACGCCCAGCGTGCCGCCGTAGACGGAAACCAGGGGAACCATCAGAACCTGGAAGGGGATGACCATCGAGGCGATCATCAGCGAGAAGATCAGCGTGCAGAGCTTCCAGCGGCCGTTGCGCACAATGACGTAGGCCTGCATGGAGGAGACGATGATCGTCAGAACCGTCGCGCAGACGGTGATGATGAGGGAGTTGCCGAACACGCGCCAGAAGTTCATCTTCTTCATCGCTTCGGGGAAGTTTTTGAAGGTGAAGCCGTGCGCGCCGATCAGCGCGAGGGGGTTGGAGGTGATGTCCGCCTTCGTCTTGAAGACGTTGATGATCACGAGGATGAACGGTGCGATAAAGCAGATAAAGAGGACCAGAAGCACAATCCACATGATCGCATGGGAAATCTTCTTGTTCCGTGCGGCTCTTTCGTTCTCGGTCATTATGCTTCCACCTCCCCTTTCTTACCGATCATAACCTGCGTCACGCCGACGATGGCGCACACCAGGAAGAGGATGAGGGCCTCGGCCTGACCGAGACCGTAGTTCTTATAGGTAAAGGCCTGATTGTACACGTGCATGGCCGCGAGCACGGAGGAACCGAACGGCTCGCCCTTGGTGAGGGAGAGGTTCACGTCGTACACGACGAAGCAGCGCGTGATGCTCAGGAAGATGCACTGCACGAAGGAGGAGCGCATCAGAGGAATGGTCACGTTGCGCATGGCCTGCGCGGGGGTGCAGCCGTCGATCATGGCGGCTTCCTTCACGTCGGGGGAGACGCTCATGAAGCCGGCCACATAGATTAGCATCATGTAGCCTGCGTACTGCCAGACCGATACGAAGATCAGGCAGAAGAGCGCGCCGTTCGGCGTGGAGAGCAGGGACGTGGAGTTGAAGATCGCGACGAATGCGCGGTTGAACACGAACTTCCAGACGTAGCCGAGCACGATGCCGCCGATGAGGTTCGGCACAAAGAAGCCGGCGCGGAAGAAGTTCTGGCCCTTGATGCCGCTGGTCACGAGGTAGGCCAGCGCAAAGGCGACGATGTTGATGAGGATGACGGCGAACACCGAGTAGACAACGGTGCGACCCATGGCCTGCCAGTAGGTCGTATCCTTGAACGCCGCGGCGAAGTTCGCAAAGCCGACGAAGGGCTTCGACGCGCTCACGCCGTCCCAGCTGGTCAGCGTGAGATAGAGACCGTAGATAAACGGTACCGCCACAACGCACAAAAACAGAGCCGTTCCAACGCCGCCAAACATCAGATACTGTTTGATTTTGTAGGACAGGGTGTTTTGCTTCATCAGATTACCTTCCAATCTGCCGCTTGGTTTCTCCTCTTAAGGGGCATTCTGCACCGCGCAAACGGCATCGCGGAGCAGAATGCAAATACCCGGGTATGCGGGTATCCGCATACCCGGGCTCAATTTGCGGGGATGAAGAATGATTTGCCGAATGGGGAGCGCTGAATGAATCGAAGTGCGCGAATTGGCGAGGGAATGTTTCGTCTGATAAAGGTGAGAAAACGAAGGAATACTTTGTGTATTTCAAGTTTTCGAGACGAAATCAGGCGGAAGATTCGCCGCCAAGGCGTGTGCGGCGATTTGTTCAGCGTTTCCCGAAAGACTTAGTGAGCGCCAACCTCAGCGGTGGCCCAGTAAGCGGTGACCTCATCGGCGAAGCCGGCGCGGTCGATCTGACCGGCCAGGTACTTCTGGAAGGAAGCGCCGACCTTGGCATAGTGATCGTCGGGCAGGTAGTTGTAGTTGCCAACCAGCTTGCCGGCGTCAGCGAAGCCCTTGACGGAAGCGCCGAGGGGATCGCTCACCTCGAGGGTGATGTTGGAGAACGCGGGAACGAGCGCGCACTCGTTGACGAGGAAGTCCTGACCCTCTTCGTCATAGACGAGCCAGTTCAGGAAGTCCTTGGCCATCTGCTGCTGCTCCTCGGAGACGGAGTTGTCGACGTAGAAGTACTTGGAGCCGCCGCCGACGAGCATCTCGTTGTAGTCGCCCAGATCAGAGGGAACCGCCATCATGCCGATGTTCTCGGTGTAGTTGGTGTCGACCATGTCGGACCAGTCCCAGTTGCCGCCGAACTTGAAGCACAGATCGCCTTCGGCCAGCATCATTTCCATGACCTCGCGCTCCGCGGAGATGGGAGCGTCCTTCGCGTAGTTGTACTCCATGAGGAGATCGAAGGTATCCATCATGGCGTTGAAGACGGGATCGTCCGCGAGCTTCACGGAGCCGTCCTTGATGCCCGCGATGAAGGCATCGGGATCCTGCTGCATCTCATAGATCTCAGCAAAGTAGTGTGCGCCGAGGGACCAGTCTTCCTTCTGCAGACCAACAGGCAGCTCCATGCCGCCGGCAGCGATGTCCTCGAGCAGGGCCTTGAGATCAGCGGTGGTCTTGATGGTGGCAGGATCGAAGTCCTTGCCGGTGGCTTCCTTGATGGCGTCGCCGTTGTAGAGCAGGCCGCGGGCCTCAACACAGACGGGGAAGCCGAGAACCTTGCCGTCAACAGAGATGGCCTGCGTGGTGTCGCCAACCCACTGCTCGCCGCTCAGATCAACAGCATGCTCGGGGCCGAGGGAGTAGATGTCCTTCGCATCGACCATGGCGAGGGCGTAGGGCTCGTTGGAGGCATAACGGGTGGACATGTGCGCCGCAACCGTGTCGGAGGAGTAGTAAACCTCAACGGGGATGCCCTTCTCCTCGGAGTAACGGGCTGCCATTTCTTCCATCTGGCTCTGGATCTCCATCTTGGAGTTGAAGATGGTGAGACCGTCGCCGCTGACGGCGGCATCGCCGCCGGCGCTTCCGCTGGCGTTGTCCTTGCTGCCGCAGGCGGCGAGCGCAAAGATCATCACGAGAGCGAGAAGCAATGCGAGTGTTCTTTTCATGGATTACTTCCTTTCTGTCATTCACAGATTCCTGATTTTGGTGCTGACTTTCCGCGGTTTCGCGCCTCGGCTGGTGACTGCCTCGGCGCGGCCGTGAATCGTTTCACACCTCGTACCAATAAAATTAACATATTGGTACGAAAGTGTCAACACCATGCCCGTTTTGCCGTGTCATTTTCTTAACTTTTGTGAATTCTGCACATTTTACTTGCTTTTTTTTATACATTGAGATTCATCACAGTCTGCGCCGAATGCGCAAAAAACTGCGCGAGGAACCCCATTTACATTCCCGGCTTTTTTGAGTATAATTTTCGCAGCGAATTGTTTTTAAAAGGAGGGAGCAGCATGCGCCGATCCGATGCGCCGCCCACGATGAAGGACGTCGCCCGCGAGGCGGGCGTCTCCATCGGCACGGTGTCCAAGGTCATCAACGGCATCCCCGTCGGCGAGAGCTACCGCCGCCGCGTGGAGGACGCCATCTGCGATCTCGGCTATCATGTGAACACCTACGCCCGCGGACTCAAGACGAACAAGACCAACTGCGTCGCGCTCGTCATGCCGTCGCTGCACCATCCCTTTTTTGCCCACCTGACGGACGAGCTCACGGCCTGCCTCATGCGCCGGGGCTACCGCAGCCTCCTGATGATCACGGACTTTGACCCCGAGGCGGAGCAGAAGTGCTTCGACATGGTGCGCCAGAACAAGGCCGACGGCGTCATCGCCCTGACCTACAGCCCCGATCTGGAGGCGGACAATTCCCTCCCGATTGTCACAATCGACCGTCATTTAAATTACAGCGTGCCGTGCGTCTCGTCCGACAACTATGCCGGCGGCGAGCTCGCGGCGGAAAAGCTCCTCTCCCTCGGCTGCAAAAAGCTCCTCTTCGTGCGCATCGGCTCGGAGATCCGGGGCGAGGCCGACCGCCGCGGCGAGGGCTTTGAGCACAAGTGCCGCGCGCTCGGCGCGGACTATACGCGCCTGATCCTCCGCGACTGGGAGACCGAGGCGCCGATCTACCGCTTTCTCGATCAGCACCTGCGCGACGGCGCGCTCGCCTATGACGGCATTTTCTGCAACACGGACGATCTCGCCGCCCGCGTGATCGCGTTTCTCCGCGCGCGCGAGGTGGCAATCCCCGGTCAGGTGCAGGTCATCGGCTATGACGGCATCGCCGATTACGCCACCGGGAAATATGCCTGCTCCACGATTGAGCAGCCCATCGCCCAGATGGCCGAGGCCGCGGTGGAGATCCTGCTCGATCCCGACCGCGTCTTCTCCGGCGAGCGCTGCGCCCTGCCCATCCGATATATCCCCGCTGACACCACGTCCGATTGACTTGCGCAAGTCACCTTGTGAGGCCATAGCCTCACAAGGATGACGGCGAAAGTCAATCCTCCTCTCAAAATCAAAGCAGCCGCTTTGATTTTGAATTTTGCAACAGGAAGGAAACATTCATGAGCATCCATTTTGACCGCGAGAACCGTGTCTTCACCCTGCACACGGCGTCCACCGCCTATCAGCTGCAGATCGACGAGCTCGGCTGCCTGCGCCATCTCTATTACGGGCGCGACACGGGGCTTCAGGATCTGAGCAGCCTCCATCGCTTTTATGATCTCGGCTTTTCCGGCAACCGCTATGAGCACCGCATGGAGCGCGCGCCGAGTCCGGACGTGATTCCGCAGGAATACAGCACCGCGGACTTCGGCGACTACCGCGTGCCGGCTGCCGTCGTCGTCGGCGCCAACGGCGCGCGCGGCGCGGACTGGCGCTATGAATCCCATGTGATCTTTGAGGGAAAATACGCCCTGCGCGGCCTGCCGGCGGGGCATGACTGCGAGCGCGACTGCATGACGCTTGCAATTATGCTCCGCGATGCGGCGACCGGGCTGCACCTGCAGCTGTTCTACGGCGTGTATCAGGGCCTCGACGTCATCACCCGCGCCGCCGAGTTTCAAAACGACGGCGATGCGCCCGTCACGCTCGAGAAGGCGGCCTCCGTCTGCCTCGATCTCCCGTTTGGCGACTGGGATCTGATGCATTTTCACGGCCGCCACTGCCTCGAGCGCCAGCCGGAGCGGCTCTCGCTGCCGCACGCCGTCGTTACCGTCGGCTCCGAGCGCGGCATGTCCAGCCACCAGCTCAACCCCTTTGTCATTCTCTGCGATCACGGCGCCACGGAGGACGCCGGCGACTGCTATGGCGTCATGCTCATGTATTCCGGCAGCTTCTCGGCGGAGATCGAGCGCAGCCAGACCGACGCGGTGCGCGTCGTCATGGGCGTGAGCGCGCTCGATTTTTCCTGGACGCTGCAGCCCGGCGGGCGCTTCACCGCGCCGGAGACGATCCTCTCCTTCGCCGACGGGCTCACGCGGCTGAGCCAGCAGTACCACCGCTTCCTGCGGCGCAGCGTCTGCCGCGGCAGGTTTGCGCAGGCGCGCCGCCCCGTGCTGGTCAACAGCTGGGAGGCGGCCTATTTCGATCTCGACGCCGACCGCCTGCTCGCGCTCGCGCGCGAGGCGAAGGACGTCGGCGCGGAGCTCTTTGTGCTCGATGACGGCTGGTTCCGCGGCCGGACGGACGACAACGCCGGTCTGGGCGACTGGTTTGAAAACCGCGAGAAGCTCCCGCGCGGCCTCGGCGATCTGATCTCGCGCATCACCGCGCTCGGTCTGCAGTTCGGCATCTGGATCGAGCCCGAGATGGTGAACGAAAATTCCGATCTCTACCGCGCCCACCCCGACTGGGCCTTCACCGTGCCCGACCGGGCGCCGATCATGGCGCGCAACCAGCTCGTGCTGGACATGACCCGCGCCGACGTGCGCGATTATCTCTTCGACACGCTCTCCGCGCTCCTGCGCGAGCACGACATTTCCTACGTCAAGTGGGATATGAACCGCTCGCTGTCCGACGTGTTTTCCAGAGCGCTGCCCGCCGCGCGGCAAGGCGAGGTGATGCACCGCTATGTCCTCGGCGTCTATGATCTCCTCGAGCGGCTCACGGCGGCCTTCCCGGACGTGCTCTTCGAGGGCTGTGCCGGCGGCGGCGGCCGGTTTGACGCCGGCATGCTCTACTATGTGCCGCAGATCTGGCTCTCGGACGATACCGATCCGATTGAGCGGCTGAAGATCCAGCGCGGCAGCTCCTTCGGCTATCCGATGAGCGCCATGGGTGCGCACGTCTCCGCCTCGCCCAACCACCAGACCGGGCGCACCACGCCGCTGAACACCCGCGCCGTCGTCGCCATGGCGGGCGCCTTCGGCTATGAGCTCGATCTCACGAAGCTCTCCGACGACGAGAAGGACGAGATTCGCGCGCAGATCCGCCGCTTCCGCGCGGACGAGGACGTGGCGCAGAATGGGCTCTATTACCGCCTCACGGACGAGACGAATACCTGGTTCACCGCCTGGCAGACCGTGAGCGAGGATCAAAGCCGCAGCATCGTGAGCCTCGTCGTGCAGAACGTCGAGCCCTTCAAGGCGGCGCCGCACATTCGCCTCAAGGGTCTCGATCCCGAGGCGGTTTATGAAATCGAAGAAACGGGCGCCGCCCTCACGGGCGCTGCGCTGATGTATGCGGGCTATACCATGGCGCGCATGCTCGGCGACTACGGCGCCGCGCAGCTGCATCTCACGAGAAAGAAAGAAGGGGAGAGCGCATGAAGCTCCTGAACACCATTGCCTCCGGCGCGCTGGACGAAGCCCTGCGCATGCTCTACGGCTCGGCGGATCATGCCCGCGCCCGGCGCGTCGCCGCGGCCTTTGCCGCGCGCTATCCGGCGCACGCCGACAAGGCCGCCCTCTTTTCCGCCCCCGGGCGCACGGAGATCGGCGGCAACCACACCGACCATCAGCACGGGCGCG
>JBGUHV010000199.1:0-6443 GCA_045112425.1 Oscillospiraceae bacterium
CTCTTTCCCCACCTGAACGTGTTCGACAATGTCGCCTTCCCGCTCAAGGAGAAGAAGGTACCGCGCGACGAGATCGAGCAGAAGGTCGCGGAGATGCTCAAGCTCGTGAAGCTCACCGGCTTTGAAAAGCGCAACGTGACGAATCTCTCCGGCGGTCAGCAGCAGCGCGTCGCCATCGCACGCGCCCTTGTGAGCCGCCCGCAGGTGCTGCTGCTCGATGAGCCGCTCGGCGCGCTCGATCTGAAGCTGCGCAAGGATATGCAGCAGGAGCTCAAGAGTATCCAGAAGGCCACCGGCATCACCTTCATCTTCGTCACGCACGATCAGGAGGAGGCGCTGAGCATGTCAGATACGATTGTCGTCATGTCCGACGGCCGCATCCAGCAGATCGGCACCCCGACGGATATTTATAACGAGCCGAAAAACGCCTTCGTCGCGGACTTCATCGGCGAGAGCAACATCGTCGACGGCGTCATGCGCGAGGATTTCAAGGTCACCTTCTCCGGACACACCTTCGAGTGCGTGGACAAGGGCTTCGGAAAAAACGAGGCGGTCGACGTTGTGGTCCGCCCCGAGGACGTGGACATTGTTCCGCTCGAAAAGGGCATGCTGCAGGGTCTCATTACCAGCGTGACCTTCATGGGCGTGCACTATGAGATCATCGTGGATATCAACGGCTTCAAGTGGATGATCCAGACGACGGACTACGCCGCGGAGGGCGAGAAGGTCGGCATCTACATCGAGCCCGACGCAATCCACATCATGAAAAAATCTGAATACTCCGGCATGTTCGGCGACTATTCCTCCTACAGCATGGAGATGGACGAGCTGAGCGTTGCGGAAAGCGAGGACGAGGAATGAGAGGTCGCAAAAGCTCCGTGACCCGAATGGCGCTCGCCCCCTACTCCGTGTGGGCGCTGCTGTTCATTCTGGTTCCGCTGATCTTCGTGGCGTATTACGCGTTCACGGACAACAACATGCACTTTACCTTCGATAACATTACGAAGTTCTTCACCGCCAAGAGCACCGTCACGGGCGACAACGGTGAGACGCTGCAGGTGCGCACCTACATGGTGATCTTCTGGCGTTCTGTGAAGCTCGCCGTGATCTCCACCATCGTGTGCCTGCTGATGGGCTATCCCATCGCCTATATCATCGCACGCGCACGCCCGAAGGTGCAGAAGACCATCATCACACTCATCATGATCCCGATGTGGATGAACTTCCTCATCCGCACCTACGCGTGGATGACGATCCTGCAGGACACGGGTCTTCTGAATAACCTTCTCGCGAATCTCCATCTCGGAAGAATGCACATCATCGGCACGGAGAGCGCCGTCGTGATCGGCATGGTCTATGACTATCTCCCCTATATGATTCTGCCGATCTATTCCATCATGGCCAAGCTCGACCCGCGCCTGCTCGAGGCGGCGCACGATCTCGGCTGCAACAACATCTCCACGCTGCGCCGCGTGGTTTTCCCGCTGAGTCTGCCGGGCGTGGTCTCCGGCGTGACGATGGTGCTCATCCCCTCGATCAGCACGTTCTATATTTCTCAGAAGCTCGGCAACGGCAAGTTCTTCCTCATCGGCGACGCGATTGAGGGGCAGTATGTGGCGAACAATCTCCACTTTGCCGCCGCCATCGCCTTCATTCTGATGGTCATTCTGCTCGTCGCCATGGCGCTCATGAAGCGCTATACCGACAGCCGCGTGGCGGGAGGTGTGTGACATGAAAATGAAACCTGCCGCAAAAATTTACACCGCGCTCATCTTCCTGTTTCTCTTCGCGCCGATTGCGATTCTGCTCGTGTTCAGCTTCAACGCCACGAAGAGCCTGAGCGTATTTTCCGATTTCTCGGTCAAGTGGTACCGGGAGCTGTTTAAGGACGAGGAGACGCTGCGCGCCCTGCAGAACACGCTGGTGCTCGCCGTGACCGCCTCGATCATCTCCACCGTCATGGGAACTGCTGCCGCCGTTGGCATCCACCGGCTGCGCCGGAGATATCTCAAGATCGCCTTTGATACGGTCACGAACATTCCGATGATGAACCCCGATATCATCACCGGCATCTCCCTGATGCTCATGTTCGTGTTTGTGGGGCGTCTGTTCGGGCTGAGCACGAGTCTCAGCTTCTGGACGATGCTCATCGCGCACATCACCTTCTGTCTGCCCTATGTCATTCTGCAGGTGCTGCCGAAGCTGCAGCAGATGGATCCCTCCCTGCCAGAGGCCGCGATGGATCTCGGCTGCACGCCGCTGCGCGCGTTCTTCCGCGTGGAGGTGCCGGAGATTCTCCCCGGCATCATCACGGGTCTCATGATGGCCTTCACCCTGTCGCTTGACGACTTCGTCATCAGCTACTTCACGCAGGGCAACGGCTTCCAGACGCTGCCGATCCGCATCTACAATATGACGAAGAAGACCGTCACGCCCAAGATGTACGCCCTTGCGACGATCATCTTCTTCACGATCCTCGCGCTGCTGCTGCTCACGAACCTTGTCGACGAGGACGACAGCCGCCGCATGAAGGAGGCCCGCACCGCCAAACGCGCCGCCAAGGGCAAGAAGCCCCGCGGCGACAGCAACAAGCGCGGCATGGCCATCGTTGGCGCCATTCTCGGTCTCACGATCATCATCATCGCCGCCATCGGCATCACGCGCCCGAAGCCTGTGGAGCTGAACGTCTACAACTGGGGCGAATACATCTCCGACGGCTCGGAGGATACGCTCGACACGATCAAGGCCTTCGAGGCGTGGTACCTTGAGGAGTACGGCTATCCGGTGAAGGTCAACTATGAGACCTACGCCTCGAACGAGGACATGTACGCCAAGCTCAAGAGCGGCGCCGTGAGCTACGATCTTGTGATCCCCTCGGACTATATGATCGCGCGCATGGCGGCGGAGGATATGCTTGTGCCGCTCAACTATGCGAATATCCCGAATTATGAGTACATCTCCGAGAGCTTCCGCGGCCTCTATTACGACCCGGACGATATATACACCGTGCCGTATACCTACGGTGTGGTCGGCGTGATCTACGATGCCAATCAGGTGGACGAGGCCGACATCGGCACCTGGGATCTCATGTGGAATGAGAAGTACGCCGGGAACATTCTGCAGTTCAATAACTCCCGCGACGCGTTTGCCACGGCGATCTACCGCGCGGGCAATGACGTAAACTCCACGGATCACGCCGTATGGGATGACGCCCTGCAGATGCTCGCCGAGCAGCACCCGCTCGTGAAGAGCTACGTCATGGACGAAATCTACAACATGATGGAGTCCGGCGAGGCCGCCATCGCCGCCTACTACGCGGGCGACTATTTCACCATGATCGATTCGCAGTCTGACAATGTGGATCTGCAGTTCTACTATCCCGAGCCGACCAACTTCTTCGTCGACGCCATGTGCATTCCGAAGGGCTGCCAGCACCAGGAGCTGGCGGAGATCTTCATCAACTTCATGCTGAGCGAAGAGCCCGCCGTCGCGAACGCCGAGTACATTTACTACGCGAGCCCGAACAGCCTCGTCTACGAGAACGAGGATTACATCGACGAGATGGGCGAGGAGACGATGGAGATTCTCTATCGCTTCACGGACGAGTTCTCCGACATGTTCAACCAGTATGCCTACCGCAATTTGGATCAGGAGACGCTGGACTATGTGAATACATTGTGGGAGACCTTGAAGATCAGCTAAAAAGTGTGGAGTTTGGAGTGTGGAGTGTGGAGTTTCAAAGCTCTGCACTCCCCTCTCTTTTGAACGCTTATGAAAATCATTTATCAGGACAAATCTATATTGGTCGTCATCAAGCCCGCCGGGGTGCTCTCTACCGACGAGCCCGGCGGCCTGCCGTCTCTGGCGCGCGAGGCGCTGGGCGATCCCAAAGCCTGCGTGCGGACGGTGCACCGGCTCGACCGCGTTGTGGCGGGGCTGATGGTGCTGGCGCGCACGCCGGAGGCGGCGTCGAAGCTCTCTGAGCAGATCCGCGCGCACGACTTCGGGAAGACCTATCTCGCCGTCGTGCACGGCGAGCCGGAGGCGCTCTCCGGCACCTACCGCGATCTGCTCGACCGCGACCCGAAGGAGCGCAAAACCTTCGTGACCACAAAGCCCGGCAAGGGCGTGCAGGAGGCGATTCTGGACTATGAGGTGCTCTCAACCGGAAACGGTCTCTCGCTCGTGAAGATCTTCCTGCAGACCGGACGGACACACCAGATCCGCTGCCAGTTCTCGAGCCGCGGTCTCCCCCTTTGGGGCGACAGGAAATACAGCACGCTCCCGGACGACGGCCCCATCGCGCTCTGGAGCCACTGCCTCCACTTCGCCCACCCCGAGACCGGAGAAATCCTCTGCTTCGAGCAGGATCCCCCGGAGATCGAGCCGTGGACAAGTCTATGGTAAAAAAGTCAGTCAAGCCTGTTTCAAAACAGGCTTGACTTTTTGTGTATACTGTGTATACTGTATATGTACAGATTATGCAGAGGTGATGGCATGACCATTTTACTGGACAATCAGAGCGGCGAGCCAATCTATAGTCAGATCTGCGCGCAGATTCGCGATCAAATTCTCTCCGGCGCGCTCTCTGCCGACGAACCGCTCCCCTCGATGCGAAATCTCGCGAAGGATCTGCGCATCAGCGTCATCACGACCAAGCGCGCCTACGAGGAGCTCGAGCGCGAGGGATATCTCTACACCGTGCCCGCCAAGGGCTGCTTCGTGGCGGGACTGAACCCGGCGCTTCTGCGCGAGGAGCATCTGCGGCAGCTGGAGGAAAAGCTCGCAGAGGCGGCAGTGCTCGCCAAGCGCTGCGCGCTCTCGGAGGAGGACGTGCGCGAAATGCTGCACGACGCAATGGAGGAAATCGTATGAACGCAATTGAATTGAAAGGGCTGAAGAAGTCCTTTCCGGACTTCACTCTCGGCCCGGTGGATCTGATCGTTCCGGAGGGAACGATTCTCGGCCTCATCGGGGAAAACGGCGCCGGCAAGAGCACCACGATCAAGCTCATGCTCGGTCTTCTGCGCACGGATGCCGGGAGCATCACGATCCTCGGGCAGGACGCGAAGAAGCTCGACAAAAACGAGATCGGCGTCGTGCTCGACGAGCCGGGCTTTCCGAGCATGCTGAACGCAAAGGAAATCCGGAGCTTTCTCAAGGACATTTACCGCCAGTGGGATGACGCGGTCTGGCAGGACTACCTGCGCCGCTTCGAGCTGCCGCAGGAGAAGAAGTTCAGCGACTTCTCCAAGGGCATGAAGATGAAGCTCGCAATCGCGGCGGCTATGAGCCACCACGCACGGCTGTTGATTCTCGATGAGCCGACCTCCGGTCTCGACCCCGTCGTGCGCGACGAGGTGGTCGATATTCTTTCCGAATTTACGCGCAAGCCGGAGCACAGCATTCTGCTTTCAAGCCACATCGTGAGCGATCTCGAAAAGCTCTGCGATTACATTGCCTTCCTCCACAAGGGGCAGCTGCTCTTAAACGAGGAAAAGGACGTTCTGTATGAGGAATACGGCCTGCTGCGCTGCGATCTCGAGACGCTGCGCTCGCTCGACCCGGCGGCAGTCATCGGCAAAAAAGAGACCCCTTACGGGGCCGAGGTGATTCTCCGGCGGAAGGCCGCGGGCAATCTCACGCTCTCCCCCATTGGGATCGAGGAGCTGTTTGTATTCATGGTGAAAGGAGGCGACGGTCGATGAAAGGTCTGATGAAAAAAGAGCTTCTGATGCTCATGCGGGCAACAAGGGCGTTTGCCTTCATCTGCGTGATCTTCATCGGCATGAGCGCAATCTCTCAGGACAACGCCTTTTTCATGCTGATGCCGATCATGATCTCCGGCCTTCTGCCGTCCACGCTGCTGAGCTATGACGAGCGCTGCAAGTGGCAGGAATTCAGCGGCGCGCTGCCGGTTACGAGAGCGCAGCTCGTGAGCGCGAAGTATCTGCTCGGTCTCGGCTGCATGACCGTCATGCTGGCGCTGACGCTGCTGGTGCACCTGATCGTCCGGCGCTATCCGATGGAGATGCTGCTCTCTCTCCTCTGCGGGATCTTTGGGCTCGCGCTGTTTGTGAGCGCCGTGAGCCTGCCAATGATGTTCAAATACGGCGTGGAGAAGGGCCGCCTCTGGTATTATGCCACGCTGGTGCTCGTCGGCGGCGCCTCCGGCGCCTCAGCCGGTGTGGCGAACGATCTGTTCGACGGGGCTCTCCCCTCCTTCCTGTGGCTGTTTCCGGTCATCGGCGCGGTGTGCTTCGCGCTCAGCTGGCTGCTCGCCATCCGGTTTTATCAAAAGAGGGAATTCTAAAAAAGACAAGGGGTCGATCAGCGATCCCTTGTCTTTTGCTTTGCACCGATGCGGTTGAGCGGCTTTTTCAGCAGAACGTAAATCAGCAGATACAAAATCACGCTGAACGCAACGCCCGCGATCACGTCGA
>JBGUHV010000200.1:0-2745 GCA_045112425.1 Oscillospiraceae bacterium
CGGTGGGTGCGCACGCCCGTGACCTTTCCGTCCTTCACAAAGATCTTTTCGACCTCCTGACGGAACTCGATCTGCGCGCCGTTTTCCTCGACCTTCTGCTGCAGGCGCATGCTCATCTCGTGCGAGCGGTGGCGCGGGATGAAGCTGCCGCGGAAGTAGTCCGCCATGCAGTAGGCATAGATCGTAAACGGCAGATCGTCCATCGGCGCGCCGACATAGATCCAGTAGGGCACGAGCATGTCGATGGCCTTCTGCGGGAGGTCAAAGGTCTTGAGAACCTCGCTCGCGCTGTAGCCCGCGACCTTGACGAAGTCGGGGTGCTCCATGAGCATCTTCACCTTGCTCATGGGCGTGACGGAGATGACGTCCATGCTGCGTGTGACGCGGTCGCAGAGCATGATGAGGTCATAGACCTTCTGATAGGTGCCGGGAACGACGGCGTCGACGTCGCGCGCCATGCGCTCGAAGCCGTCGTGCAGGATGGCGTTGATGTTCTCCTTCGGGAGCAGCACGCGGTAGCACTCCGGCACGGGCAGCCAGTCAATGTCGATCCCCATCTCATCGAACCATTCGCCGACGACCATGCGGTTGTCCTTCGGGCCGATGGACATCATTTCGTGCAGGGAGGCCTCGATCTCGAAGCCGTTTCGCACGAAGTCGGTGGCGACGCCGCCGGGCATGTTGTTCTTCTCGAGGATGAGAATGTCCTTCACGCCCTTCGCCTGCAGCTGCAGCGCGGCGGACATGCCGGCCAGTGCGCAGCCGATGATGACGACGTCATAGTGCTTTTTGTAAAAGCTCAAGCTGGTTTCCTCCTTCTATCTCAAAAAATTAAAGAACAATGGAAAGATACACCGTCCACACGCCGAGGAGCGTGAGCGCGACCAGCAGCGCGACGATGAGCGCATGGCGGCGGCGCTCTGACCAGAGCGTGGCGATGAATTCGCGCACAAAGGCGTTGATCCAGAAATAGGTGCGCGTTTTGCTGCCGATACCCTCGACATGGATTCCCATCTCCTCGGCGAGGAGCCCCGCGCGGAAGACGTGGTAATTCGTGGTGGCGATGGCGATGTTCGCATCCGCGCCCCCCTCCCGAGCGCGGATGAGCGCGGCGGAGTTGCGGAGGTTCGCCTCGGTGTTCTCCGACTTGTCCTCCAGAAGGATCTGCGATTCCGGCACGCCGGAGTCGAGCAGATAGCGCCGGATGGCCTCTGCCTCGGAGATGACCTCGTCCGCACCCTGACCGCCGGAGGGCACGAAGACGAGCTCCTTCCCCGCCTGCTCGCGCTGCATCCGGGCAAACTTGAGCGCGGCGTCGGCGCGGCCGCGCAGCAGCGGCGTGAGGCTGCCGTCGGTTTTGATCTGGCAGCCGTGGATGATGAGATAGTCCTTGTCGAAGGCGGGAATGTGCCTTGCCGCCTTGACGGAGAGGATGATCGTGCTCAGGAGAATGCACTCGAGATAGGTGACGATGGTGAGCATCCCGTTTTTGATCGCCATGACGATATAGAGCGAGGCGCCGCGCTCATTGTGCGCATCAAAGATCATGGTGCGCTGCGAAAATTCATCGATCACGGCGGGCGCAAGGGTGCCGAGGCAGATGAGCACGCCGAGGATGAGCCCGAGCATGTTGCGCCAGGTTCGCCCCTCGCGGCGCATGAGCCGCGCGCTCGTGAACGCGACGAGGACGGACACCACGAACGCAACCGGAAAGGCCAGATACGAGAGCATGGAGGCCGCGTTCATCGTGCTCGTGAGCTGGTCGATCACCGAATTGCCGGTAAGCAGATTCTGCACCTGCCCGAGCAGGAGCGCGGAGAGGAAGATGATCCAGCCGAGGTTTCGGATGTTGCGGTATTGATACATCGAGCGGCGCATATCCGCGCGGTAGCGGCGGATGACCGTCCAGAGCAGGAGCGCGAGAAACGCCGCCGCCGCGACGGGGATGACGCGGCCGCCGCGCATCGGGCCGAAGAGCGTATCGACCGAGATGGCGCCGAGGCGGTGGACATAGAGCTTCTCCAGATAGCCGAAGTTCTCCGGCCCCGCCACCTCGAAGAACACCGAGCCGGGATGGACGGAGCGGAACGTGAGCGTGAGTCTGCCGTCCGCCATCGCGCGCTCGACGAGCTCCACGGGCGCGGGCTCGGGGTCGAAGGTGACGGTATAGTCCTCCGCCGTTCCCGGCATGTTGACCGTGCGCAGCGTATAGACGCAGGTGCGCCCCATGACGGTCATGACGGCAAAGCAAACGAGCACCAGCGCAAGGCCGGTGAGCAGAAGGTGTTTGGTTTTCACGGCGCGCTCCTTTCCGCGTGTGTTTCTGTTGTGATTATACAGCAAATCAGACAGCGGCGCAACCGGAACCGCTGCGGTGCGAGGGCGCCGAAGACCGGCAGATTCGTCAGGCAGTTCTGCGCGGGACGTCGAGGACGCCGTCCCCTACTTGTGCAGTGCTTTGCTTTATGCTACAATGCGCTCGTTAACGACCGATGGACGGTGTTTTTTATGGCTGCAATTCGCTCCTTTGTCCGGCGCGAGCCGGTGCTGCTCATTGCGGCGGTTGCCGCGCTCGTCAGCTGCTTTTTCGTGCCGCCGGACGCGGAATATCTCAAATATCTCGACCTGCGCACGCTTGCGCTGCTCTACTGCCTGATGACGGTCGTCGCCGGGCTGCGGCAGGCGGGCCTCTTTGCGCATCTGGTGCACACGCTGTGTGAAAAGGCCGGGAGCGTGCGCGCAATC
>JBGUHV010000201.1:0-5268 GCA_045112425.1 Oscillospiraceae bacterium
ACCTCCCCGAGACGGACGGAGAACTCACGCCGGAGGATGCCGCCCCCCTCGCCGCCGGCGTCACGCTGCGCGACGGAACGCAGTGCCTCCCCGCGCGGCTCGAGCTCCTCGGGGAAAACCGCTGCCGCGTCACGGTCACGGAGGGGAAGTACCACCTCGTCCGCCGCCTGCTCGCGAGCCGCGGCGCCCCGGTGACGGCGCTCCACCGCGAGCGGATCGGCTCGCTCCGGCTGGACGAGTCCCTCCCGCCGGGCGCCTTCCGCGCGCTCACAGAGGCGGAAATCGAGGCGGTTTTAATCAACATATAGTCAAAAATATATTCAAAAGCTTTTACTTTTTGTAATATAAATCGACCTATTCTAAAATTGTTCACAAAAAAGAGGCACTTTTCTATTGAAAAATGCACAGAAATCGGCTATTATTTAGAGTGCGACTGGAAATGGAAGCGCTTGAGGAGACGCTTTTAGATTGGGAGGAGCAACTATGTCCAGTAGAATTTTCCAAGGCGTAATCGTTCAGATGAAGGAAGCCACGGACCGCGTCATCGGCGTCGTGGACGAGCAGGGCTTCGTGATCGCGTGCAGCGAGCTGGCGACCATCGGCACGCGGCTGGAGGATTTCTCCGCAGCCGTGTCGGAGGCGACCGAGCCGCTGTTCACCACCGCGGAGCGCACCTATAAAATTCTCTCCGGCAGCGCGGCGCGCTTTGAGTATGCCGTTTTTGTCGCGGGCACGGATTCGCTCGCGCGCGGCATCTGCATTCTCGCCGCCATCGGCATGAACGAGGCGAGCACGAACTTCGAGGAGAAGCACAACAAGGCCGCCTTCGTCAAAAACATCATCAGCGACAACATTCTCCCCGGCGACGTGTATGTCCGCGCCAAGGAGCTGCACTTCACCACGGACGTGCCCCGTGCCGTTCTGCTGGTGCGCCAGCTCGAGGGCAACGACATTGCCGTCCTGGAGCATGTGCAGAACCGCTTCCCCGATCGGCAGCACGACTTCGTGCTCTCCGTGAGCGAGTCGGACATCGTCATCATCAAGGAGCTCACGAATGAGGACGCCTCCGAGCAGATGTGCGCGCTGGCCGAGGATCTCGTGCGCGACATTCGCGAGACGCAGCACATCGAAACCGTCATCGGCATCGGCACGACCGCCCGCCATCTGCGCGAGCTCGCCGACCGCTATAAAGAGGCGCAGGTCGCCATCGACGTGGGCAAGGTCTTTGAGAACGAGAAGCCCGTCATCCACTATGAGAATCTCGGCATCGGCCGCATCATTTATCAGCTGCCGGTGACGCTGTGCGAGATGTTCCTCTCCGAGGCGTTCAAGAAAAACCCGATCGAAGCGCTCGACGACGACACGCTCGATACGATCAACCGCTTCTTCGAGAATAACCTCAACGTCTCCGAGACGGCGCGCAAGCTCTATGTGCACCGCAACACGCTCGTCTATCGTCTCGAAAAGGTGAAGAAGATCACCGGTCTCGATCTGCGCGAGTTTGAAGACGCGATCCTCTTCAAGGTTGCAGTGATGGTAAAACAGTATCTGAACAGCCAGAACAGCAACAAATTCTGAGCCGAATTTTCAAAAAATTCACTTTCAGGTTACATTTCCCGCGGTGTAATCTGGTATCATTCAGCGGGTACGTGACAGCCGTTGGAGGAAACTCCTGCGGCTTTCCGCATGAAACGGAGAGTTTTTTCTCTCCGCAGAAAGGACACAGCTTATGGTAGAATTCAAGGACGTTCGGATGGTCTATCAGAACACGAACGCCGTGGCGCTGGATGGCGTGAGCTTTTCCATCAGCGACGGAGAGTTTGTGTTTCTGGTCGGGCCCTCCGGCAGCGGCAAGACCACGATCATCAAGCTGCTCACGGGCGAGGAGCGCATCACGGAGGGCGAGCTCAACGTCAACGGCTTCGATCTGAAAAAGATCCGCCTGCGCCGTCTGCCCCGCCTGCGCCGCACGCTGGGCGTCATCTTTCAGGACTTCCGCCTGATCGACAAGATGACCGTGTTTGAAAACGTGGCCTTTGCAATGCGCGTGGTCGGCGCGCGAAAGAAGGAGATCAACAAGCGCGTGCCGCAGGTGCTCGAGCTGGTCGGTCTCGCCGGCTATGAAAAGCGCCGCCCCGAGGAGCTCTCCGGCGGCGAGCAGCAGCGCGTCGCCATCGCCCGCGCGCTGGTGAACAATCCCCGCATGATCATTGCGGACGAGCCCACGGGCAATCTCGACCCGGTGCGCAGCCTCGATCTGATGCTGCTGCTGGAGAAGATCAACGAGCTGGGCACGACGGTTCTCGTGGTCACGCATGAAAAGGAGCTGGTCAACGCGTTTTCCAAGCGCGTTATCGCCATTGATTCCGGCAAGGTGATCAGCGACGGTATGGATGGGTATTACGGCTATGAGAATGAGTAGATTTTTCTTCCTGCTGGGGCAGGGCATTAAAAATATTTTCACGCACGGGTTCATGTCCTTTGCGAGCGTGGCGGTCATTACGGCGTGCCTGTTCATCATGGGCTGCTTCTCGCTCATCACGCTCAATATCGACAACATGATCGCAGAGATGCAGAGCCAGAACCGCGTCATCGCCTATGTGGACGAGGAGCTCTCCGAGGAGCAGGCCCGCGCGCTGGAGAGCAAGGTCTCGAAGGTGAAAAACATTGAGACCTGTGAATTTGTCACGCGCGAGGAGGCCATGGCCTCCTTCGAGTCGGATTATGACGCCGATCTGTTTGAAAATATCGACGCGTCCGTCTTCCGCCACCGCTATGTGATAAGCCTTGCGGATCTCTCCCTCATGCAGGAGACGAAGTCCGACCTCGAGAGCATCGACGGCATTGCGGACGTGCGTGCGCATCTCGATTATGCGGAAAAGTTCGTCACGCTGCGGAACATCGTGAGCATCGTCTCCGTCATTCTGGTCGTCACGCTCATCGTCGTGTCGCTCTTTATCATGACGAACACGATCAAGCTCGCCACCTTCACGCGGCGCGAGGAGATCGCCATCATGCGCATGGTCGGCGCGACCAACGGCTTCATCCGTCTGCCCTTCGTGGTGGAGGGTCTGGTGCTCGGCGCGCTCGGCGGCGCGGTGGCCTATGGGCTCGTCGCGCTCGTGTATCACCTCGCCACGCAGAAGCTTCTCGCCGCCATGGCGTTTGGCTTTGTGGTGCTGGTGCCGTTTTCCACCGTTGCGCTGCCGCTGCTGGGCGTGTTCCTCGGCGTCGGCGTCCTCGTGGGCGTGCTCGGCGGCGTTTCCGCCATCAGAAACTACTTGAAGGTCTAACCACCCAAGGAGGGTTTTCTCAATATGAAACGTACTACCGCAGTCAGAGTGATCTGCGTCATCCTGGCGCTGATCTTTGTCCTGAGCCTGCTCACGGTCATCATCCCCACGCGGGCGAACGCCGTCACGCAGTCGGAGATCGACGCCCTGCAGGCAAAGCGCGATCAGATCCGCGCCCAGCAGGTTGAGCAGCAGAACCAGATCGACGGACTCCGCAACGAAAAGGCGGGCGTGCTCGAGCAGAAGGCCGCGCTCGACCAGGAGGCCAACCTCACGCAGGAGGAGATCAACGTTGTGCAGGAGCAGATTGAGCTCTATGCCGACCTGATCGTCGAAAAGAAGGCCGAGCTCGAGGAGGCGAAGGCCGAGGAGGCCGAGCAGTCCGAGCTCTTCCGCGTGCGCATGCGCGAGATGGAAGAGGGCGGCAAGCTCTCCTTCATCGTCGTTCTGCTCGAGAGCCGCAGCATCTCCGATCTGCTCACGCGCATCGACATGATCAGCGAGATCATGAGCTATGACAAGGCGCTCGAGAAGGCGCTCATGGACGCGAGAGCCAAGGTCGAGGAGGCCGAGAAGGCGCTCGAGGACGCCAAGGCCGAGGAAGAGGCCAAGAAGGGCGAGCTCGAGGCGCGCAAGGCCGATCTCCTGGCGCAGGTCGCCGAGGCCGAGGCGCTGGTCAAGTCGCTCGAGGCCGACATTGAGGCCTTCAAGGCCGCATACAATGAGACCGAAGCCGCCAAGCAGGAGCTGCAGCGCGAGATCGACGCGAAGGTCGCCGCGCTCGAGGCCGAGCGCCGCGCCGCCGAAGAGGCCGCCCGCAAGGCCGCCGAGGAGGCCGCCCGCCGGCAGGCGGAGCAGCAGTCGCAGCAGCAGACCACCACGCCGCCCGCCCCGAGCTATACCAGCGGCACCGGCAGCATGATCTGGCCCTGCCCGAGCTGCCATACGATCACGAGTGAGTTCGGCTGGCGCATCCACCCGATCTACGGCACCAGCAAGTACCACTCCGGCGTGGACATCGGCGCGAGCTACGGCGCCACCGTCATCGCCGCCGATTCCGGCACCGTCATCACGGCGGGCTGGGTCTCCGGCTACGGCAACTGCGTCGTCATCAGCCACGGCAACGGCGTCTCCACGCTCTACGGCCACATGAGCTCCATCGCCGTCTCCTCCGGACAGAGTGTCTCGCAGGGACAGACGATCGGCTATGTCGGCTCCACCGGCAATTCCACCGGCCCGCACCTCCACTGGGAGGTCACCGTGAACGGCGAGAGACAGAACCCCCTGAACTACGCTTCCTGACGCTCCGCGTCTCGATCGAAACCCGCTTCGCTGGGCTTTCGATCGAAGGGGCTGCACTGCGCTCCGATTTTTCGGTCGCAAATGCGATTTGCGATCTGAAAAATCTCCACTTCGTGAAAGGAATTTTTTCCGCCGCGCATGTCGCCGGAAAAAAACATATGATTTGATTCGCGTCTGCGGACGCGAACTCTGCGAGGCTTTGTGCCTGAATTGCAAACCGGACAGCCGATTTGGGACATGAATCGGCTGTCCGGTAGCGTGCTAAATTGGAGGAACTCCATGGACGAACAGTACACCCCGCAGACTCGGGGAACCAAACGAAAAAAAGCGCGCCGGCGGACGGATTTCGCCCCGCTTCGCTCGGCGCTTGTGACGATAATAGCCTGTGTCCTCTGCATCGCCATCACGGCGGGCGTGATGTGCCTCATGTTCTTCGGCCGCTTCGGCGGCGTCGCGAACTACAAGATGGCGCGCAAGCTCATGGAGGTCAAGACCGTTATCGACGAGAACTACATCGGCGAGAGCGATCCCGCCGCGATTGAAAACGGCGCCTCCGCCGCCATGGTCAGCGCCCTCGGCGACCAGTGGAGCTATTACATGACGCCTGAGGAATACAAGGCCTACCTCATGTACTCCGCCAACGAATATGCCGGCATCGGCGTCACGATCCAGC
>JBGUHV010000202.1:0-5940 GCA_045112425.1 Oscillospiraceae bacterium
GCCGGGGTTGACCGCATTATCCTCCGTGTTAAAGGCGCCCAGCGCCTTTTTGCAGCGTTCCAGCCATCGAAACGTGCGTGCGCAGGAATCCTTCACATACTCATATGGAGACGGAATCTTTACGCATTCATCAAATGCCATGGCGATATCCGAGCCCAGATTGGACTGGATACGCATGCTCTCTTCCGGCCCCATAAAAATCTTGCGTCCGTCAACATGGCTGTGGAAGGAAACGCCCTCTTCCTTGATATGGCGAAGATCCGCCAGTGAGAAGATCTGAAATCCGCCGCTGTCCGTCAAAATTGGGCCGTTCCATGTCATAAAACGATGAAGTCCGCCCATTTCCCGGATCAGCTGATCCCCCGGGCGTACATGGAGATGATAGGTATTCGAGAGCTCCACCTGGCAGCCAATCTGCTCCAAATCCTCCGCAGACAGCGCGCCTTTGATCGCAGCCTGCGTTCCCACGTTCATGAATACCGGCGTCTGTACCACGCCGTGCGGCGTCTCAAAGGAACCACGCCGCGCATGTCCATCCTTTTTCAGCAGCTGATACATCACATCAAGCCTTCAGCTGGCGCTTGCGCGCAAGGTTGACCATGCCGTCTGTCATATTGTCCAGATTCAGCAGCATCTTGCCGCCGCCGAAGGCTGTGCATGCCATGGCGTCCTCCACAACCATCGTAGGAATGCCGGTGTCTCTCTGGATAATCTGATCAAAACCGTAAATCAGGCTGCCGCCGCCGGACATGAGGATCCCGTTTTGCGCCACGTCGGAAGCGAGCTCCGGAGGCGTATCCTCAAGTACCATATGCACCGCCTCCAGAATCTCCTGCGCAGGCTCCGCGATGGCTTCAATCAACTCCGTGGAGGTCAGGCGAACTGCCTTGGGTAGACCGGTCAGCAGGCAGCGACCCTTGACGTCCTCCACGCCCACTTCCGGACGCTGGACAAGACAACCGATGCTGATCTTCACCTCTTCCGCCGTGCGCTTACCGATCAGCACATTGTGCTTGCGGCGCACATAGCGCACAATCGCGTCATCAAAGGCGTCTCCGGCAACTTTAATAGACTTGCACTCCACAACGCCCCCGAGAGACACCACAGCGATCTCCGTCGTGCCGCCGCCGACGTCAATAATCATGTGTCCGTCCGGACGGGAAATGTCCACGCCGGCACCAGCCGCCGTTGCAACGGCAGACTCCACGAGATAAACCTTTCTTGCCCCGGCTTCAATGACCGCGTCAATGACATTTCGTTCCTCAACGCCTGTGATGCTGCTGGGAACCGTGACCAGAACGCGGGGCTTAAACAGACTGAAGGAGGTCACACGCCCAAGGAGCTCATGCAGCATAGCAGCAGTCATATCATAGTCGGAGATCACGCCCGCATTGACCGGATGGATAGCAACAATGTTCGCCGGCGTGCGGCCGAGCATTTTCTGCGCTTCCTGTCCGACCTTAAGCATCCGCCCGGTGTATTTATCCACAGCAACAATGGAGGGCTCGCGCAGGGTGATTCCCTTTCCGCGCACATAAATCAAAAGGTTGCTGGTTCCGAGATCAATGGCAATATCTCTTTCAAAAATCATCATAAGGCAAATCCTCCATATGATTTGATATCATAATATCCAGAATACAGCGGTTTTAACTGCGGCTGCGGGCAACCGTGGCGCTCAGAATCTGATCCGCACCGGCCTTTCCGAGTGTTCTGGCACACTCAGACACCGTGGAGCCGGTTGTAAGAATGTCATCTATCAGTAAAATGCGTTTGCCTTCAAACCGCTGAGGCTTCCATGCTTTATACGCACCCGCAATGTTGGCTTGACGCTGTTTTGCATTGCCCGTGATCGATTGCGGAGGGGTATTTCTAATCTTCCGAAGCGTCCGCACCGGGCGAATGCCCAGCAGCCGCCCAACCGCATACGCAAGCAGCTTCGACTGATCATAGCCGCGCTTTCTCATACGTTCCCGGCTGATGGGAACCCAGGTCAAAAGATCATAGGAATCCCCGAACTCACTCCGGATCAGCTCCGCCATATAGGGTGCATAGGCGCGCGCATAACCCGTGCACGAGAAGAACTTAAAACGATGGAGCGACTCCCTCACGTCCTTTTCATAAAAGAACGGTGCAACACATGCGGAAACAAACTTCACCTTCTGCCGCCCTGCGTTGAATGTTTTCGGGAGATGATCACGGCATTGATCGCAAACCAGTATTTTGCCGTTTTTCACGAATTCGTGGCAGAACACGCAGCGCGGCGGATAAAACAGATCCAACAGAATCATGTCTATCACCTGCACTCACCGCATAGTCTGGCACGCAGTCCGCAATAGCGTCTTCCGGCGCGCTGCTGGTCGATCATGCGCTCCGCCGTCTCCAGATCACCGACGGCAATCAGCAGGTTCTTCGCTCTCGTGATAGCCGTGTACAGAACGCTGCGCGTCAGCAGCATAGGTCCTGCCTTGCCGATGGCGAGAATCACAGCGCGATATTCACTGCCCTGTGATTTATGTACAGTCATCGCCCAGGCGTGCTCCAGCTCGTTGAGCATGTCAAAGCCATAGGTGGCATATTTGCCGTCATAATCCACTGTGAGCGTTTCCATTGCGTGATCAATGGAGATAATCTGACCGACGTCACCGTTGAAAACGCCGAGGCTGCAGCTGAGTCCGTCAGGGGTTTTTAACAGTATATCATAGTCATTGCGAATTTGCATCACCCGGTCACCCTCACGGAAGATGATTTCGCCGAATTTATGCTCTTTTTTCTTCTCATCCGGCGGATTGAGCACCTCCTGCAAACGGGCATTGAGCGCCACACTGCCGGTCTCGTGCCGTCTCGTGGGCGTTAGTACCTGAATGTCCGAGGACGGAATCCCCATATTCTCGGGAAGACGCTTGGCGCAAAGCTCCAGAATGGTCTCAACCGCCTTCTCCGGATCATTCCGCCGCAGGAAAAAGAAGTCTCCCTTGTTTTGTACCAGCGGAGGATGCTCTCCCCTGTTGATCGCGTGGGCATAGGAAATAATGCTGCTTTCGGCTGACTGGCGGAAAATCTCCGTCAGACGAACCGTCGGGATCATGCGGCTGCGAATCACATCCGCAAACATACAGCCCGGACCGACAGACGGCAGCTGATCGGCATCGCCCACCAGAATCAGCCGGCATTCAGCAGGAAGTGCTTTCAACAGCGCGCTCATCAGCGAGACGTCCACCATCGAGCACTCATCCAAAATGACGGCATCACAGGTCAGCGGATTATCCGCATCTCGCTGAAAAACAATCTCTGTATGATCATCAGACATACCCGCTTCCAGCAGCCGGTGGATAGTCTGCGCGTCCTGTCCAGTCAGTTCGCTCATGCGTTTTGCCGCACGCCCGGTCGGCGCAGCCAGCAGCGTATCCAGCCGAAGGCTGTCAAACAGCGCCAGAATCGCACGAATAGAGGTTGTTTTACCAGTGCCTGGGCCGCCGGTGATCGCAATCACCTGATGCTTGCAGGCAAGCGCAATGGCCTCCTTCTGCTGCCCTGCCAGACGGATTTTGAGCTGTGCTTCAATACGATCTGAAATCTCCTCATAATTGGCCTCATATCGGTAGGACTCGGGAACCATGCGGAGCAGACGCTCTGTGATATAAGTCTCCGCTTCATAAAGCCGACTGAGATAGACCGCCTCCACATTTGCCACACGGCAGGATACCAGATAGCCGGATTTCAGCTGCTCGTCCAGAACCACTTCGGTGAGATCCTCAGACACGCTGATGAGCTGTGCGGTTGCGGCGATCAGCTTATTTCTGGGAATAAAGCAATGGCCGTTTCTGGCATTATAGCCGAGCTCAAACGAAATCGCTGCAGCAACACGTTCCGGACTGTCGCCTTCAAAGCCATGCCCCAGCGCGAGTGCATCCGCCTCGGCAAAGGTCGCTCCGATCAGATCGGAAGAGAGAATGTATGGATTCTCCTGAACAACCTCCAGTGCCCTGTCGCCATAATACTGATAGGCGCGTACGCCAATAACCGGGCGAATGGAAGCGGCTGCGAGAAACTCAATCAGCCGCCGAAGGCCGACCTGCTTTTTAAACTGACGAGAGATTTCCTTCGCCTTCTGCGAGGAAATGCCCTTCACTTCCGTGAGCTTCTCCGGATGGAACTCCAGCACGTTCAGCGTATCAGCGCCGAAGCGGGTTACAAGCAGAGACGCTGTGGCAGGGCCGACGCCTTTGACCGTATGCCCAGCGAGATACTGGTAAATCGCCTCAGCCGTTTCCGGCATGGTTCGTTCCACATACTCCGCCTGAAACTGTTCTCCATGTGTCGGATGACGAACCCAGGAGCCCTGCGCCGTGATCAGCTCGCCCGGCGCAGCATAGGGGATGCAGCCGAGTACGGTTGCCTCGCTGCCGTCGTCGACCTCCATACGGAGAATCGTATAACCGTTTTCTTCATTTTGAAAGAGAATGGCCGCTATGCTCCCGCTGAGCTCCGTCAATTCTCTGGGTTCTTCCATGGGGTCAATTCTCCCCTCTCTTAATCATTACTCCAATACGGCCTTCAGAAACTGACCCGTAAAGCTGCGCTCGCATTTGGCGCATTCCTCCGGCGTACCTTCAAACACAATATAGCCGCCCTGATCTCCGCCCTCCGGGCCGAGATCAATCACATGATCTGAAACCTTGATCACATGCAGATTATGCTCAATGACAACCACCGTGTTCCCGGCGTCCGTCAGCTTGGAGAGCATATCCGTCAGCCGATGTACATCCGCAATGTGCAGACCGGTCGTCGGCTCGTCAAGCACATAGACCGTCTGCCCTGTGCTTCGTCTGGAAAGCTCCGTCGCGAGCTTAATTCGCTGCGCCTCGCCGCCGGAGAGCGTGGTTGCAGGCTGCCCGAGCTTCACATAGCCCAAACCGACGTCAAACAGTGTTTGAAGCCGATCCCGAATTTTGCTCTGATTCTGGAAGAAGCTTAACGCCTCTTCGATGGTCATATCCAGCACTTCGGCAATATTCTTGTTCTTATAGCGAACCTCCAGCGTCTCGCGGTTATAGCGCGCGCCGTGGCACACCTCGCAGGGCACATAGACGTCCGGGAGAAAATGCATTTCGATCTTCAGCAGACCGTCTCCGGCGCAGGCCTCACATCGACCGCCGCGGACGTTGAACGAAAACCGCCCGGAATTATATCCGCGAAGCTTGGCGTCCTGTGTGGACGCAAACAGATGACGAATATCGTCAAATAACCCGGTATACGTTGCTGGGTTGGAGCGCGGCGAACGGCCAATCGGGCTCTGGTCGATTGCGATGATTTTATCCACATATTCCAGTCCGTCCACGCCGTCACACTTTCCGGCGCGGGTTTTGGCGCGGTGCAGCTCTGCCGCGAGCTTTTTATACAGAATCTCATTGACCAGCGAGGATTTCCCGCTGCCGGAAACACCGGTGACGCAGGTCATGACGCCGAGTGGGAAGCGCACGTCAATGCCCTTGAGATTGTTCTGCGCTGCATTTCGGATCACAATGGAATGCCCGTTTCCTTTCCTGCGGACAGCGGGAACCGGTATCGTCTTTTTGCCGGACAGGTACTGCCCGGTAATGGACTTTTCACAATTGCAGATCTCTTCCGCCGTGCCTTCAAATACCACCTCGCCGCCATGAACACCGGCACCCGGGCCGATGTCGATCAAATGATCTGCGGCACGCATGGTATCCTCATCGTGCTCCACAACGATCAGCGTGTTACCGAGATCCCGCAGACGGAACAACGTCTTGAGCAGCTTCTCGTTGTCGCGCTGATGCAGGCCGATAGAAGGCTCGTCGAGAATATAAAGCACACCCATCAGAGAAGAACCAATCTGCGTCGCCAGACGAATTCTCTGGCTCTCGCCGCCGGAAAGCGTTCCGGCAGAGCGTGAGAGCGTCAGATACTGCAGGCCGA
>JBGUHV010000203.1:0-2568 GCA_045112425.1 Oscillospiraceae bacterium
ATGCATAGACTGCTCCCTTGTGCTGCAGATAGACCTCTGCCAGAGCATCCCGGTCTCCGCGGGCGATATTCATGATCAGTTGTTCATCCCGAACGGGATGGAGGCTTTCTCCGATCATGGCGGCTGACTCCGTTCAAAGTAATCGGACCGCGGGCGCGATCCGTCAGCCCTATCATATCATATCTTTATACATTATTGCAAAGAAAATCGGTTTTTATCGCATAATTAATAAGATATTAAAATTATTTCTGAACGGCGTGTTCAGAATTCCGATCTTGCAAGCAGAAGCGCCGCTTGAATAGCACAAAAATAAGACGCGCCGCGCTGCGGTGCGTCTATTTGCGATGTTCAGAGATCGTTTTTCAGGATGGAGAAGCCGATCTGCTCGGCGTTGACGAGGCCGTAGTTGACCGCAACGGCGACGGCAGAGCCGGTTTCGCGGTTCATACCTAGGAAGGCGTTGAACGCGCCGGCGGCGCCGGTGTGCCAGCTGATGGGCGCGTCCTTCTCCAGCCGCCAGGCAAGGCCGCTGTTCGCGTTCTTCTCGCAGGGGCCGTGGATCTCGTGGCACATGGCGAGATACGGAAGCGACCCGTCGAGATTGCGCCGGGCGAACTGCAGCAGGTCGGTGACGGTTGCGTTCAACGCTCCCGCTGGCGCGATGACGTCCTCCTTCTCCCACTGCCAGCAGCGGCAGGGGTGCTCCCTGCGGTCATAGCCCGGCAGATCGACGTTGCCGAGGAAGGTGTGCTCCAGCTGCAGCTCCTCGCGGAGATAGCGGTTCAAACTGTCCCAGAAGCCCTCGCCGCTCACCTGCCCGACGATATGGCCGAGGATGCCCATGCCGATGTTGGAATAGACGAAGGGATAATCCCTGTCCTGCAGAACGGTGTCGCGGATGATCCGCATCATGCCGTCGTAAGTGGGATAGCCGCGAAACGGGTTCGTGTGAAAGAGCCCGCCCTCGCGGTTCATGCGCAGGAAGAACGGAATCGTCGTGAGGAGCGTATAGGGCTGGGTTTTGAAGCCGGAGGTGTGCGTCGCAAGCTTTCAAGGCTCGGATAATACCGCTCCGGCAGATCCGGGAGGTATGCGCTGATCGGCGCGTGCAGATCGAGCTTCCCCTCCGATACGTATTTTGCCAGCAGTGACGCGGTGAACGGCTTGCAAATTGAGCCCACGGGATAGACAAAGAGCGCATCGTCCGCCTCCCGGCTCGGGTTCCAGTGGGAAAAGGTGATCTCTCCGTCCTGCAGGACGCCGATGCTGAGCTCGACGTGGTGACGGCCCTTGTAGAGCCTGTCAATCTCGGCTCTGGTCTTTGCGCCAAATTCCATGGTGAGCCCTCCCCTCGTTTGGGTTCATGATAGCACAGAAGCATGGCGGACACCATAGGATGGAGGAAAGTTGTACGGTGCGGCATATCTGTCCGGCTGCGGTGCCAAGATCCTTCGACTCCGCGCTGTCGCGCTCCGCTCAGGATGACAAACCGAATGAAAGCCCAACGAAACGGGTTCGATCCGAAAAAGGAAAAACAACATCATCGGTCAATCTGACGCCGCTAGCGGCGGCTGATGGCCTCATGGTGTTGTTTTGACGTTGGATTTGTTTCACTTTTTTGATAGAATTACCAGGAGGGGGTTCACTTTCCAAAAGGGGGCTTCAAAGTGAACGTTAGGTTAGCCGGCAAATCTCAACTGTTAGCATTCAAAGCGAAGCGTATAGAATTGCTGTACCCATTCAGGGTACGTTTTATATATCTCACTATCTTGAATTTGCTTAATGGTTCGACTTCCAACTCTTCTGTCTAATATAGCAAAAATGCGTATTAGGCAATTATCGCATGTTAGTGCGTCAGCGATTGGCATCTGAAGAAAATCTGTAGCCGCCTGCAAAAAGTCCCATTCGGAAAGAGTGCCTCCCTTTTCCCATTTGTTCTTTAGTTCCAATGCATCACTGTCATAGACACCGGTCTCTTTCCAACGCTCGTGAGCATCACTTTCTTGCTTGCACATGTCGATCCATGAGAAAACGACAAGCTCTTTTCCGTCCAACTTGATTGATGCACGTCCATATGAATTATGAACCTCATGGTAGCGCGTCAGGAAATAGGATACCCGATTCTTTAGTGGATCGCACAGGCACTCATTTAATTGTTTTTTAAGCCCTGACCATGATTTATAATGATTCATCTCAGCATCCTCATCCATCATCTTTCAACGGCACAGACAGACACACTAACTCGTCTGTTGCTTTATCATAGCACAAAAAGAATAGCACGGCAATTTCTATCAAAATTACCGTGCTAGTTTGGCGGAGGGTGCAGGATTCGAACCCGCGTGGGCTTTCGCCCTAACGGTTTTCAAGACCGCCCCGTTATGACCACTTCGGTAACCCTCCGTGTACTGCGACATTGTAAACCATCCGGCGGGAAAAATCAAGCGGAAAGACGCGGGAGCGTGTGGTTCGTTGAAAGAATGAAAACGGTGCGGATTCGCCGGGGATTGGCAATCAGATCCGTGCATTTTGCAGGGTCGTCGAGGACGCCGACCCCTACGGCGGAGTGCT
>JBGUHV010000204.1:0-25414 GCA_045112425.1 Oscillospiraceae bacterium
CTGCCCGTCGCCGTCCGAGGCGTCCTCCACGGTCGGCGGCGT
This sequence comes from Oscillospiraceae bacterium, assembly GCA_045112425.1. Lineage (GTDB taxonomy): Bacteria > Bacillota > Clostridia > Oscillospirales > Oscillospiraceae > CAG-103. The sequence continues at coordinate 43 of JBGUHV010000204.1, forward strand.
GCCGCCCATGTCGATGATCGCCCGGCAGAGCGCCCAGCGCTTCGATGGCCGGCGCCGCGTCGGCAGATACCAGTGCAGGCTCACCAGCAGCCGGTAGCCCGCCGCCGTGTTGTCCGCGTGGCCCGCCGGCACCGCCGTGTAGGTGTAAACGCAGTATTCCAGCGCCTTGCCCTCGTAGAGCTTCGGCTCGCATACCGGAATCCCAACGCTCTGCACGGTCTCGCGCAGCGTTTCGTCGAAGGGCAGCGGCGTGTTTTCGTTCATCGCGTCACCTCCCGGCAGCTGAGCTCCAGCGTTCCGTGCCCGGTGGGATAGGTCCGCAGGATCTCGTAGCGCGTTCCGTCGTGCTCCAGCTCCCGCTCGCCGTCGAAGTCGTCCGCGTGCACCTCCACCGTGATGGCGAGGCGCACGCCGGCCTTGTAGGCCTCGTAGAACTCCGCGCGGTTCACGCCGTCCTGCACGCTGCAGAAGATCTCCCGCCGCGCCGGCGCCGTTTCGTCGGTGTAGCCGTCCGCGCCGGTGGTCTCTGCGTCCCCGATGAGGACGCAGAGATCCGTAAACGGTGTGTTATTCGTTCGCATTGAAGTCACCACACATCGCAAGGGAATCTTTCAGGGCGGCGTAGGCGGCGGCATACCGCGCGCCCTCGCCCTGGAAGTTGTAGTGGCTGCGGCACCAGAGCTTCACGGCCTGCCGGATCAGCGGGTTGGCGTCGTCCGCCTTGCGGACGCCCGCCGTGCCCAGATCCAGCTTGCAGGCCGCGACGACCTCCGTGATGTCGCTGTCCATCTTGTCGTGCCGGATGCCCAGATTGAGCTTCACGGCCTGCAGCAGCTCCGCCATGGTATCAGCCCACGGTCACGAGGGCGAACGCCTTGTCGTCGATCAGAGCGCCCTCGCCGCGCGCGTAGCCGCTGTGGGTGATCACATGCTTCTTGATGTCGCGGTCGGTCTCGATCATGATGTCGGTCACGAGGTTGTAGGTGACCTTCTTCGCGTCGCCGATCAGCAGCTTGCCGGCCTCGACGCTGTCGTCGATCTTGATCTGCGCGCCAAGCGCGACGCCCACGATCTTGCCGGTGGGATCCTGCTGCAGCACGGGGCGGCCGTTGTCGTCCACCATGCCCACGAGGTGGGTGAAGATCGCCTTGCGCTTGCCGTAGACGCACACCTGATCCACGCGCTCCAGCTCGCCGAAGGCGGCGCAGAGCTCCTTGTAGGTCAGCGTGCCGGAGGTGGCGACGGTGATCTTGTTGGCGGCGGCGACGTTGGTCTTGATCTCGGTGTAGACGTCGTCGGTCATATCCTCGCCGAGCTGCTTGCTGAGCTCCTGGATCAGGTACTGCTCGAAGGCGGGGATCGCCATGTTCGCCATGGCGTAGGAGATGTCGATGAACTTGCTGTAGTCGTTGCCGGCGAGCGTCACCTGCACGAAGGTGTTCTCCTCGGCGTCGTTGGCCTCGCCCTCGGCGGTCTTCTTGGCCTTGCCCTTGACGATGGAGGTGTGCTTCGTCACGGTGATCAGCACACCGGTGCGGAGCATGTTCACGTCGCCGAGCAGCGTGTGCGTGCCGTTCACGAGATCCCAGATCTGGTCGAGGGTCGTGGTCGGCAGCGGGGCGTTGTCCATGCCCGTGGTGTGCAGGAACTCCTCCGCCTGGGCGGCAGCGTCGTCGCCGGCAGCGGGCTCCTCATCGCCGTCCGCGTTGGTCAGGTGACGGAAGTAGGCGTCGTGGTAGGCCTGGGAGCGGAGCAGCTCCTCGCGGCTCATCGCCATGGGGCGCGCGCCGTTGCCGCTCAGATCCGCCGCAGCCGCGCGCTGCGCGCCCGGCACGGTCTGGTTGGCGTTCGCCATGGGCACGGCCTGCGCGCCCTGCAGCGCGCTCAGATTGGCGGCGTTGCGGGCATAGGCCTCATACTGCGCGTCGAGCGCCTCGATCTCCTTGCACTTGGCGTCGAAGGCGGCCTGATCGCCGGCCTCCATAAGCTTCTGCGCCTCGTCAAACAGCGCGGCGCGGTCTTTCAGATACTTCTGCTTGTTCATGTCAGGTTCCTCACTTTCATAGATAAGAGTTTGAGCCGGTTGGCGGCGGCGGTGTTTCCGCTGCCGTCACCGTTTGCGTCCGGTTTCCGCATCTCCGCACGCACGCGGTCGATGGTTTCCTGCGAGAGCAGGCCGAAGCCCGCGTTGCGGAGCTTCAGATTCTGATTTTCGGCGATCTCGTCGATAAAGCCGAGCTTCACGGCGTCCTCCGCCGTGATCCAGGTCTCCGCGTCCATCTGCTGCAGCAGCGTCGCCTCGTCCATGCCGGTCTTGGCGGTGTAGGCGGCGGCAATCGCGCGGTTTGCCGCCTGCAGCGCGCGGCTCTCCTGATCCATCGCGTGGTAGTCGCCCCGCGCGCCGCCCGACACGTTGTGGTACATGAACAGGCCCGTGCGGACCATGTCGCTGTACCCCGCGCAGGCGATCACGCTCGCCGCGCTGCAGGCGTAGCCCACCACATGGATGTTCACGCGGCCCTTGAAGGCCTGGATCGCGGCATAGATCTCGCTGCCGGCGCCGATGTCGCCGCCGCCGGAGTTGATGTCGATGTCCAGCACGCCGTCGGTGTTCTTCTCGATGGCGCCGACCACCTCGCCCGGTGTCACGTTGTCCATGCCGAAAAAGTCATAGATCCACTTGTCCTCATTCGGGATGATCGCGCCCTTGATGCTGATCTTCACGTCGTCTCACCTCCTCCCGTTGTGGGCTGGGTATCCAGTCGGCGGATCGGCGTGTCGCCGCCGTCTACGGGAGCGAGATTGAACGTGGCGCGCCACTCGTTCGGCGTCAGCGCGCCCCGGTCCACCATGGAGACCAGCGAGAGCTTGGTCTTGGTGGTCGTGCAGTCCCAGGCGTTCGCCTCAAAGACGATCTTGTTGCCGCAGCCGCGCTCGCGCCGCGTGAAGAGCTTGCGCGTGTATTCGTCGCACAGCTGCCTCACCACCGGCGAGACCTCCATATCGGCGTAGGCGCCCCACTCCTCCTCGGAGCGGGAGCTGTCCACGATCTTCGCGTTGGTGTTGAACAGCTGGAAGATGCGCCGCTGCGTCCGGTCCATCTGTGCCGCGTTCGGCACAAAGTCGTGCGGCTCCACCTGGATGGCGTCCGCCTTGCTGTCCACGCCGGCGACGCCGGTGCCGTTCGTCGTGTCCAGGAAGGACGCCGCAAACTCCTGCGTCGCCTTCTTGATGTCCTCCGGGCGCGTGCTGGTCGTGAATTTCAGCAGCCAGCGGATCACCGCGCTGTTGCGGATCGTGTTCACAATGCCCTGATCGGTCGTGTTCACGATCTCCATCAGCGGCGCGAGCACCGGCGCCAGCGGATCGCCGAAGAAGTCGTCCTCGTTGAAGTCCTGCCGCAGATGGATGATGTCCGTGTAGGCGAAGGTGAACATCTTCCCGTTGCGGAGGATGAAGCGCAGGAAGAGCTCGCCCGCGCGGTCCACCAGCGCCTCCACGCTGCTCGCCGTGATCGGCAGGATCTCCGTCGGCCAGCCGTTGTCGTCGCGCAGGATCAGCGCGAAGGCGTTGTTGTTCAGGGACAGCTGCGTCGCCAGCTTCTCCCGCAGCATCTGCCCGGTCATGTAGGGGTTGGGCTCCTCCAGCAGGAAACGGATATATGGCTCCGGGTTCACCTTGATGTCCCGTGTGCCGTCGGCCTTCATGGTCTCCCGGATGTGCTTGCCCAGGAGCTTGCCCACGGCCTTCACCTTCGGGCGGATCGCGGCGCGCACGATGTCGCTCTGATAGATCTTCCCGTTCCAGCTGTAGAAGCCGTTCCCGCGCTCCGTCACGAGCTGCACCCGGCTCACGGTGCGCGTCTTGCGGAAGCGGTCAAACAATGCCAAATGGATCACCTCAAATCATAGTCGCGTACTCAGCCTGCTTGTCGAGCAGTACCACATAGGCGTCGAGATAGGCCGCCGTGCCGTCGATGCGGCGCGTGGGTCTGCTCGTCTTGTGCGGCTGGATGTTGCCGTTCTTGTCCTCGTCGTAGGCGGTGTTTGCAAAGCACCACTTGTCCACGGGGTTGTTGTTGTAGATCACGCGGTTGCTCGCGAGATCGTTGTGCGTGCGCTTCATGGGCTCGCTGAGCGTCTTCTTGCCCTGGATCACGGGGATCATGGAGCCCTTGCCGAAGTAGTCCAGCATGTCCTCCACCCAGTAGGAGGCGCTCCAGCTGTCGTAGCCCACCCACGGGATGTAAATATCCATCTGCTCCTGCAGCTCCACAAACCACGCCTTGACGTCGCGCTGGTGGACGTGGTTGCCGGAAGAGAGCCGCACAAGGCCGCGCTCCACCCACTTGTCGTAGGGGATCTTGTCCTCGCGCACGCGCTGCTGCAGCAGATCCTCGGCGATCCAGTACATGGACAGGACGAAGATCATGTCGCAGCCCGGCACCTGAAACAGCAGCTTTGCCGCCGTGAGGTCGGTCGTGGAGCTCAAATCCGCGCCGCCGATGCCGTAGCGCGGGTAGGGCAGCACCACGTCCACCGTCGTGCCGTCCTCGCCGATGTGGTGCCAGATAAAGCGCTTTTCCTTGGGATCCAGCGTGAAGGTGTCGCGGTTGTCCAGCTCCGTGAACGTGAGCCACGCCTCCGAGGCGGTCTCCCGGATGTTGAACTCCTTGCAGACGAGGTTTTTCACGAGCGCGGGGGTTTCCATCGCGCGCTTGACCTTCGCCGCCAGCGGCTCCAGAGGCTTGATCGTGCCGAGACCGGGGTTTGCCTTTTTCCAGCAGGCTGGATCCGTCCACTCTGCGCGGGCGTCCAGCTCGTAGATCAGCGCCAGGAAGTGCGGGTCGTGGTAGCCGTCCTCGTCACCGTAGCCGTTGATGACGCGCTCAGCCTCGTCGTACTTCTCGTCGTAGAGATCCTCGCGGATCACGCCGGCGGTCGAGGTCATGAACACGAGAGGCTGCTCGCGGCCTGCCGTGCCGTCGGCGATGATGTCGTAGAGCGCGCGCCCGTTCTTCCACTGGTGGATCTCGTCCAGGAGCGCGCAGTGGATGTTCAGACCGTCCAGCGTGTCGCTGTCCGAGCCCAGGGCCTTGAAGCTGCCGTCGTTGAAGTCCGTCGCCAGCTCCGAGACCAGCGGGCGCGCCCGGCGCAGCAGCGCGGGGCTCTTGCGGATCATGCGCTTGGCCTCCTGCCAGATGATCTTCGCCTGGTCCTTCTTGGTGGCCACGGCGTAGACCTCCGGGCCGGCCTCGCCGTCGGCGAACAGCATGTAGGTGCCGATGGCGGAGGCGAGCAGGCTCTTGCCGTTTTTCTTGCCCACGATCAGCAGCACCTCGCGGTACTGCCGCAGGCCGTTGATGTCCACGAAGCCGAAGATCGCGGCGATCAGCGCCTTCTCCCACAGCTCCAGCACGACCAGCTCGCCGCCGGTCTTGCCCTTGGAGTTGTGGCAGAAGTTTTCCACAAACTCAATCGCGTGGTTTGCCCGCGCCGGAGAGTAGAACCAGCCGGCCTCCTCCGGCACCCTGCCGTCGAGCTTCGCGGCCAGATGCTCGTAGGTCTTCCAGACCTTCCGGCTCACGACCTCCTCGCCGCTCTGGATCCGCTTCCAGTACGCCCTAATCGGGCTGTATGTCAGCGGGTAACGAATCACACGCCATCACCGCCCAGCTGCGCCACAATGCGCTTCTCGCGCTCTGAGAGCTGCCACACGGTTCTGTTCACCTTCTCGGCGGCAGCCTTCTCGGCGGCAGCCTTCTCGGCGGCAGCCCGCTCTGACAAAAGCCAGCCGAAGCCGAAAATGCTCTTGCCTGCAGCGCGCTGCGCGTCCAGGGTGCGGATCGGCACCGCGTCAGAGCGGGCTACGGCGTATGTAACGCCGTAACTCCCGTATTTCTGCGCCATCGCCGGGGTGACGACGTAGTCCGGGTATTCGTACTTCGGCACCTGCCGGCGGATCAGCGCGAGGTTCTTGCGGTTCTCGGCCTCCACGGCCTTGTAGAGCGCCGGCGCGGTGCGGAGCACCAGCTCCGGCTGCAGATTCGTCACAAAGCTCGTTTTCACGTCCGCGCCGTTCTCGTAGACGATGCTGCAGCCCACCGCGATGATCGTGACGCCGTCGGCGTTCGGCGGCGTCAGCGCCGGGCAGAACAGGAAGAACGGCACGCCGCGCCGGTTGTAGAACTGCACGATCTGCTTGAGGATCGAAAACGGCGGATTGTCCACCACGACGCTGCCGTCCGGGTAGTCCTCGCGCTCGTAGTCGCCGCCGGGCTTGAACGGGCGCACAAAGCGCGCCTCGTCGAGCCCGTATTCCGCCGCCACCCAGCGCGCCACGGCGCGGTAGATGTTCGCCGGCGTGTAGCAGTCGTCCGTGGTTTTCTTCGGCACGAACTTGTCCGTGAAGGCGTCGTACTCGGCGTTGTCGTCGAAGAGCGTCAGCTGGCTCATACCTCCACGCGCCCCTCTACAAAGCCCTCGAAGCCGTCGTCCTTCGGCGCGGCCTCGACCTTCGGCAGCATGGCATCCAGCTGCTTGATGATCTTCTGGTAGTTGCCGTTCATCGTCTGGTAGGTCTGGCCCTGCGGTCGGGCCCGGTCATAGGGCTCCTGATCGCCCTGGGAGAACTTCTCCGTCCACCCATTGGCGCTCAAAAAGGCCTCCAAATCCTCCAATTCGACCCGCATAAAAGCGGCCCGCTCGATGAGCCCGGCAGCGACGGTTTTGCGTGCCGGCTCCAGATCGGCGTAGAGTGCAGATAACTTCGTTATCTCCTCCTTGATCCGGGTAGATTTTGCTTTCTTCTTCGCCACCCGTCCTTCGCCTCCTTTCGTCCCTTTGGGTGGGGGGTCCCGCGCCCGACCTGCAGATTCTTCCGAGGGTGGGGCACGGTTGCCAGCGCCGAAATTTTGAGTTTTTTTCAGGGGGGGATCGGGTCTCCGTTCGCATCAAAGCGGATTGCCGGCGTCAGCGCCGGACCGCCCACCCCGTGGCCGTCGTACTTGTCGTGGCATGCCTTGCACACGAACTTGAGCAGTCGGAAGTTGTACACGATCTCCGGATCGTTCACGTTCTCCGGCGTGAGCAGCACCGTGTGGTGCACGATGTAGCCCAGGTTCTCGTGGCACTCCTGGCACAGGCCGCCGTCGATGGCGCGCCGCTGCTTGATGAACGCAGGCCGGACCTTGTACCGCCAGGTGCCGCTGTTGTAGACTGCCTTCGCCCATTCCTGCATGTTCTCACCTCGCTCCCGGAGCGTCACCGACGCGCTGCGCTATCACCTGCATCCGCGCCGGAACGCAAAAAGAGCCGAGGCCGATGAACAACACGCAGATCTTGCGTGCGTCATCGGCCTCGGCTCTCAAAGCACTCGCCCTTTTCGACGTCAATCAAAAATTCAGTTTTGCAGTCCCGGCAGAACACCGGGAGGTTCCGAGCCGTGGTGTCCGGCTCGATCTTGTGCAGGCGCCGGTTGCGCTTGCACTTCGGACAGGCGATCCATCCGTCCTTCACGGGTATTTTACCATAATAGCCCTGCATTATCAACACTTTCTCCTAAGAATAACATGGTTTTCAAGTCAGAAAAAATTATAAAAAGCACTGTCACCTGCGCCGGCGTCTGGATCGCTTCCGTGGCGGCTTGGCTGCGAGATACTTAATATATTGATAGGATCCGTACTGCGTGCGCTCAGACGCCTGCTCGAACACGAGCGCGCCCTTCGGCGGATTGAGCGGCGTGTCCGCCTCCACGCGCATGACCTCGACCTCCGGCTTGCGGCAGCTGCGCGTGTAGCTCCAGCAGCGCTGTCCTAACTTCTCGCGCTCTTCCTTCGCCATGTACCGGGCGAGAGATTCGTAATTCTTTTCTTTGTCGGCGCGGAGCTTGGTGATCTCCACCTCGCCCTGCGCCCAGAGGCGCAGGATCTCCTCATAGTCGTCGCCGGTGGCGTTGATCGCAGCGTGATGATGCCAGCGCCCGTCGCCGTGCCGGTGCTCAGTGCACCAGATCATTCGCAGCTCCTCGCCGCGCTGCCGGCGCGCTGCGGCCAGCTTTGCCCGGAAGTGTTTGAGCTTGCCCTCCGCCTGCCGGCGGGATCCGGGAAGATGGTCGTCGTCATAGGTGAAGGTGACGATCAGATCACCGCGCGTGAAGTTGGCGGCGAGCATGAGCTCCAGCTTCTGATAGCTGTACTTCTGATTCATGCGCTGCTGCGCCTCGCTGGAGACCTTGCGCTTTGCCTGCCGGACCTTCGGCGCGTCCTTGCCGCTGATCGCGGGATAGACAGCCTCCAGCACGAGCGAGCCGGCGACGATGATCTTTTTCCACTTGGTTCTTGCCATGGTCCACCTCTTGATGTGATGGACCTCGGCGCTCGACGCTCCCGTCTCTTGGTTGTGGGCTTGTGCCCGAATCGGGCACAAGCCCTGCGGCGGTTACTCCATCCGCCAGCTGCGCGGCAGCGTGATGTAAGGCTTGCCGGTGTATTTGCAGTATGTGTACTCCAGACCGGCGTCGACGCTCTCCGGCCACTCCGGCTGAAAGATCACGAGATCCGCGCAGTCGATCATGGCGAAGCAGATCCGCATGTAGTCTGCCTCTGTCATGCCCTCCGGCAGATCGGCGGGATTGAGGACGACCGGCTCCGCCTTGCAGTTGACGTCGAAGTCATACAGCTGCTGCGTGCTGCTGCCGATGCGGATCGCGTCCTTGATCCGGCGCTTGGTGTCCTCGAACTGTGCCTTGCACTCCGGATTGCCGGAGATCTTGCCTGCGATATAAACGATCATACGAACGCCGCCTCGATTCCGTAGGAGTGCAGCGCGAAGATGATGTCCTCCGGCTCGTCGTCCTCCCACTGGACGCCGATGAACGGGCCGGAGTCCAGCGGCTTGGTGTTGCCGTCCTGCACACTCCAGCACGCCTCTCCCTTAAACGGCACCGCCTCATAGGCGAAGAGCTGCCCGTTCTCGTCGCGGGCGATGTAGCGGTAGCCCTCGGCATAGAGCTGCAGGAGCATGTTGAGCTGCTCGACCTGATCAGGCGGCATGTCGTTCTCCAGCTCGCCGGCGTCCAGCAGCGCCTTCGTCACATCCTCCATGCTCGCCATCGTCCAGACGGTGCGCCCGCTGCGGAGCGAGATCCAGACCTTGCCGGGCGTGCTCTCGGACGGATAGATGGCGGAGATCTCCGCCGGATTGATTAACGTGTTTCCGATCTTAATCATCGTTGTCCTCACTTTCTTCGTCGGTGCCCGAATCGGGCACAATTTAATCAGGTTCATATTTTGGCTGCCATAAGACTTTGACATCGCCAGGAATGCCGAAGCCGTAGGACTTCCATTTGCCGTCTGAATATTCGAGATAGTCCAGCGTCCACTTGCCGCCCGGTACATACTGCAGCATGCCGATCACAGTCTCGCCATCAGCAGGCAGCTCGCCCTTTGCGGAATCTCTCCAGACCGGCGTGCTCTCCAGCGTGGCCGTCGGCGGCTGCGGTGTGACGGTACGCCCAAAAAGATAGTCAAGTGTACATTCGAGTTCTTCGGCAAGAACACACAGTCCTAAATAATCCATGTAGTCGAGAGGACTGTCCTCATACTGGTTTATTACCTCGCCACGTTCAAGTCGCTGGATTTGTTCCAGATCAGCAAGTGGAAAATAGCCGTCTATTACCTCGTTGTAGAAGTGGTCCGTGGTCATCCCCATCGTAGTGCGGCGCTCGCCGAAGTTTTTCCATTGCTGAGTCTTGAGAGCGAGTTCCCTCTCTTCAGTTGCTTGGCGAAGCTCTTTCTCGGCTTTTGCCTTCTCTCGGCGTATTTTGTTTTGCTCCTCTGCCTCGGTGATCGCCGCTTCTTTCTTATCATTGCAAATGCCACATGAAAATTCGCATATCCTCAGATCTGAGCAGTCGGCGCAGCACTTGCCATTGCAGCCAAGATAGTCCAGATCCTTCAAGTAGGCTTGCATGCGGGTGTCGAAGTGATCGCACGGGCCGAAGCAAATCTCACAATGTCCGGTTTGATTTCTGACAAAGGTGTCACGGACGGCTTCAAGCTGCCACTTCGTAGTGCGGCCCTTTTTTGCGGCCACCAGCATATAGCGCTGGAGCTCCTTTTCTGTGGTCGCTGCGAAATATGCGGCGTCCTCTGATAAATCTCCCGCCTCAAAAAGCTCCTGCAGCTCCGGAATCAGTTGCTTGCGTATTACCTTTAGCCTGTTCAGCTTGCTCTTGCTCACCTTGCATGCCTCGGCAACATGATCGCGCATCCTGCCGGGGAACTCCATGCCATACTTTTCTTTGAGCTCATAGAACAGTATTTCTGTGCGCTCTGCCTGTTCGGAGATCTCTGCAGGCGTCAGCTTGCGGGTGCCGCTGTTGGCAAAGATCAAACGCAGCTCCTGCAGCGCTTCGTTGGCGGCGGGCTGCTCCACGATGCAGGCGACGGCGCGGAGCTGATCCTTGCCTTCGTCCACGAGCTGCCGGATCGCGGCGCGACGTCGGTGACCAGAGACGATCATCCAACGATCCGGATTTTCCGGATGCTTGCGCACACGAAGAGGCTGCTGCAAGCCAACGAGCTCAATGTTGGCGGCGAGCTCGTCCAGATCGGAAAGCTCGTAGAAGTTCTTCGGGTCCGGGTCGATCAGATCAATGTCGATGTACTGGATCTGCTCCCGGCCTGTCTGGCCGAGATCCTGCGCGCTGGTCTCGCGCAGCACATCCGCAAGATTGAAATCAGCCATTCCGCTCGCCTCCCTTCTTATCGGGAAGGACAACGATGCGGCACTTATCAGCTGCAAAATTCCCTACATAGGTCATGGCCTGCAGCGCAAGCTGAGCTTCCGCAAGAAACGTCTGCGCGTCCTGTTCGCCCAATCCGTCAGCGTTAAGTCTCCGGAGAAACTCCGCAACCAGCGGGAAGGCTTCGGCAAGGTCATCCCGCACAGTCAGCCATTGCTCTTTGGTGAGCGCTTGCCCGATTTCGACTTTGATTTCGCTCACTCCTGCTCGCCTCCCTTCAAAAGCTCGTCCACAAATCTCTGATAATCCTTTGCCGCAGCGCAGGTGGGGCTCGTCTCAATCAGAGGCTTGCCCTTGAACGTCATCTCGTCCACCTTCGGCGTCCGGCGGATGTGGGAGAACACCGGCAGCGAGCTCCGGCGGAGGATCTCTTCCGCCTCCTTGATCTTGTCGCTGCGATAGAACATCGTCGGCAGCAGACCGGAGAGCCGGAGCCGGGGGTTGATCTCGCGCATGTTGGCGATCTGCCGGGAGAGATTCGCCATGCCGCGCAGGGAAAACGCGTCCAATTTGATCGGGATCACGACCTCATCGGAGGCAATCAGCGCCGCCGTGCTCGCCGCGTTGAAGGCGGGCGGGCAGTCGATGAGCATGAAGTCCGGCGCGCACGTCACAGGGTCGAGCGTGTTGTCGAGCACGATTCGCAGATCGTCCAGGCAGCGCGGGTAGACCTTCTGCTCGCTCACCTTGGTGAGATCCAGATCCATGAGCCGATCCGACGCCGGAATCACGGCCACGCCTTCCAGCTCGCTCTTGTGGATGCACTGCAGCGGGAAGCACTCCGGGCCGGGCGGCTCCAGCAGCATCTCGGCGAGCGTGAAGAAGTCGTCATTGTCCACGCCGAGGAAGTTGGTCGTGTTGCACTGGCTGTCGGCGTCCACGACCAGCACGCGCTTGCCGCGCTGCGCGAGGATCGCCGCCGCGTTGATGACGGTCGTGGTCTTGGCCACGCCGCCCTTGAGATTGACAAAGCTGATTACTCTCATTGTTTTACTTCCTTTTCTTTTTGATCCGGTCATGCGCGCGGATCCGGTTGATCCGCTTGCGCTCTGAATCGGGCATTGCCGTGCCCTTGAACTCCGGCGCGCCGGCGCGCTCCGGAAAATAGAACGATTCGCGGTAGGACAGCACCACGCCGTCCATGCGCTCAAAGCTGAACTCCACCGTGTAATAGCGCCGCAGCGGGTGGATGTACACCACCTTGCCGGGGTGCACCTCGCCGGGCTTGCTCTGCGTGGTGTGCAGGTGGACAGTGTCGCCGATCTGCATCATCTGTGCCTCCGCTTCCGGCCTTTTCGGTGGCCTTTGCGCTGCGCTGCCCGAAAGCTCTGCCGGTTCGCGCCGGCGGGGCGTGTAGCTTGCTTTTGGTAGCTGGTGATCGTTTCGGTAACCTCCCGGACCTTGCCGTTCAGCTGCTGCATCTTGTCTGCGAACTCTGCAAGGGCCTGCTCCAGATCAACGCCCTCCGGCAGCTTCGCTATGTATTTATCTGCCATTGTCTAATCTGTCCTCCCTTGCGTCGAAGCCGTGGAACACTAACGGCGCGCCGTAGCTGTTGAACAGCGGCGCGAGCGTGTTGCCGCGGCTGACATATTCCACGCCGGTCTGGAGATCTACATAGATCTGACAATCGTTATAATCCGCGACCTTCATGAACCGGTCCGGCAGCTGCTCCTTCCCGCAGCTGCACAGCAGCGAGAAGATCACAAACAGCAGCAGGATCAGCGCGATCACTTTCAGGGCTTTATCCGTGTCGATCACCTCCCTCGCCGTGGACAGCGGCGCCGCAAAGATAGCCGCTGATCCAGAAGAGAATCAGGCAGGCGCAGAGCGCCAGAATCCTCATGCGGACACCTCCTTCGGCGGCGGGGCCGTCGGCTTTGTGAAGCCGCGGCTGTTGGTGTCCTCTTCCTCGTCATAGTGCTGCTGCTCTTCCGGCTCGATTCGCATGCTGGTCGGATCCAGCGTGAGGCGCGTGCGGAAGGTCTCGCCCTCCTTGTTTTTCACAACGTGCAGAATGCGGTCGTACTTGGTGGCGCCTTCCTCCGTGCTCTTGTAGAGCAGCATGATGATATCGGCGTCCTGGGTGAGTTGGCGGCTCTCGCGGAGATCGTTCAAGCCCGGCGGGGCGTTGTCACCTCGCGGCGTGAGCTGGCTGAGCCCGATAACCGTCGTTTTGGTGCTCTGTGCGAAGGTATGCAGTGCCATGGAGACGCGGGCGACCTCCTCGGCGCGGTTGCTGCCGGTGCTGGAGATCAGCTGCACATAGTCGATCATAATCACATCATAGCGCCGGGCGAGCGCATGGGCGCGGATCTGCTCGCAAGTCCAGCCTGCTGCGCCGACGTAAGTAAACGGCCATTCTTTCGTCCTGATTGCCGTAGAAACCATGGCGTCAAAGTCTGCAGGCGTCAAGCGCGCATTCTTCAATCTCGTAAAATTCGCCCTGGATTCCTGCGCGATCATGCGATCAAACAGCGTCTCGTCGTCTGTCTCCAAACTATAGAAGCCGACGCGCTTGCCGCGTCTGGCGAAATGCTCCGCAAACTGCGTGCCGAGTGCGGTCTTGCCGCTGGAAGAAAAACCACCAAGAATGATGAAGTTTCCCGGCAGAGCATAAAGATCCTGATCCAGTGTCGGAATGCCCCAGCTCAGATATGCCGGGCGCTTCTGCTGCGAGTGCCGAAGGTATGCTGCGCGGAATCCATCGATCCAAGTGACCTCGCGGACGCTGCCGCGGTCCGTCTGCAGCTCCTGCATCTGAGCGAGGACGTCAAGCTTGCCGGGCAGGTCCATAGCGTCCATGAGCTTCATGGCCAGCGCATCAAGCTTCCGGGCTCTCGTGGCCGCCTTCATCCCTTCGGCATAGGCGCGCCAGTGCGCCGCCGTCGGTGTCAGGCTCATGCAGTCGATCAGAGTCTGCTTGTACTCCACACCGGCGGCGCCTTGGATCGTCATGGCGTCCACGGGGCGCTGCTCCAGCCAAAGCCCGCGCGCGGCCTCGTAGATGTGCCGGAAGGCGGGCGTGGAGAAGTCCTCCGGAGAGACGGCTGCCATCATGTCGCCGAGGATCGGATCCGGGTCGATCAGCAGCGAGCCGATCACGCCGACCTCGTAGTCATAGCCGGTTTTCACTTCCATGGGTCTGCCTCCTCTCTGCGGTGCTGCTGCTGCCCGCGCTGCGGCTGGTCAGCCTTCGGGGCGTAGACCGTTTTCCAGCCCTTTTCGGTGGCCTCGTCGAGCATGGCTCGCTTCACGGCTGCGGCGCCTCCGGAGAGGTTGTCCAGCCGGTTCAGCAGGAGCGTGACCTGCCGGTCGGTCTTGATCGGGCTCCGGATCTTATGCCGCAGCTCCGCATAGTCCACCAGCCGCTGCAGCAGCTCTCCGTCGTCTCCTGCGTAATCGTTAAAGCGTTTCATCACCATGGGGATTATAGGGGTATTATTATCTTGTATTATTAATCCTTTTAAGGAACCCTCATTTTTGAGGGGAGGGTCCCCACATTTTTGAGGGGAGGCCTCCGGATATTTTTGAGGGGACCCCTCCCCGCGTTTTTGAGGGGAGGGTATCACCATGAAAGCACCGGCGAAGATGCGCCGCTCGACGACGGCGTTGCGGTGATCGCGCAGCACCTCGCGGCGGATGTAGCCGCAGGCCTCCAGCTCGCGCAGCTGGCGCTCTATGGTCTTTTCGCTCGATCCGTACAGCTGCGCGAAGTAGCGATTGCTTGCCCAGCAGTAGCCGGATTTGTTGCACAGCGCTGTGAGCTCGCCGTAAAGCAGCTTTTCCGACGAGCTCAGCCGCGCATCGTACCGGACCTCTGATGGGATGATCGCATAGTAGGACGCCTCACGCTCTTCGAGCTCCTGGGCGCGGTAGGTTGTTTTATCTTCCATCGTTTAACCTCTTGCACTTGGTCACGAAAATAGGTATAATAGATCCCGCAGATCTGATTACTCTGGTTTACTTACTCTGCATTACTTCCGAGCCGTCTCTGTTGCCGCAGAGGCGGCTTTTCTTGTTTGGCCGGCGTCGAACATCACCGGCTTGAAGCCGACCGGATCGCAGTACCAAAAGCGTCCGAGCTTGTTGCCGACGCGGATCTCCTCCGGATACTCCAAAATGTCGGAGACGGAAAGAGACTGCCGGACAATGGCGTGAATCACAGAATCGTTGTTGAGCGCCCTAAAGAGATCCTCCGGCTCCAGTGGGCCGGGGAGCTCGCCCTCAAAAACGAGATCATAAATCGAGCCGTCCGGCCAGTCCTCGCCGCTATACGTTCGCATGCGCTCCAGACTCTCAAATGCGACGCGATTCTTGTCGCGGTGAAGATTGATCTGATAAAGTTTGATGTTCATGTTAATCTTCTCCTTATGCGCTCCAAAGCTCATCTACATATAGCCAGCTCTGAGGCGGGCGCTTCCCTTGGAGAGCTTCCACCGGCAGCGGCTCGGCGTAGATTTTCAGTTGGGTGATATGCCAGCCATAAAGCGGCTTTCCTGCACCGTAGGCGCGCAAGGCCTCAGCCGATAAACAAGTGGCGCCGAGATCAATGTCCTGCGCGAACTCATGCGTGTCGAGCCGGCGGTAGGCTATATCGTGGCGATTCGTACCCATGAGGGCATACCGCTCTATTCTGTCGCAGACGTACTCGCCGATCACCTTGCCGTTCCCGATATAGCATCCGCATGGGATGGCAGTATTCCAATCGGAGCAGGCGACAATGCGGCCCGCGCCATTCGGAAGTATGGCCAGCGCTGCGTGCTGGTTTCCTCGTGTGCAGTAGATATAGCACTTGAACGGCGGTTGGATATTCGGGCAAGTCTTGCGAACCTCGATGGTCTTTTCTCCGGAGACGATCTTCGCGCACCATCCCGCGCGAATTGCTTGGAGGACCGCCTTCATGCGCTTGCAAGCCCCGGCTGCAGCTGCAGGCCGGCGTGGCCGTTCGGCGGGAAGTAGGCCGGCAGCTCCGTGTAGGGGATGCCGAGGAAGTCCAGGATCGCGTAGGCCTCCGGCAGGCTGAACGGGATGTGGCCGCACATCCGCAGCGAGACGGCGCTGGGGCACTTGTCAATCACGGGGACGAGATCGGAGATCTGATGCCCGCGCTCAGTGATTGCGCCGCGCAGTTTTAAGTACAACATTTTTCTGCTCCTTTCACGAATGATAACAAATGCTATTTCATCAACCGCACATTTCGTGCGGTTGATGACTAAAAAAAATTTCTCCCACTGACGTTTTGTAGTACTCCGCAATTCTGACTTTTGTTTCATCTCTGGGGACGCGGGTCCCATTTTCATACATTTGGAGCGCAGACACTGAGATTCCCAGTGCCTCCGCAACATCTTTTCGGGACTGCTGACCGCGCAGGCGACGGAGATTGGCTGCAATTTGCGCATTGCTCATTGTTTGCACCTCCTTTCCGCACGTTTCGTGCGGTTTCAATATAGCACACGCATTTTTTGTTGTCAACACATTTTGTGTTCTTTTCTATTGCGTTTTCACACGTTTTGTGTTATAAAGGGCGTGCAGGAGGTGTTTGTATGACTTTTGGAAGCGTTCTCCGAGTGCTGCGCGTCCGTAGTGAAATGACACAAAAGCAACTCGCAGACGTTCTCGGCCTGTCTGAAAGTGCCATTGGTATGTATGAGCGCGGTCAGCGAGAGCCGGACTTCGAGACTTTAGAGACTATTGCAGATTACTTTAACGTTGATATGGATTATTTGACTGGCCGGAGTGAAATTGAGCGCCGGAGCTCCGTGACCAGCTTGCTGTCAGACGTCAAAAACGTCCGCCCGATGCCGGAGCTGGTGAAGGTGCCGCGCATCGGACGGATCGCCTGCGGCACACCGATCACCGCCGAGGAGAACATCGAGGATTATGACGACGTGCCGAGCTATATCAAGTGTGATTTTACGCTTGTCTGCCGGGGTGACAGCATGATAAATGCGCGGATCTTCGACGGAGACATCGTCTGCATCAAGATGCAGCCGGTGGTCAGCAGCGGTGACATCGCCGCCGTCATGGTGGGCGAGGATGAGGCCACGCTCAAGCGCGTGAGGATCTTCGAGGATCACGTCGTGCTGGAGCCGGAGAATCCCATGTACAAGCCTCTCACGTTCTGGGGCGAGGACATGAACACCGTGCACATCATCGGCAAGGCCACGCACTTCATCAGCACGGTCAGATGAACAGAAAGCGCCTCTTTGACATTGTAGACGCCGGCAGCGTCGACGACCGGATCGGCGGGATCTATAACAAGGTCATGCTCGCGGCGATCCTGGCGAGCATCGTGCCGATGGCGTTCAAACAGGACACGCCGGTGCTGCGCGCCATAGATCAGGTGACGGTGATCCTGTTCGTGATAGACTACGCGCTGCGATGGATCACGGCAGACTATGCGCTTCCGAAGCGGGGGCGCGCAGCCTTCGCGCTCTATCCGGTGACGCCGTGGGCGATCATAGACCTGCTGGCGATCCTGCCGTCGCTGACGGCGATCAGCTCCGGCTTCCGGCTGCTCAAGCTGCTGCGGGCCTTCCGGGCATTCCGCGTGGTCAAATTCCTGCGGTATTCTAAGTCTGTGCGGATCCTCTCGGCGGTGCTCCGGAACGAGCGCAAGTCTCTTTATACAGTGCTTGGGCTCGCCTTCGGCTACACGCTCGTGTCGGCGCTGATGATCTTCCAGGCGGAGCCGGAGAACTTCGACACGTTCTTCGACGCGGTCTATTGGGCGACGACGGCGCTCACCACGGTGGGTTATGGCGACATTTACCCGGTCACGCACCTCGGCAAGGTGATCAGCATGTGCTCGTCCTTTGTGGGCATCGCCATCGTGGCGCTGCCGTCCGGCATCGTGACGGCGGGCTACATGGACGCGATCAAGAACGACGTGGATCCGCGCGAGGCGGAGGATGTGTCCGATTTGGACACCAGACAATAAGCGAAAAACCGCCCCGGTGTTGGCGCACCGGAGCGGTCAGGGGTAGAACAAACTCATGTGGGCACACGGGATTGGTCTACCCTCCCATGATAATTCATAGGAGGTCAAAAGTCAAATGAAACGAAAAAACGAGGCATACTGGAACGCCAGTATGAACCGCTGGCAGATCCATGTGCAGGCGGACGGCGTCCGAAAAACCTTCGTCAGCTCGAAGGCGAACTCGAAGCCGACCTGCAAGAAGGGGAAGATCGAGGCTGAGAAGAAGGCGGACAAATGGCTGGAGGAGCACACGATCAGCGGCACGACGCGCTGCAGCGTGCTGCTGGATCTCTACGTCGAGGACGTGAAGGCGCGGACCGGCACGTCGAACTATGTGCAGGTCGAGAAGTTTTGCCGGCTGTATATCAAGCCGGTGATCGGGCGTGTGCGGATCGCGGATCTGACGGAGGGCCACCTGCAGAGCGTGCTCAATAAGGCGCGCGGCCACGGCAAGGGGAACGAGGGCGAGCACCTCGCGGAGAAAACGCTCAAGGGGATCCGCGCGACCATGATGCAGTTTCTGCGCTTCTGCCGGCGGTACCGGTATACCGCGCTGCATGTGGAGGGGCTCACGATCCCCAGCGGGGCGAAGCGCTCGCAGCGGTCGATCCTGCAGCCGGAGGATCTCACCACGCTGCTGACGGACGCCACGACGCTCTACCGGGGCAAGCCGCGCCCGGAGCCGTTCATCCATGCTTATCGTTTCGCCGCCGCGACCGGCCTGCGCCCCGGCGAGCTGCTGGGCCTGCAGCGGCGTGACATCAAGAACGGGATCTACAGCATCCGGCGCTCCATCAATGAATACGGCGAGACGACCGACGGCAAAAATGAAAACGCCCGCCGCGCCGGCGCTCTCGGCAAGGTGGCGAGCGGGATCCTGGAGGATCAGAAGGCTGCCCTGCGCGAGCGCGGGATCGTGAGCCCGTATGTGTTCCCGGACACGGACGGCGGCCCTCTGAGCCAGAAGAAGTATTATGCACATTGGAAGAAGTATTGCGAGTATCACGGGATCACGGAGGGCGCGACGCCCTACGAGCTGCGGCATACCTGGTGCAGCGTGAACGACGAGATCCCGGACACGCTCAAGAAGATGGTCATGGGGCACAGCAAGAGCATGGACACAAACGGCGTCTATGGACACATCAAACGCGGAGACCTCGAAAAGGCCGCCGCCTTCACGGACGACGCCATCACGCCATACCTCAAAAGCGGCACCGGCTGAGTCCTCGCTTTAGTCCTCATTTTCATTTTTTCGCGGCAAAAATCCGATTTTGGAAAAACAAAAAAGAAAGCAAATTTTTGTTGATATTCAAAGGAAAATTCACACCACGCAAAAAACCGAAGATTGTTCGAATCCACCATCCCCCACCAAAATCCGCATCCGAAAGGGTGCGGATTTTTCTTTGTATTTCAACGGTTTCCGGGTTTCGGAGTGTCTTTTTGATCCTCCGAATTTTTGCGTTTTACCCTCATTTGACCCATAACACAAGGGTCAAACATGGACGCATCGGTACGCAAAAGATGGGTCAAAACAGCGGTGGACTTTTTCCATCAGCCGCTTTTGCGGAGACTCTGGATGTAGTTTTCCATGCGCTTTGCGCTCTCCCGCTTCATGCCGATGGTGGCGTGGGCGTAGGTCCCGAGCGTGAAGCTTGCGGTGGCGTGGCCCAGATTTTCCTGCACGGTTTTGATGTCGTCCCCGGCTTTCAGGCTGTTGACCGCGAAGGTGTGGCGCAGATCGTGGAATTTCATGTCCTCCAGGCCGATCTTTTTCATGATCGACTTGTAGTTGCGGTACACCGCCTGATTTGCCACGAAACGCCCGAACTCGTTGGTGAACACCAGATTGTCCGCGTTCTGGAAGGCCGAACCCAGCGCTCGCGCCTGCTGTTCCTGCCACGCCTTCTGCTCCCGGAGCACGTCCATGACATCCTCCGCCACCGTCAGCATCCGCACACGTTCGTTTTTCAGGGAGCTGAAGTGGTATTCCTTCTCGCCCTTGGCGCGGTTGTGCTGCTTGTTGACCAGAAGCGTGCTGCGCTCGAAATCCACGCAGTCCCACGTCAGGCCGAGCACCTCGCCCTGCCGCATCCCGGTGAAGACCGTCACGAAGAGGATGCGCTCGTAGGGGTGTCCCTTGATGGCGTCGAGGAACGCGATCATGTCGCTGTCCTCCATCGCGTGCACCTGTGTTTTCTCCACGCGCGGGAGGATGACGGCGTCCAGCGGGTTTGCTCTGAGATACCCCAGCTTGATCGCCTGAGAGATCGCCTTGTGGAACACGCCGTGGATGTTCTTGATGGACTTGGGGCAGAGATGCCGCTCCGTCTGGAGCAGGTTGTACGCCCGCTGGATCTTCTGCGCTGACAGCTCTGACAGCGGCACCTCGCCCAGATAGGGTTTCAGATGGACGCGCACATGCTCCTCATAGGCGCTCTTGGTGGCCGGCTTCAAATTTCCGGTGTAGTCCCGCAGCCAATCGTCCAGCCATTCGCCGAGTGGGATCTTACTCGGCTCCACGTAGGTGCCGTCGTTGATCTCCGCAAGCGTCTTCGTCAGCTTTTCGCGGACTTCCTTCTGCGTGCTGCCGTAGATGGATTTTTGTTTTTGTTTTCCCGTCTTGGGATCTCGTCCGAGAGAGTATCTTGCTTCCCAGCGCCCGTCGGGTCGTTTTCGGATCGACCCGCTCCCGGAGGCGCCTCGTTTTCCTTTTGGGGCCAATGTTACCTCGCTTTCTTTCAGATTCGCTATGATATGTGGGTTTCCCACTTGTTCCCTTAGTTTCGGATGTCCTGATTGAGCCAGGTGATAAACTCTTCTCTATCTATTTGTTCCGAAAGAAACTGATCACGCTTGGCGCGGGCCTCCTCCGCCCAGGCATCAAATTCCTCGCGCGTCATCTGTCCGCGGCGGATGCGGGCGTTGTGCGTCTTGTAGGACTTTTTATACTCCCGGAGTGCTGGATCTTCCATCATTTTTTGTTCATATAGTCTGAGTGAACCAGCTTCCCTGCAGGTTTTGCTCGAACCTCCCAGACGTCTGCTGCAATACGACGGACCGCGTTCCGTTGTCACGCCAAACAGCTTTTGACAGAATTTACATCTCTTCATCCGCATGGACTCTTTAATGTATCGGCTGATTAGGAACGAAGCCAGCATTTGAGGAGATTCCGTGTTCAGAATCTCTCCAAATACAATTTCCGGAGCTTTAACTTCTGGCTTGTTTTCTGGCGTGATTTCTATCAAGACTCCCTGGACATCTTTGTAAGAAACAGTCCTGGGAAACAGATCATATGAGAATCTTATATCCGGATTGTTGTACAGCTTCTGGATCCTGCCGCAACGAATAGTAGCATACTCCAGCGGAAAGAAATTCTCCGGATCAGAGGCAGTGCAGTTCCAATAACGTTCTGCCATATTGTCGGCCTTGTCGGTCATGAAAAAATCGTGTGCAATATGATGCAGCTTTGGAAACAGCGCTTTGTACTCCTCCAGCATGGACAAAACATCTTCCAACGTTTTCTGGTGAAGGCGGAGCTGCTCCATGCACACAACCATTGGCACCATAAGCGGCGATTGGAAAAGACAATATCGGCAGACAAAGAAAACTCTTTTATGCGCTAACTCATCCCCGTCTATGGAACACGCTTCAAAGTCAGCTCGGAATTCCGTAATCATCTCCTCGAGATGTATCAAGTTCGCATACTGGAAATCAGCCAACCCCATCCCCAAAGGGTATTCCTGATGCCACAGGCATTTGATAGAACCATCGGATTCTTCTGATTCCGTTAAGAGTTCATAGATTTCGGTCTTATGATCCACGCAGACATTAATCCAGACGCGGTTTTTTGTTTCCGGAAGTTGAAACATAGATGCGGCCATCTTCATCCCTCCGTGTAGACTTAAAATACACAAATTGTTTACATATGTCTATTGACAAGAAAGCCAAATCCAATTACAATGTAATTGTAGACTTACTAATTGCAGTATAATCTAAAAGGTCTACATTGTCAAGCTCAATTCATTATAAATTTGAGAGGAGATGATGAAATGAATCTGACGTTTGACAGCCTGCCTCCGGTTCTGAATGCGACGCAGCTCTCGGAGGTATTGGGAATTTCCCGTGCCGGGGCGTATAACCTCATGCACCGGGAAGACTTCCCCACGCTCCAGATCGGCAAACGTATGCTGGTCCCGCGGGACAGCCTTTTGATCTGGATCAAGCAAAACACGGGAGGTGGTGCCGCATGATTGTCGCAAAAGAAATGACCGCCCCGATCTCCTCTGTTGCAGCAGAGGCGGGACAGTCATCCGAAATGAATTCTGCAGCCAGTATAGCGCAAACACCGCCGGCTGGCAAGGAAAATTTACAGGAGCTGACAAAACAGCTCCGCGCCATGCAGCGTAAGAACGACCCGGATCGCTTGCAGACCTTCACCATGGAAGATCTATATGAGACGGTCTATCCGCCCAGACCGCCGATTATCGACGGTCTGCTCTACCCGGGAACGTTCATTTTCGCAGGCGCGCCCAAGGTAGGCAAGAGCTTTCTCATGGAGCAGCTTGCCTACCATGTCAGCACCGGACTCCCCTTGTGGGAGTTCCCGGTGCGGAAAGGCACGGTCTTGTATCTGGCTCTGGAGGACACGGAAAGCAGGCTGCAGGCGAGGATGTACCGAATGTTCGGTGTGGAGACCACACCAAATCTCTGCTTTGCAACCAAGGCAGGAACCATCACAGCGCATCTGGAAAACCAAATACGAAATTTCTTTCGGGAGCATCCGGACACACGTCTGGTCATCATCGACACCCTGCAGATCGTTCGGGATGACGACGGGAATATCAGCTACGCATCGGATTACGATGTTATGCTGAAGCTCATGCAGATGCTTCCCGATCCCAATTCTGTGTGCCTGCTTCTGGTGCATCACACGCGGAAGCTGGAAGCAGGAGACAAGATCGATATGATTGGTGGCACTCACGGGCTCACTGGTGCTGTGGATGGATCCTTTGTGCTGTATAAAGAGAAGCGCACCTCCAACCTTGCAGTACTGGAGGTCTCCGGCAGAGATCAGCAGGAACAGCGGCTGTATCTGGTGCGAGATTCGCAGCGCCTGTCATGGGAGTTGGATCATGCAGAGACGGAGCTATGGAAAGAGCCGCCCGATCCGGTGCTGGACGCCGTTGCAGCGGTAGTCAGCCCAGATCGCCCGAAGTGGGTAGGCACACCCACGGAACTGGCAAGGCTAATTCACACGGAGCTGAAACCGAATGCTCTGTCCACGAAGCTGAATGTCAATGCGGGCAGACTTCTGCGCGAGCACGGAGTGCAATACTGGAACAAGCGGACGCACAATGGGCGCCAAATCACGCTCATGGTTGAAACACAGCGTGACGATGTGTGACGGTCGTGACGGTGTTTTCCACGGCAGCAAAACACCGTCACCATCGACACGGATCGTCACGGGCATAGGCTGAATACGGCCATAAGCCTCGCAGAGCGCAAAGCACTTTTGATGCGCAGTGTCAAAAGTGCTTTTGCGTTACTCTTGACAAGAGTAACAGAACCCGCCGCTGCGCGGCGAAAGGAAGGAAAGATTGAAATGTTATATAAACTTTATGGGAGAATTGATATATGCAAAGATCCATTAGCGCGATGGTGGGCAAAGGCTCCGTAAATCACAACAGCCGCAGATTTCTGGCTGCGAATGTGGACGGAGAGCGCACCCATCTGAATATAGAATACTGTAACAAAGACATCCGTGAGACCTATCATGAGCTGTTCGATGCAGCGCTGGAAGCCTATAACGCGAAGCAGACCCGCGCGGATCGCCGCGTCCCGGACTACTATGAGAAGATCTGCTCCGGAAAGCAGGAAAAGCCGTTTCACGAGATCATTCTGCAGATCGGCAACTGCAGCGACACTGGTGCGACATCAGAGGTTGGGCAGATCGCCCGAGATGTGCTGGATGAATACTATCGCGACTTTCAGAACCGAAATCCAAACCTGCGTGTATTCTCCGCGCACTTACATATGGACGAGGCAACGCCGCATATTCACATCGACTTTGTGCCGTTCATCACCGGCAGCAAGCGAGGATTGGAGACCCGCGTTTCGCTCAAGCAGGCCCTCGCAGCGCAAGGGTTCCGTGGCGGCACCCGGAGCGAGACCGAGTGGAATCAGTGGGCACAATCTGAGAAGGAGCAGCTTGCAGCGGTCGCAGCGCGGCACGGCATCGAATGGGAACACCTGGATACACACGAGGAGCATCTCTCTGTGCTGGACTACAAGAAGAAGGAGCGCGCCGCCGAGGTCAAGGAGCTGGAAGAACGGCTGGATGCGGACCACGAGGAAGCCGGCAAGCTGGAAGCAAAGCTCGCTCAGCTGCGGGAGACCGACGCCAAGGTGGATAGGTTGCGCTCCAGTCTGGATACCGATCCGGACTATCAGCTCCCGGAGCCGCCACCGCTCATGTCGGCAAAAAACTACATGGCAAAGCATGTAAAGCCGCTGTTCGACCGACTGAAAAAGCTGTTGCTGACGATGGTCGTTCGTTATATGGAACTCAAGAGGGACTATGAGCAGCTCGTTCGGAGATACAACCGTGCTGTTTCGGACAAGGAACAATTCAGTGATCGTATTTACGATCTTGCCCAGGAGAATAGACAGCTGAAAAAGGAAAACGGGGACTACCGCATGCTGCGCAAGTTCTTTGGGGATGCAGAAATTGACACCATGCTGATTCAAGTTTGGGAGTCCCAAAACAAGCAGCGCCAGCAGCGTGTGAGTCATCAGTTTGAAAGGTAAACCAAGAGACACCCAGCGGCAGAGATGAAACTCTGCCGCTGAAAAAAGAGTGTTTTTTGGGGTGACTCTTGCATGACGTTTTGCATATACCGCACTGAAATAACGATGCCATGCCTTTACATTCGAGGAAAACGATGTTGCTCAGATCATTTTCCGTAAAGTTCATTGACGCATCTGAAAATACAAATTATAATATATTTTGAAAAATTGTATGGTTCTATTACGAATGAAATTGAGGTATTAGAATGAAGTCGTTAGAGATGTTGCCCACGCATGAAAACGTGTATGAGACATTAATTCATGGTAAAATAGGCAGAACAGATGACGTTTTCCGCTTTGTAGAGTTTTTGAATTCGATTGACGGCAGCTTTTCGGTAGCTTTGGATGGCCGTTGGGGAAGTGGAAAAACCTTTTTCGTCAAGCAAGTAAAGATGGTCTTGGATTCCTACAACGATCATACTGCATCTATTTTGACGGAAGAACAAAAAGAGGAAATTAACCGTACTGCCGGCAGCTCACAGGTGTTTGCCGGAAAACAGGTTGAAATAGAGCCCCAAGTAACTGTTTACTATGATGCATGGTCAAATGACAATGACGATGATCCTCTTCTTTCCATCATTTACGAGATTTTGACAAGCTTAAGTGTGACCTATGATATTTCAGATATAACTGGTATCACAGATCTTGCTGCGGCTGTTTTTGATGCTGTTACGGGCAGAAACACGCAATCACTGCTTGGTAAATTGAAAGTCGCAGATCCACTGAAGGCTATTAGAG
>JBGUHV010000205.1:0-8662 GCA_045112425.1 Oscillospiraceae bacterium
CGGATGAGGACACCCGCGCATACCTGAAGCTGCACGGCAGGGAGGACGATTACCGCGCGCTGAATCCGGCAGACACGGCGTATTACGACGGCTGCATCCGCGTCGATCTCTCAAAGATCAGGCCCATGATCGCCCTGCCGTTCCATCCCTCGAACGTCTATACGATTGACGAGCTCAACGCAAACCTCACCGACATTCTTGCTTTTGTCGAGCAGGAGGCCGCCCGCGTCTCCGACGGGCGCGCGCCTTATTCGCTGCGCGATAAGATCCGCGGCGGAAAGCTCCAGGTGCAGCAGGGCGTGATCGCGGGCTGCGCCGGCGGCAACTTCACGAACGTCATGCAGGCCGCCGCCGCCCTGCGAGGACAGAGCTGCGGGGCAGGGGAGTTTTCTCTCTCGGTCTATCCGAGCTCCCAGCCCGTCTTTCTGGAGCTCAGCCGCAACGGTGCCGTCACCGACCTGCTGCAGTCCGGCGCCATCGTGCGCAGCGCCTTCTGCGGCCCCTGCTTCGGGGCGGGCGATACGCCGGCGAACAACGGCCTCTCCGTCCGCCACACCACGCGCAACTTCCCAAACCGCGAGGGCTCCAAGCCCGGCAATGCCCAGATGGCCGCTGTCGCCCTCATGGATGCCCGCAGCATTGCTGCCACGGCGGCCAACGGCGGCGTGCTCACGAGCGCGGAGACGCTCGACTGCTGGGATGCCGCGCCCGATTATGCTTTTGACCGCAGCGTTTATGAGAATCGTGTCTATTACGGCTTTGGCCGTCCGACCGGCGAGGCGCTGGTTTACGGCCCCAACATCAAGGACTGGCCGGAGATGAGCGCGCTCACCGAGCACATTCTCCTCAAGGTCTGCTCCAAGATCATGGACCCTGTCACCACCACGGACGAGCTCATCCCCTCGGGCGAAACCTCGTCCTTCCGCTCCAACCCGCTCGGCCTCGCCGAATTCACGCTGAGCCGGAGAGACCCGGATTATGTCAACCGATCCAAAGCGGTCAATCAGCTCGAAAAGGCGCGTGTCCGGGGCGAGGACGTCTGCGCGCTCGAGCCGGCGCTCAAGGCAGTGTATGCCGCCGTCCGCGCCATCCCCGGCATGGAGACGGTGAGCGGCTTTGAAACCGAGCTCGGCTCCGTGCTCTATGCCGTGAAGCCCGGCGACGGCTCCGCCCGCGAGCAGGCGGCGAGCTGCCAGCGCGTCATCGGGGGTCTTGCGAACATCACGCGGGAATATGCCACCAAGCGCTATCGCTCCAACGTCATGAACTGGGGCATGCTCCCGTTTCAGCTTGAGGGCGAGCCGCCGTTCGAGGTCGGAGACTATATCTTCGTGCCGAACGTCCGCGCAGCGCTGCAGGAAGGCGCCCGCAGCGTTCCGGCATACCTGATCCGGGAAGGGAAGGCGGAGCCCCTGCCGCTCCTCCTCGCGGAGATGACAGCGGATGAGCGCGCCATCGTCCAGGCCGGCTGCCTCATCAACTTCAACCGCAATCGAAAGAAATAAACGCCTCGCAGAGTTCGCGCAAAGTGCGCAAATTCAATCAGATTTGTTTTTCCGGCGACATGTGCGGCGGAAAAACTCCCTGAGGCGTCGTCAGAATGGGCTTGCTCCACGCCGCAGCCGCGCTAAGGCGCGACGGCTCTGTATCCGCGCACCCATTCTTCCTCTCCAAATCAGAGCCTTTGCTTTGATTTGGTAAGGAGTCGCAGCGGAATGAGCTTGCTTTCGTGTTGTGCACGGAAGCAAGGGATATGAAGCTTGCGGCGACGCGGCGAGCCCTCGCGCCGACCAACCGAGGCGAAGCCGAGGGCGATGGAGCGCGAGTGTAAAAGGAAGGGAGAGAACCTCTGGTTCTCTCCCTTCCTTTTAGTACAGCAGATTCATCGCTTCGTGCCAGTCCATCACGGTCACATCGCAGTACCGCTGCATCTGCGGCCAGTTTTCCGCGTGCGTCGGCTCAAAGATGCCCACCACCGTGCAGCCCGCGGCCTTCGCGGCGCGCGCGGCGTAGTGCGAGTCTTCAAACACGATTGACTCCATCGGGTACACGCCGAACTCCATCGCGGCCTGCGCGAAGATCTCCGGCCGATCCTTTCCGAGGCCGACGTCGTCGCTGCTGAGAATGAAGGCAAAGTATTCCGCCACGCCCAGCCGATCCAGACAGAGATGCGCCAGCGGCGTCGGCGTCAGCGTCAGCACGCACATGGGGATGCCCTCGCCGCGCATGCCCTCCAGAAACGCCTTCACGCCCGGCCGCAGCTGAATATCCTCCTGATAGTGCCGGTCCATCAGGTCGCCCATCTCGAGCACGATGTCCTCCGGCGTCTTGTCCAGCTCCAGCGCCTGCTGAAAGAGCTCGGCGGCCTCGTGCATGCCCATGTGCGCCACCGCGTCCTTCAGATCCAGATGCTCCTCCGGCGGCAGCTGCAGGCTTTCGAGGTACTCCTCCGTCAGCCGATCCCAGAACGGCATGGAGTCCACGAGCGTGCCGTCCATGTCGAAAATTGCAAATGATACGTCCATCTTACTGCTGATATTTCTCCGTCTTTTCCTCGATGGTGAGCACGCCCTCGGGGCAGTAGTTCACCTTGACGTAGCCGAGCACGCCCGGCGCGCCGGCAGCGACACAGATGCGAAAGCACGCGCGCACGATCTCCATCAGCACCTCAAAATCGCCCTCCAGCACCGTCTCAAACGGGCCGACGGTGTATTTCACATCGCAGGATGCGATGTATTGGATCACCGCGTCCACGCATTCGAGCATCTTTTTCTGCTCCACCTGCTGCGGCAGCACCTGAATGGCAACGCTTGCGTTCATGCCGTTCGCCTCCTTTTTTTCCAAATTATACGATCAAAACGCGGAGAGTGTCAAGAACGGAATGCGCCTCAGGGATGCGCCTCTCCGTTGCGGTAGGCGGTCATGATCTCCTTGAACACGTCGCCGGGGGAGGGCGGCGTCCAGACGATGGCGTTCGCGCCGGCGCTGATGGTGTTCGTCAGGCTCTCATCCGTCGGCCCGCCGGTCGCGATGATCGGCAGATCCTTAAACTGCGCGCGAAGCTCCGCCACGACGTCCGGCGTCTTCGCTCCGGCAGCCACGTTGATGATCGCAGCGCCGCTTTCAATGCGCTCGGCGATTCCCTCGGCGGAGAAAGCCGTCACCACAATCGGAATGTCAATCGTGTCGTGAAGCTCGCGGATTACCTCGTTTGCCGTCGGCGCGTTCACGACCACGCCGGTCGCGCCCTGCATCTCCGCGTAGTTGGCCAGATTCACCACGCGCTTTCCCTGCGTCAGTCCGCCGCCCACGCCCGCGAACACCGGGATGTCCGCCGAGTGCACCAGCGCCTCCGTGATGATCTGCTGCGGCGTGTAGGGATAGACCGCGAGCACCGCGTCCGCGTCCACATTGCGGATGGTCGCCAGATCCGTGGAGAACACGAGCGAGCGAATCCGCCGCCCGAAGACCACGATGCCGCTGCAGCGCTGAATCTGCTCCGGCACGCGCAGCGCGAACCCGCGCAGCTTGCCGTTGATCTGCGGCGCCTCAATCTGCTCCGCCTCGGTCTCAAAAAAGGCTTTCGATGCGCGCCGGATTTCCTCCAGCCGCCGTCTCTTGATGCGTCCCATCGTCATTCCTCCTTTAGAATGGTTTTTGTCCATTCTAAAGCATTCTGTCTGGAAAATGTTGAAGAAATCATGAAAACCGTTACACATGTGTGAAATTGGTAAAAACTGCGTTTCCCGTTGCCGCTTTCCGGGCTCCGAAAGGGAGTTTTCAACACTTTCAACAACTTTTTCAACATGTTATGTCTACCCGAGGATTATTCTTGGCGGAAGCTTTCGGAATGATTAAGATTTGCCCTCTGCTGCAAATAATAAGGAAAACCCGCCCGGCCGCGGTTGACCGTTTGCCGGAAAAATAGTAGAATAATGAAGAAAGCACAGGCATTTTCGGAGATCGGATCGAACGATGAAGCATTTCTGGGAAAAAAACGAATATGTCAAGTGGGGGCTCACGGCGTTTCTCGTCATCGCGGCGGAAATTCTGTTCTATATGCTCCTGCTTCACGGCGGCGTCGTGCTCGACTGGCTCGGCAGCGTGCTCAAGGTGCTCGCTCCCATCATCTGGGGTCTGGTCATCGCCTATATTCTCTGGCCCGGTACGAAGTATTTTCAGTATAAGCTCTTTCTGCCGTGGCTGGATCGCCGCTTCCCGAAGCGGGCGAACAACGAGAACACATCCCGCCTGCTGGCGGTGATCGTGGTCATCACGCTCGCGCTGCTCTTCATCGGCGTCCTGCTCTGGATGGTCATCCCGCAGGTCTATACCAGCATAGAGAGCATCGTCTCCAACGCGCCGGAATATCTCCAGACGATCAGCGATTTCATCGAGCGCTTCTTTGAAAACTATCCCAATCTCGAGGCCACGCTGCTCGAGGCCACCGGCAACGTGTCCGACAGCGTGGTTGACTGGGCAAAGAGCGTCGTCCTGCCGAACCTGAGCACGATTGTCACGAACGTATCCACGGGCGTCTATCTCGTGCTGCGCGGCATTTTCAGCGTGCTCGTCGGCTTCGTCGTCGCCTGCTATGTGCTCTATAACGTCGAGGCCATCGACGCCGTGTCGAAGAAGCTGCTCTACAGCCTCTTTCCCATCCGCCGCGCCGAGCAGATCTCCCGCGCCGTGCATTTCATGGACGGGGTGTTCAACGGCTTCATCATCGGCAAGATCATCGACTCGGTCATCATCGGCGTGCTCTGCTATATCGTCTGCTCCATTGCGAGGATGCCGTATGTCGTGCTCATCAGCGTCATCGTCGGCGTCACGAACATCATTCCGTTCTTCGGCCCCTTCATCGGCGCGATCCCGTCCGGCATCATCATCCTGCTCGTCTCGCCCGTGAAGGCGCTGATCTTCGCCGTCATCATTCTCGTTCTGCAGCAGCTCGACGGCAACATCATCGGCCCCAAGATCCTCGGCAGCTCCATCGGCATCAACGGCTTCTGGGTCATGTTCGCCATCATCGTGGGCGGCGGCCTGTTCGGCTTCATGGGCATGCTGCTGGCCGTGCCGACCTTCGCCGTGATCTATTCCTCGGTGGAGGCGCTCATCAATCACGGCCTGAAAAAACGCGGTCTCCGAACGGAAACCGCGCTGTATATGCACATGGAACGGATTGACCCGGAGACGAAGAAGATCATCCCTGCCGCTCCGCCGGAAAAGCCGGAGAAGAAGGAGAGCGCCGGCCCCTCGCTGCGCGAGCGGCTCGCGCCGAAGCGCTCAAAGCGACGGAAAAAGTGACCTCTCCGCATCCGCAAGCGCGGCGCAGAACGCGTCCACGTCCGCCTCGGTCGTGTACCGCGAGAAGCTGATGCGCAGTGCCCCGTCGATCACCTTTGCCGGGAGGCCCATCGCCTCCAGCACATGGCTCCGCCCGCCCTTTTTGCAGGCGGAGCTTTTGGATGTGTAAATCTCCCGCGCCTCGAGGAAGTTCATCAGCACCTCGCTGCGGTAGCCCGGCAGCGAGAGGCTCTGAATGTGCGGCGCCCCGCCGCCGAGAAAGACGATTTTCCCGCCCAGTGACGCCTGCAGCGTCTGCACCATATGCTGCCTCAGGCGATCCATCTCCGCCGTCGCGGCGGCCATTTTCTTTCTGCCGATCTCGCAGGCCGCGCCGAAGGCGGCGATCTGCGGCGTGTTCTCCGTGCCGGCGCGGATGCCTTTTTCCTGTCCGCCGCCGTGGATATAGGGCGGCAGCCGCAGCCCCGAGCGAATATAGAGTGCGCCGACGCCCTTGGGCGCGTGAATCTTGTGCCCGCTGATGGTGATGAGATCCGCACCCAGCTTGTCCGCGCGAAACGGCACCTTCAAAAAGCCCTGCACCGCGTCGGTATGCAGCAGTGCCTGGCTCTTTTCGGCCTTCAGCATGCGCGCGATACCCGCAATGTCGGTCACGGTGCCGATCTCGTTATTGACCATCATGAGACTCACGAGAATCGTGTCCGGCCGCAGCGCGGCCTTCACCGCGTCGACTGAAATGCCCCCGTCCTCAGCGGGGGAGAGGCGCGTCACCTCGAATCCCTCCTTCTCGAGCGCGTCGAGCGTTTTGCGGATGGCGTCGTGCTCCATCACGGAGGAGATGATGTGTTTTCCCCTTCGCTGCATGCTCCGCGCGCCGGAGATCAGCGCCCAGTTGTCGCCCTCGGAGCCGCAGGAGGTGAAATACACCTCGTCGGGTTTGCAGCCGAGCGCGGCGGCGGCCTGCGCTCTCGCGGCGTCCACCGCCGCCTTTGCCTCGCGCCCGAGCTTGTAGGTCGCGCTCGGGTTTCCGAACTGCTCTGTCATCATGCGCACCGCCGCCGCGGCTGCCTCCTCGCAGACGCGTGTGGTCGCGGCGTTATCCAGATAAATCATTGTTTTGAACCTCATTTTTTGGAGTGAAAAGTATGCGTTACATTATAACCGCTCTCGGCTGCAAGGTCAACCAGTACGAGGCGCAGGCTGTGGAGACGCTCCTGCAGGAGCAGGGCTTCCGGCCCGCCGAAGAAGGGGAGCCGGTCGATCTCATCATCGTCAACACCTGCGCCGTCACGGCGGAGGGCGGGCGCAAATCCCGCCAGACGATCCGCCGCCTGCGCGAGGAGCACCCCGGCGCGCTCACGGCGGTCTGCGGCTGCTGGAGCCAGCTCAGCCCCGAGGACGCCGCGTCCATCGGCGCTGACGTGGTGCACGGCAGCGGCGATAAGCACGCCTTTGTCGCCGACATTCTCAAGGCGTGTGATGCGCGCGAATTCCAGTCCTTTGTGGACGATCCGTTCCAGCGCCGCGTGTTTGAGTCGCTGCCGGCGGGCGCCGTCTCCGGCCGCACCCGCGCCATGCTCAAGATTCAGGACGGCTGCCACAATTTCTGCACCTACTGCGTCATTCCCTATACGCGCGGGCGTCTCCGCTCCCTGCCGCTCGCGGAGATTGCGGCGCAGACCAAAGCGCTCTATGCCGAGGGCTACCGCGAGCTCGTTCTCACCGGCATCGAGATCGCGTCCTACGGCGTGGATCTGGAAGGGAAGCCCGGCCTTGCAGACGCCGTTGCCGCCGCCGCCAAGGCCGCGCCCGACATGCGCCTGCGCCTCGGCTCGCTCGAGCCCACGGTCGTCACGGAGGACTTCTGCCGCGCCATCGCCGAAACGGGGCAGGTCTGCGATCATTTCCACCTCTCCCTCCAGAGCGGCACGGACCGCACCCTCTCGCGCATGAACCGCAAGTACGACACCGCCGCCTTCGCCGCCGTGGCGGAGCGGCTGCGCCTCCATTTCCCGGGCTGCGCGCTCACGGCGGATCTCATCACGGGCTTTCCCGGCGAGACGGAGGCGGATCACGGCGCCACGCTCGACTTTCTCCGCCGCATCGCCTTCTCGCAGGTGCACGTCTTCCCGTATTCCCGCCGCCCCGGCACGAAGGCGGACACCATGCCCGATCAGCTCACCGCCGCCGTCAAGTCGCAGCGCGCGCACGAGGCGCAGCACGTCGCGGACGAAACGCGCGCCGATTACTTAAACGCCCAGCGCGGGCGCACGCTCTCCGTCCTCTTTGAGACGGAGCAGGACGGCGCCTGGCTCGGCCACAGCACGAACTACTGCAGCGTTCTCGCCGGGGGCGAGGATCTGCGCGGACTTGTCAAAAATGTCGAAATCACAGGCGTTTCCGGCGCAATGCTCGTCGGTTCGCTCGTTGACGCTTGACTTTTTTCGTGATAAAGTGATAAAGCTAAAAAAGATTCCCTGAAAGGTCGATCAGTTTGGACAGAAATCAGGTTTTCAACTTCTCTGCCGGGCCGTCCGTGCTGCCGGAATCCGTGCTTTTAAAGGCGCAGGCCGAGCTCATGAACTTTCGCGGCTCCGGCATGTCCGTCATGGAGATGAGCCACCGCAGCGCCGTGTATGCGGACATTTTCGCCGAGACGAAGGCGCGCTTTCAATCCGCGCTCTCCGTGCCCGATACGCATGAGATTCTCTTCCTGCAGGGCGGGGCGTCCACGCAGTTTTCCATGGTTCCGCTGAACCTGCTGCCGGCCGGCGCGAGCGCGGACTATGCCGTCACCGGCCACTTCTCCGGCTCGGCCGCGAAGGAAGCGGCGAAGTTTGGCGCGGTGCGCATCGCGGCGGACACGAGCGCAGCCAGGCACACCTTCATCCCCGCGCAGGCGGAGCTCTCGCTCGACCCCTGCGCCGCTTATTTTCATTACTGCGCCAACAATACGATTTACGGCACCGAGTGGCAGTATGTGCCCGAAACCGGCGCCGTTCCCCTCGTGTGCGACATGTCGTCCGACATTCTCTCCCGACCCGTGGACGTGTCGAAATACGGCCTGATCTATGCCGGCGCGCAGAAGAACATGGCGCCCGCCGGGCTCACCGTCGCCATCGTGCGCCGCGATCTCGCGGGGCATGAACGCCCGGAAACGCCCCTCATGCTCTCCTATCAGCGCATGATCGAAAAGGACTCCATGTTCAACACCCCGCCGTGCTGGTGCATCTATATTCTCGGCCTCGTGCTGGAATGGCTCGAGGAGCAGGGCGGCGTGCGCGGCATGGAGCAGATAAAGCGCGAGCGTGCGCGCAGGCTCTATGAATTTCTCGATAACAGCTCGGTCTTCACG
>JBGUHV010000206.1:0-3591 GCA_045112425.1 Oscillospiraceae bacterium
AAGGGCGATGGAGCGCGAGTCTTAAAAGAAGCGCCTGCTTTGCAGGGGCTTCTTTTAGTCGTAGAGCTCGATGAATTCCTCGAGACAGATGCCGTGCTCCATGATATAGGCGGCGGCCTCCTCGCCCACATAGCGGAAGTGCCAGGGCTCGTACATCACGCCCGTGATATCGGCCTTGTCGGCGGGATAGCGGAGGATGAAGCCGTATTCGGCGCAGTGCTGCACCATCCACTGATACAGCGCGGTGTTCTCAAGCTCCGCGGTCTTCGTCTCGTAGTACTGGTCGGTGATGTCGGCGCAGAGACCGAGCTGATGCTCGCTCGTGCCGGCGGGGAGGACGATCCTGGCCGCCGCCTCGGCGTCGCCGCCGAGCTGCTGCGTCTTGCGGTCAAACAGATACTGCTGCTCGCTGTACGGACGGTAGGCAGAGGAGAGATACACGCTCAGACCCTCGGCGCGCGCGGCGTCGATGAAGTTCTGCAGGCTCACCACGGCGCGGCTGTCAAACTGCCGGTCGCCCTCCAGCACGGAGAGCTCGGGCGGCACATACTGACCGATCGGATGGTCGGCGCTCGCGAGCTTGAACTGCCAGCTCGTGATGTCCACGCGCGGCGCGCCGTTCGGGTTCGGCGTCACGACGGGCGTCTGCGAATCGGTCGGCAGCGGCGTCTGGTCAATCACGGCGGAGGCGAGCACCTCGTAGGGAACCGGGGAAGCGGAGGGGTTCTCCACCGCCCACGCTGCGCGCATGCGCACGAGCAGCAGCAGGGAGAGCGTCACCGCAAGCAGGACGCACACCACGCCCTGAATCACACGTTTGGTTTCTGACATCGTATATCACCTGTCGGGAATCAGAAAGCCCCGGTCGGGGCTTTGGATTTAAATAATTTTATGGTTTCCATAAAACAGTTTCCATAACGTCTGTATCTTAACATAAAATATAGTATGCGTCAATCCCAAAATCCAACTTTGCTTGACATAATTCGCACAAATTTATAAAATACTGTCAAACGATTTTGACCCATTCAAAGGAGCTTCAACATGGTTCGCGATTATCATCAAAACCCCATCCGCGTCTTCCTTACCTACTACCGTCCGCACCGAAAGCTGCTGGCGATTGACATGTGCTGCGTGCTCGTTTCGAGCTTTGCAAACCTCCTCGTTCCGATTGCGAGCCGCAGCGCCATGCGCGAGCTGCTGCCGGCGGGGAAGTTCCGCGCCTTCTTCGTTGTGATGGCGCTGCTGCTCGGCGCTTATCTCGTCAAGGCCGTCATGAGCTATATCATGACCGTCATCGGCCACCGCTGCGGCATGTACATGGAGGCCGACATGCGCGAGGATCTCTTCGAGCACCTGCAGGACATGAGCTTTTCCTTCTTCGATCAGCGCCGCACGGGCGAGCTCATGAGCCGCATGACCTCCGATCTCTTCTCCGTCACGGAGATGGCGCACCACGGGCCGGAGAATATCATCATCGCCGCGGTCACGCTGCTCGGCTCCGTCATCATCATGATGCACATCCAGTGGCAGATTGCGCTGGTGCTCCTGATCCTCGTGCCGCTCTCCGTGTGGTTTACCACCTCGCAGCGCCGGAGAATGACGCGCACGAACGTCGCCGTCAAGAAGCAGCAGGCGGAGATCAACGCCGTCATCGAGTCCGGCATCTCCGGCGTGCGCACGGCGAAGGCCTTCGCCAACGAGGAGCAGGAGAACGCCAAATTCCGCGCCTCCAACGAGCGCTATAAGCACTCCAAGCGCGAGTGGTACCGCGCCATGGGCACGTTTATGAGCGGGATGGAGTTCTGCACCTCGGCGCTGCAGGTCGTCGTCATCGCGCTGGGCGGTCTCTTTATTATGCGCGGCACGATGGATTATATCGATCTCATCACGTTTTCGCTCTACGTCACGAGCTTTGTCCAGCCGATCCGCGCCCTCGTCATGTTCATGGAGACGTTCACCGACGGCATGGCGGGCTTTGGCCGCTTCCTCGAGCTGATGCGCACCGAGCCCGCCGTGCAGGACGCGCCGGGGGCAAAACCGCTCGAAAATGTGCAGGGCACTGTGGAGTTCGACGACGTGTCCTTCCGCTATGAGACGAGCCTTCCTGTCCTCGAGCACGTCTCGCTCCGGCTCGAGCCGGGGCAGACCCTCGCGGTCGTCGGACCGACGGGCGGAGGCAAAACCACGTTATGTCAACTTCTACCCCGATTTTACGACGTCACCGGCGGCGCGGTGCGCATCGACGGGCAGGACGTGCGCTCGCTACAGCAGCATTCCCTGCGCGCCCAGATCGGCATGCTGCAGCAGGATGTGTTCATCTTCGCCGATACGATCCGCGAGAACATCCGCTATGGCCGCCCGGACGCTACGGACGCCGAGATCATCGAGGCGGCGAAGCGCGCCGAGATCCACGAGGAGATTCTCGCCCTGCCGGACGGATATGATACCTTCGTCGGCGAGCGCGGCGTCATGCTCTCCGGCGGGCAGAAGCAGCGCATCAGCATCGCCCGCGTCTTTCTCAAAAACCCGCCCGTCCTCATTCTGGACGAGGCCACGAGCGCGCTCGACTCCGTCACCGAGCAGCGCATCCAGCGCTCGCTCGACAATCTCGCCGTCGGCCGCACGACGCTCATCATCGCCCACCGCCTCAGCACCGTCAAAAACGCCGACCGCGTCGCCGTCGTGGAGGGCACAAAGATCGTCGAGCAGGGAACGCCTGCCGAACTGATTGCCAGAGACGGGAAATACGCGGAGCTCTGCAGAGCGCAGGGATTGATTTAATTAGGAATGAGGAATTAGGAGTATTCCAAGTTTGTCATTCTGAGCGGAGCACGAAGTGCGGAGTCGAAGAATCTTGGCAGAGCGGTCGGACAAACGGTGGAGGTTCTCTTTCGCTGCCTTGCCAAGATCCTTCGACAAGCTCAGGATGACATGCTTTTCACTGCGCTGGAACCAACTGACAATTCCTAACTCCTAATTCCTAATTTCTTAAATTGCATAAGTTTATACATTTTGCGCACCCTAACCCCCGGTGATGTTTTTTGAGTGAAAAACGACTTGGGCGGCAGTCGGTGCGCTTTTTCTGTCCGCCCGTGATTCTCGCCGAGGCGAGCGTGGCCGGGCGCAAGGAGGGGGAGGGCCCCCTTGGCGACCGGTTCGATCTCGTGGAGGAGGACGCGTATTTCGGGCAGAAGACGTGGGAGTCCGGCGAGAGCGCCATGCTCCGCAGCTGCCTGTCGCAGCTGCTGCTGCACGCCCAGACGGACGCCCGGCAGCTGGACTATATCCTTTCCGGCGACCTGCAGAACCAGTGCGCGGGCGCGGCCTATGCCGTGCGCGGCGTGCCCGCGCCGTATTTCGGGCTCTATGGCGCCTGCTCCACGATGGCGGAGGCCGTCGGCCTCGCAGCCATGCTGATCGACGGGGGCTTTGCCGAGCGCTGCGCCGCCATGACCGGCAGCCATTTCTGCACCGCCGAGCGGCAGTACCGCTACCCGCTTGAATACGGCGGCGTGCGCGCGCCCCCGGCGCAGTGGACCGTCACCGGCGCGGGGGCGCTCTTGCTCGGGAGAGAGGGCGCGGGTCCGCGCA
>JBGUHV010000207.1:0-5615 GCA_045112425.1 Oscillospiraceae bacterium
CATCCAGATCATGAACCACATCGCCGAGCGCGGCATTGCGGCGCTTGTGGAGCGCGGCTGCACCGTCGGCAAGGATCTGGCCGATCCGCAGGGCATCCTCCTGCGCAGCGCCGATCTGCACGATTATCCCTTTGGCGACAATCTGCTCGTCATCGCCCGCAGCGGCGCCGGTACGAACAACATTCCGCTCGACGCCTGCAGCCAGAAGGGCATCGTCGTCTTCAACAGCCCCGGCGCGAACGCCGAGGCCGTGAAGGAGCTCATCATCTGCTCCATGGTCATGTCCTCGCGCGATGTGCTCGGCAGCATCGAATGGGTCAAGAGTCTCAAGGACAAGGGCGACGAGATCCCTGCGCTCGTTGAAAAGGGCAAGGCCGCCTTCTCCGGCCCGGAGCTCACGGGCAAGACCCTCGGCGTCATCGGTCTCGGCGCCATCGGCTCTCTGATCGCCAACATCGCCGTTAAGCTCGGCATGAACGTCATCGGCCACGATCCCTATCTCTCCGTGGACGCCGCCTGGCGGCTCAGCCGCAGCGTCCTGCACGCTGTGGACGTGGACGAGATCTTCATCAAGTCCGATTATATCAGCATCAACGTGCCGTATACCTCGAGCACGAAGCACATGCTCGACGCCGCCGCCTTCCGCAAGATGAAGCAGGGCGTGCGCATCATCAACGAATCCCGCGCCGAGGTCGTGGATGACGACGCCATGCTCGAGGCGCTCGCCTCCGGCAAGGTGGGAAAGTACATCACCGACTTCCCGAACAAGAAGCTCATCGGCGCGGAGAACGTGATCTGCATGCCGCATCTCGGCGCCTGCACGCCTGAGAGTGAGGAGCGCTCCTCCGTCATGGCGGCGCACGAGATGTATGACTATCTCGTCAACGGCAACATCAAAAACTCCGTCAACTTCCCGGACGCCACGCTCGAGCGCATGGGCGTCAGCCGTCTGTGCATCCTCCATTTCAACAAGCCCACGATGCTCAACCAGTTCCTCCAGATCGCCTGCTCCACGGGCCTGAACGTGGAGAACATGATCAACAAGGCCTATAAGGAATACGCCTACGCCATGATCGACCTCAACGGCGAGCTCAGCGAAGAGCAGGTCGAGGCGCTCCGCGCCATCCCCGACGTCATCCGCGTCAGAGTCGTATAAAAGAAAAAGCAGCCGAGAGGCTGCTTTTTTTGTAACTAAGCGGCACGTTTTTTCGCTTATATGGTTGAAGACCCCGAAAGGAGGGAGCGGCATGGACGATGCACGCATCGTGGAGCTCTATCTGGCCAGAGACGAGAGTGCCATCGAACGCACGAGCGAGAAATACGGCGCGGCGCTCCGGACGCTGGCGCACCGCATTCTTGACGACATTCCTGCATCCGAGGAGTGCGAGAACGACACCTATCTCGAGGTGTGGAACCGCATCCCGCCGCACGAGCCGCGCGATTATTTCTTCCCGTTCCTCGGCCGCATCGCGCGCCATCTCGCCCTTGACCACTGCCGCCGCAATGCCGCGCAAAAGCGCAGCGCGCTCCTCTGCGAGCTGACGCGGGAGCTGGAATTATGCCTCCCGGCCAGGGAGACGGTCGAGACGGAGGTCAATGCCTCCGAGCTCGAGGCGGCCATCCGCCGCTTTCTCGCGGGCTGCTCCGCCGAGCAGCGAGGGGTTTTCCTCAGACGCTATTGGTATTTCGACACGATCCCCGCCATCGCCGCGCAATACGGCTTCACCCAGAGCAAGGTCAAGGTGACGCTCCTTCGCCTGCGCGAGCGGCTTCGTGTCGTGCTTCAAGAGGAGGGCTGGACCATATGAACGCATTCGATCTGCTCGACGCCATTGGCGGCGCCGAGGATTCCGATATTCTGCTTGCGCAGAAGACCAAAAAGAAGCACCGCTGGATTCCATGGGCTGCCGCGGCCTGTGTGCTGCTCGCGGTCGGCGTCGGCGCGCTGCTGCCGCGTTCCGAGCCCATCACCGAGCCGATCCCTGAGACGCACACGCTCCCGGCGCCGGTTCAATCGGAAACCGGCGCCTGGATCCCGCCGATTGAGCTGCCAAAGCCGGAGGAGGCGGCGATGGCGGACATGATTGCCTGCGTCATGGTGGACGGAAACCTGTACACGCAGGGCGAGACGTATTACGATGCTGACGCGGCGCGAGTGGATGCGCTCCTCGGCGAAAAGCTCGGCGACGCGACCGGCACGATTGACTGTTTTTCGGACGATTCGGAGTATGAAAAGCCCTTTGCCTCCACGCTCGCGGGCGAGGTCTATACCGTGCAGGGCTATGATCCCGACTTCCGCGTCGCGGTGCGGAATGTGGACAGCGAGGGGCGGCTTTCCGTCTGGTTTCTGGATCACCTGAACGGCATTTACCTGAACACCGGCGCGGATCTGTTCGAGACGCGGCTGCACCTGCGCGGGAACGTCGCTTCGATGCAATGGCAGGCGCATGCCGACTGGGATTGGAACCGCGGCGGCATGCAGGACGCAGCGCTCTCCGGGGAGACGTGGAGCGCGTTTCTCGACGCCGTGGACGCCGGGGAATTTGTGAACACCTGGCAGCCTGACACCCCGTTTTATGAAGGGCGTCCGAACAGCAGCATCTACGACACGCCGAATCAGGCGCATCTCTTCCTCACGATGACGGACGGCTCGCGCGTGGAGCTGCGCCTCTTCGAGGGCGGCTATGTCGGCTATGCGCCGCTCGGCTGGTACTTCGTCCAAATTCCGGGCGAGTCGTTCGACGCAATTTACAACGCCTGCGGCGGCACGCACATTGCCGACTGGTAACAACGCTCCCGTCATCCTGAGCACAGCGCGCCAGACCCCACACTCTGTCATCCTGAGCACAGCGCGCCAGACCTCACACTCTGTCATCCTGAGCGGAGCGCGCCAGACCTCACACTCTGTCATCCTGAGCGGAGCGCGACAGCGCGGAGCCGAAGGATCTTGGCACCGCAGCAAATCGGAATATCCAAGGGTATGTTTCAGCATGCCCTTGATTTTTTTGCCTGTTGATATTATGATGCCTCTTGGATATTCCATTTTTTTCATTGTGGGAAGGAGACAAGTCCATGACGCGTGAAGAAAAGCGCTATGAGACCCTGTTTCGCTCGGCGCTGCCGGTGTTTCGCCTGCTGCTGAAAAAATACCGCTTTCAAACCGATCATCTGCCGGTGATGGACGAGCCGTTTCTCATGCTCGCAAACCACGCCACGGAGTCTGACCATTTCATGGCCGCCTGCGCGGCGAGACAGCCGATGACCTTTGTCTGCGGCGAGCATCTGCTCCGCGGGAAATACGGCAGGCTGCTCAAGAGCATTGCCAATCCGATCCCCGTGCCGAAGGGGGCCTCCGCGATCCGTTCGGTTCGGGAAATCTTGAGGCGCCTGCGCCATGGCGAAAACGTCATGCTCTTCCCGGAGGGCAGCCGATCCTTCCACGGCGAGACGATTCCCATGCAGTCCTCGCTCGGCAAGCTCGTCAAAACCAGCCGGGCGGCACTCGTGACCTACCGCATTCGGGGCGGCTACTTCGTCGCACCGCGCTGGGCGTATCATTTCCGCCGCGGGCCGATGGAGGGGCACGTCGTGGGCGTCTATTCCTCCGAGCAGCTCAAAACGATGAGCGCCGCTGAGATCACCGAGGCGGTCAACCGCGATCTCTATGAAAACGCCTATGAGACGCAGCGCCGAAGGCGCGCGCGCTATCGGGGCAGGGGCCTCGCCGAGGGGCTGGAGAATTATCTCATCTGCTGCCCCCGCTGCGGCGGTTATGACACGATGGAGAGTGAAGATAACCGCTTCCGCTGCCGCAGCTGCGGTCTGGAAGGGCTTCATGACGAATATGGCTTCCTGCAGGGCGATGGCCTGCCGTTCCGCACCGTCTATGACTGGGGCAAGTGGATCGAGAGCAAATTCGATTCCGACATGGCTGCGCGCGGGGCGGGGGAGCGCCTTTTTACGGACACGCCCGTCCGCCTCTATGAGATCGATGCGGACGATCACAGCACGTTCGACCGCACCGTCGGCAATCTGAAGCTCTATCACGACCGCATGGAGATCGGCGCGTTCGTCTTCCCGTTTTCGGAAATCTCGGAAATGTCGATGCTCTATTGCGGCAAGAGCCTGCTCTTCACCTGCAACGGAAACTATTACGGCATGACCGGCCCGGTCTTCCATGCCTGGAAGGCCGACCGCCTCTACCGCCTGTATCAAAAAGGAGAATGATATGGAACTCAAACGCGCAACGGTCGTCGCCGTGCCCTGCAATACCTACGATCCGGAGACGGTCTATCAGGCCGTCTGTGCCGGCGTGAACGCCCTCGGCGGCATCGCTCAGTTCGTCCGCCCGGAGGAAAAGATTCTCGTCAAGCCGAACCTGCTCAAGCCCGCGGAGATCGACTCCGCCGTCACGACGCACCCCGCCGTCATCCGCGCCGTGCTGCGCCTGCTGCAGGAGAGCGGATGTACCTCGGTCAAATACGGCGATTCGCCCGGTCACGACGCGGGCGTCCGCAGCGCCGAGAAGATCGGCCTGAACACGAAAGAGCCAATTTACGGTGCGACCTTCGCCCCCATGGACAAGGAGGTCTGCGTGCCGTTCCCGGAGGGGCTCACGGAGAAGGAATTCTATTTCGCAAAGGAAGTCGCCGAGGCGGACGCGATCATCAACGTATGCAAGATGAAGACGCACGCCCTCGTGCGCCTCACGGGTGCGGTAAAGAACCTCTTCGGTCTCACCTGCGGCTACCGCAAGGCGAGGGAGCATGTGAAGTTCCCGAACGCCAGCGTCTTCTCCCGCATGCTCATCGACATTCACCGCTGCGTGAGACCCCGCCTGCACATCATGGACGGCATCGTCGCCATGGAGGGCAACGGCCCCGGCGCCGGCACGCCCACGCCGATGAATGTGCTCCTGTTCTCGGCAGACCCCGTCGCGGTCGATGCGGTGTTCTGTGCCCTCGTCCATGTCGATCCCGAGACCGTGCCGACCAACGTGCAGGGCGAGGCCATGGGCTTCGGCGTCTATCACAGCGACAAGATTGATCTTCTGCTCGCAAAGCCCGGCGAGGAGGCCGGACGCATGACGGTCGAGGCCTTCGCCGCGCAGTACGGCAATCCGAATTTCCAGGCCGACCGGCTGAAAAAGGATATGCTCATGAAGAGCCTCGCCGTGCTCGAAAACTTCACCCGCCGCCCGACGATTCACAAGGACCGATGCATCAAGTGCGGCATCTGCGTGCAGCACTGCCCCGTGCCGGGCAAGGCGCTCTCGTTCAAAAACGGCAAGGATCACCCGCCGGTCTATGACCGCAAAAAGTGCATCCGCTGCTACTGCTGCCAGGAGATGTGCCCGCAGAAGGCCATCACCGCCGGCCGAAAATAATCAAAAGGGAGACCGTTTTTCGGTCTCCCTTTTGAAATACTCGCGCTCCATCGCCCTTCGGTTGGTCGGCGCGAGGGCTCGCGTAACGCTTCGCCTCAGGGAGTTTTTCCGCCGCACATGTCGCCGGAAAAACGGATTGAATGAATTCGCGCTGTGCGCGAACTCTGCGAGGCACTCTCGTAGGGGCCGACGACCTCGGCGGCACACAGGTGGCCGCCCTACAGGGATG
>JBGUHV010000208.1:0-11646 GCA_045112425.1 Oscillospiraceae bacterium
ATGTTTTCTTTTTGCTGGATCGCTGCACCCGGCTTGACGCAGCATTTTTCCGGCGCCTGTTTGGCTGCAGATGAAATTTAAGAAAAAGAATTGCGACATTTTTCAGTTTCTGATAGAATACCGTATGAGCGCTTTTGCTCATTTTTAACTTTTGGAGGAAAAAAGAATGCACAGCTGCAAAAACAGATCTTTCGTGCGCGTGCTCTCCCTGCTGCTGGCAGTGACGCTGCTGGCGGGCATGCTCACGGTTGCGGCGAGCGCCGCAACGCTGGACAATGTCCGGCACTATGACGTCTATGTCTGCCTCGGCGACAGCGTTGCCGAGGGCTTTGGCCCCGACTTTCAGGATTACGTCGGTCTGAAGCGCGCCGAGCACGCCTATCATGCCTATGTCGCCGATGCCGTCACAGCCGACACCTTTTATCCCATGGCCCGCCCAGGCGGCTCCACGGGCGAGGTGCGGTTCTATCTCGACAGCGACTATGCCTACAACAGCGCAGATTTCCGGATTCCTCTCACCGAGGAGGC
Source organism: Oscillospiraceae bacterium (assembly GCA_045112425.1). Classification (GTDB taxonomy): domain Bacteria; phylum Bacillota; class Clostridia; order Oscillospirales; family Oscillospiraceae; genus CAG-103. The sequence goes on from JBGUHV010000208.1 coordinate 529, forward strand.
CGCCACCGCGCTGCGCGCCGAGGTGCAGAAGGCCGTCGCCGACGCCGATCTCATCACGCTGAACGTCGGCTCGAACGATCTCTTCACCACCTCGCTCTTCGCCGTGGCGGCGGTGCTCTATGCCGACAGCGGCATTCCCGAGGAGATCCAGAACATGCTCGGCAACTACGGCGAGCTGGGCAAGGCCTTCCAGAGCATGCTGACGACCGCGGAGAAGCTGGGCCGCCTCCCCGAGGTTCTGCACACCTTCAACCAGAAGATCAGCGAGGGCTTCCAGACCTTCCGCACCAACTGGAACGCGATCTGCAAGTGCATCTATACACTCAATCCGGACGTGACGCTCGTCGCGGTGGGCTTCTTCAACCCCGTGAGGTCGCTGCGTCTCTCGGCCAATCAGCCGCAGATCGGCCAGATGATGGATCCGATTGCGCGCATGATGAACAGCTTCGTGCGCTATCAGGCCGACTATGCCAGACAGTACCTCTATGCCGACGTGTACAACACCGAGTGCTATGAGCTCGTTCCGGTCGATGATCCGACCTTTGGCTCCACGCTGGTTCCGGCGGTGCACCCCACGCATGACGGCCACAAGTACATGGCCGAGCAGATCGTAAAGGTGCTCCCGGAGAAGGAGGAGCCGAAGCCCTGCGACGGCGGCGAGAACTGCCCGAGCAAGGCCTTCACCGACGTGGATCGCAGCGAGGACAGCTGGATGCACGAGCCGATTGACTGGGCCGTGACGAACGAGATCACGAACGGCACCAGCGCCACGACCTTCTCGCCCAACGCGGCCTGCACCCGCGCCCAGGCGGTCACCTTCCTCTACCGCCTCGCCGGCGAGCCGGAGGTGACGGAGACGAAAAACCCCTTCCGCGACGTGAAGGCGGACGATTACTACTATGATGCCGTCCTCTGGGCGGTGGAAAACGGCGTCACCAAGGGCACGGGCAGCGATACCTTCTCGCCGAACAAGACCTGCACCCGCGCCGAGATTGCGACGTTCCTCTTCCGCTATGCCGGCGCTGAGGCGCCCGAGGGCGCGGAGAACCCGTTCACGGACGTTCCGGCGGATGCGTGGTTTACCGACGCCGTTCTCTGGGCTGCCGATCAGGGCATCACCAACGGCATGAGCGCCACCAAAATCGCCCCCAACGAGCCCTGCACCCGCGCGCAGATCGTCACCTTCCTCTTCCGCGCGCAGTGAAAACGCGGATCCTGAGATTTCCGTGATCGTTTCGTGCCAAAGACGGGAACCTTTTGATCTGGAAGTTTTTGCAATTTGACAATTGACGCTTCGGCCATTCCGGAGTACAATAACGCACATCAGAGACAAAGACGTCTTTCCAGGGCGTCTTTGTCTCTCTTTTTGCTTGCAGAGCTCCGCCCTCTCCCTCTGGCAAGCCAACTCTGTTCCTCTCTCGGAGTCCTCGACTCTCAGCTCCGAAATGCTTTTTTCCCCTCGCCCCGGAGAGGGCATCTCCGCGATCCATCCCGCAAGGGAAATGAAAACACAAGGAGTGTGATCGGAATGTGTTCCATCATGGGCTTTACGAAACTGGTTCTGGACGAAAATGAGGTGTGGGCGTATTTCAATCGCACCCAATCGCGCGGGCCGGATCTGTCGCGCGTCGAGCCGGCAGGGGAGGGCTGCCTCTGCTTCCACCGCCTTGCCATCATGGGTCTGAACGAGGCGGGTATGCAGCCGTTTCATCTGGGCGAAGACGCCTGCGTCTGCAACGGCGAGCTCTATGGCTTCCGCCCCGTGAAGGAGGATTTGGAGCAGCGGGGCTATGTCTTTCAGAGCGGCTCGGACTGCGAGATTATCCTCCCGCTCTACCGCGAATACGGCCTTGACATGTTCGCCATGCTCGACGCGGAGTTTGCCATGATCCTCTATGACGCGGCACAAAACCGCTTCATCGCCGCGCGCGACCCCATCGGCATCCGCCCGCTGTACTATGGCTATGACGCCGAGGGGAACATCGTCTTCGCAAGCGAGGCGAAAAACCTCGTCGGGCTCTGCAAAGAGATCCGCCCCTTCCCGCCGGGACACTATTACGCCGACGGCGCCTTCGTCCGCTATGCGGACGTGACGGCGGTGGAGGAGGTCGTGCGCGACGATCTCGAGACCGTCTGCCAGAGCATTCATGACAAGCTCATCCGCGGCGTGGAAAAGCGGCTCGACGCCGACGCCCCGCTCGGCTTTCTCCTCTCCGGCGGGCTCGACAGCAGCCTGGTCTGCGCCATCTCCGCGCGGCTGCTGCCGCACAAAATCCGCACCTTCGCCATCGGCATGGACACGGACGCGATTGACCTCAAATATGCCCGCATGGCCGCCGACTTCATCGGCGCGGAGCACACCGAGGTCTATATGACGCGCGAGGACGTGCTCGCGGCGCTCGAGGAGGTCATCGCCCTGCTCGGCACCTGGGATATCACCACGATCCGCGCGAGCATGGGCATGTACCTCTGCTGCAAAGCCATCCACGAGCGCACGGACGTGCGCGTGCTCCTCACGGGCGAGATCAGCGACGAGCTGTTCGGATATAAATACACGGACTTCGCCCCCTCGGCGGAGGCATTCCAGCGCGAGGCGAAAAAGCGCGTGGAAGAGCTGCACATGTATGACGTCCTGCGCGCCGACCGCTGCATCTCGGTCAACTCGCTCGAAGCGCGCGTGCCCTTCGGCGATCTCGATTTCGTGCGCTGTGTCATGGCGGTCGATCCGGCGATGAAATTAAACACCTACGGCATGGGAAAGTACCTCCTGCGCCATGCGTTTGAAGCGGATCACCTCCTGCCGGACGAGATCCTCTGGCGGCAGAAGGCGGCCTTCTCCGACGCCGTGGGCCACTCGATGGTGGACGATCTGAAGGAATACGCCGAGTCGCTCTATACAGACGAGGCATTCGAGGAAAAGCGCAGACAGTATGCTTACTGCCCGCCGTTTACGAAGGAGAGCCTGCTCTACCGCGAGATCTTCGAGAAGCACTACCCCGGACAGGCGGCCATGATTTCAGATTTCTGGATGCCGAACAAAACATGGCCCGGCTGCAGCGTGGACGATCCGTCGGCTCGCGTGCTGTCAAACTACGGCGCGAGCGGCGTTTGAGGAGGAGAGTGTATGACGAAATTTGTGTTTGTGACCGGCGGCGTCGTCTCCGGTCTCGGCAAGGGCATCACGGCGGCCTCGCTGGGCCGGCTTCTGAAGGCCCGCGGGCTCAAGGTCGCCGCGCAGAAGCTCGATCCCTACATCAACGTCGACCCCGGCACCATGAGCCCCTATCAGCACGGCGAGGTCTATGTGACCGAGGACGGCAGCGAGACCGATCTCGATCTCGGCCACTACGAGCGCTTCATCGACGAGGATCTCAACCGCTTTTCCAATCTCACCACCGGCAAGGTCTACTGGAACGTGCTCAATAAGGAGCGCCGCGGGGAATATCTCGGCCAGACCGTGCAGATCATCCCGCACGTCACGCAGGAGATCAAGGACTTCATCTATCAGCTCGGCGAGACGACCGGCGCGGACGTCGTCATCACCGAGATCGGCGGCACGACCGGCGATATCGAGAGCCAGCCGTTTCTCGAGGCGGCGCGGCAGGTGAGTCTCGAGCAGGGGAGAGAGAACACGCTCTTCATCCATGTGACGCTCGTGCCCTTCCTGCGCGGCAGCGACGAGCACAAGACCAAGCCCACGCAGCACTCGGTCAAGGAGCTGCAGGGCATGGGCATCTCGCCGGACATCATCGTCCTGCGCTGCGACGAGCCGCTTGAGCCGGAGGTCTTTCGCAAGATCAGCCTCTTCTGCAACGTGAAGCCCGACTGCGTGATCGAGAATCGCACGCTGCCCGTGCTCTACGAGGCGCCGCTCATGCTCGAGGACGAGGACTTCTCGCTCATCGTCTGCCGCGAGCTCGGGCTCTGGACGCGCGCGCCGCAGCTGGACGAATGGCGCGCCATGGTCGCGCGCATCAAGGCGTTAGAGCGCACCGTCACAATCGGCCTCGTGGGCAAATATGTGCAGCTGCACGACGCTTATCTCTCTGTGGCCGAGGCGCTGCGCCACGCAGGCTATGACTGCGGCGCGAAGGTGGACATCCGCTGGATCGACAGCGAGACCGTCACGGCTGAAACCGCCCCCGCGATCCTCTCCGGCTGCGACGGCATCCTCGTGCCCGGCGGCTTCGGCGACCGCGGCGTCGAGGGCATGATTGTGACGGCGCAGTACGCCAGAGAAAACGACGTTCCCTATCTCGGCATCTGCCTCGGCATGCAGGTGGCGGTCATCGAGTTTGCGCGAAACGTCTGCGGCCTTCCCGATGCGACCTCCGGCGAGCTGAATCCGGAGGGAGCACACAAGGTCATCGACTTCCTGCCCGACCAGAACGAGACCGTCAGCAAGGGCGGCACGCTCCGCCTCGGGGCGTATCCCTGCCGCGTCGCGGAGGGAACCGTTCTGCGCCGGTGCTACGGCGCGGCGGAGGTTCAGGAGCGCCACCGCCACCGGTATGAGTTCAACAACGATTACCGCGACCTCCTCGCGGAAAACGGGCTCGCGCTCTGCGGCCAGTCGCCGGACGGGTACATCGTGGAGGCCGTGGAGCTCAGCGAGCAGCGCTTTTTCGTCGGCGTGCAGTTCCACCCCGAGTTCAAAAGCCGCCCCAACCGCCCGCACCCGCTGTTCGACGGGCTCATCAGAGCCTCGTCCAACCGGGCGTGCTCCGCTCCGCAGCCAGCCGAGGGCATGGCCCGCGGCTGACGGCTGCGCATCCGCTTCCCCGGTTCTCCTCTCAAAATGCAAGGCGCAAGTCGCCTTGCATTTTGTTGTGGAGCGCGCTTTTTTGCGTTAAATCCGAAAATTTTTATACAAGGTTTTTTCTGCCGGAATTGGAAATTTTGTGAACCGCTCCAAACTTTCCGACGGCCTGCCGCAAAGCGTTGACAGCCGGAAAAAACAGGAGTATTTTAATAAATCATAATAATGAGAACGATTATTTTTTCTGAATTGAAGGCGATTTTTTTCGCAAACTGACCAAGAATTGAGGGAACGATTTATGCAAGCCTACCGAGACGAGCGTTTTCCGCTGTATGATCCCGCCTTTGAGCACGACGCCTGCGGCATCGGCGCGGTGATCAGCATCCGCGGCGAGCAGACCCACCGTACCGTGGACGACGCGCTGAAGATCGTGGAGAAGCTGCAGCACCGCGCCGGCAAGGACGCCTGCGGCGAAACCGGCGACGGCGTGGGTCTCATGATGCAGATTCCGCATAAGCTCATGGTCAAGGCCGCCGCCGACTGCGGTATTGAGGATCTGGGCGAGGCGCGCAGCTACGGCGTGGGCATGTTCTTCTTTCCGCAGGACACGCTCACGCGCCTGCAGGCGAAAAAGATGCTCGAGATCATCGTGCGCCGCCACGGCGTGGAATTTCTCGGCTGGCGCGAGGTGCCGGTCTGCCCGGAGGTGCTGGGCGAGACGGCGAGAGCTGCCATGCCTGCCATTCGCCAGTGCTTTGTGCGCCGGCCGGAGCACGTCGCCGAGGGGCTCGATTTTGACCGCCTGCTCTATATCATCCGGCGCGAGTTTGAGCAGAGCGACATCGGCACCTACATCGTCTCCTTCTCCAGCCGCACGATTGTCTATAAGGGCATGTTCCTCGTCCATCAGCTGCGTGCGTTTTATCGGGATCTGCAGGACCCGGACTGCGAGAGCGCCATGGCGATGGTGCACTCCCGCTTTTCCACCAACACGAACCCCAGCTGGGAGCGGGCGCACCCGAACCGCCTCATCATGCACAACGGCGAGATTAACACCATCCGCGGCAACGCCGACCGCATGCTCGCCCGCGAGGAGACGATGCACTCGCCCGTCTTTTCGCTCGAGGACATGGATCGCATCTTCCCCGTGGTCGATGCGCGCGGCTCAGACTCCGCCATGCTCGACAACACGCTCGAGTTTCTCATGATGAACGGCATCGAGCTGCCGCAGGCCGTCATGATGACGGTGCCGGAGCCGTGGGCGAACGACCGCAAAATGTCGCAGACGAAGCGCGATTTCTATTCCTATTACGCCACCATGATGGAGGCGTGGGACGGCCCCGCCGCCATCGTCTTCTCCGACGGAGACGCCGTCGGCGCGGTGCTCGACCGCAACGGCCTGCGCCCCTGCCGCTGGTACCAGACGAAGGATGATTATCTCATCCTCTCCTCCGAGGTCGGCGTGCTCGATCTCCCGCCGGAGCGCATCGTGCGCAAATCCCGCCTGCAGCCGGGGCGGATGCTGCTCGTTGACACGAAGCAGCAGCGCCTCATCGGCGACACAGAGCTCAAGGAGCGCTATGCCTCCCAGAGCCCCTACGGCGAGTGGCTCGATCAGCATCTCGTCCATCTCGAGGAGCTCCCGATCCCGAACCACAAGCCGCCCGCCCACACGCAGGAGCAGCGCGACAAGCTCTATAAGGCTTTCGGCTATACCTATGAGGAGGTCAAGGAGGCCATCATCCCCATGGCGAAAAACGGCGCCGAGCCGATTGCCTCCATGGGCACGGACATTCCGCTCGCCGTCCTCTCCGAGGCGCGGCAGCCCCTGTTCAGCTACTTCAAGCAGCTCTTCGCGCAGGTGACGAACCCGCCCATTGACGCGATCCGCGAAAAGCTCGTCACGGACACGGCGGTCTATCTCGGCGCGGACGGCAACCTTCTCGAGGAGCGGGAGGAAAACTGCAGCGTCCTGCAGATTCAAAACCCGATTCTCACGAGCGTCGATCTCATGAAGATCCGCCACATGGATCAAAAGCAGTTTCATGTGGAGACGATCAGCCTCCTCTACTATAAGCGCACGCCGCTCGAGCAGGCGGTCGAGCGCCTCTTCGTCGCCTGCGACCGGGCGTATCAGAAGGGCGCGAACATCCTCATCCTCTCCGACCGCGGCGTGGACGAAAACCACGTTGCCATCCCGTCGCTGCTCGCGGTCTCGGCGGTGCAGAAGTATCTCGTCCGCTCGAAAAAGCGCACGGCGGTCTCTCTCATTCTCGAGAGCGCCGAGCCCAGAACGGTGCACCATTTCGCCGCCCTCCTCGGCTACGGCGCGCAGGCGATCAACCCCTATCTCGCGCAGGAGTGCATCGAGGAGCTCGTCGGGCTCAACCTGCTCGATAAGGACCCCGGCGCCGCCATTGCGGACTATAATCAGGCCGTTTTGAACGGCATTGTCAAGATCGCCTCCAAGATGGGCATCTCCACGATTCAGTCCTATCAGGGCGCGCAGATCTTCGAGTGCGTCGGCATCAGCCGCGCCGTCATCGACCGCTATTTCACCGGCACGACCAGCCGCGTCGAGGGCGTCACGCTCGAGGAGATCGGCGAGGGCGTCGAGTGGAAGCACGATCAGGCCTTCGAGCCGCTGGGCCTCGGCATCGACACCACGCTCAACTCCGTCGGCAGCCACAAGCTCCGCTCCGGCCCGCACGGCGAGGATCATATGTATAACCCGCTCACGATCAAGCTCCTGCAGAAGGCGGCGCGCGAGGGCGATTACGCCGCCTTCAAGCAGTACACCGCCCGCGTGGACAATCTCGAGGTGCCGCACACGCTGCGCGGCCTGCTCGATGTAAAGCGCGACCCCAACGGCGGCGTGCCGCTCGAGGAGGTCGAGCCCGTCGAGTCGATTGTGAGGCGCTTCAAAACCGGCGCCATGAGCTACGGCTCCATTTCGCAGGAGGCGCATGAGTGCCTCGCCGTCGCCATGAATACCCTCGGCGGCAAATCCAACTCCGGCGAAGGCGGAGAAAAGCCCGAGCGGCTGAACGATCCGCTCCGCTGCTCCGCCATCAAGCAGATCGCCTCCGGCCGTTTCGGCGTCACGAGCGCTTACCTCAACAGCGCGCAGGAGCTGCAGATCAAGATGGCGCAGGGCGCAAAGCCCGGCGAGGGCGGCCACCTGCCCGGCAGCAAGGTCTATCCGTGGATCGCGAAGACGCGCTGTTCCACGCCCGGCGTCGCGCTCGTGAGCCCGCCGCCGCACCATGATATCTACTCCATCGAGGATCTGGCGCAGCTGATCTTTGATCTCAAGAACGCCAACCGCCATGCCCGCATCAGCGTGAAGCTCGTGTCCGAGGCGGGCGTCGGCACCGTCGCCTGCGGCGTGGCGAAGGCGGGCGCGCAGGTCGTTCTGATCTCCGGCTATGACGGCGGCACCGGCGCCGCCCCCGGCTCGTCCATTCACGACGCGGGGCTGCCGTGGGAGCTCGGCGTGGCCGAGGCGCACCAGACGCTTGTGAAAAACGGCCTGCGCGAGCAGGTCGTGATCGAGACGGACGGCAAGCTCATGACCGGGCGCGATGTGGCCGTGGCCTGCATGCTCGGCGCGGAGGAGTTCGGCTTTGCCACCGCTCCGCTCGTGACGCTCGGCTGCTGCATGATGCGCGTGTGCAATCTCGACACCTGCCCCGTCGGCGTCGCGACGCAGAACCCGAAGCTGCGAGAGCGCTTTCAGGGAAAGCCCGAATACGTGATGAACTTCATGCGCTTTGTGGCCGAGGAGCTGCGCGAATTCATGGCCGCCGCCGGCGTGCGCACGGTCGATGAGCTCGTCGGCAGAAGCGATCTGCTCGAGGTGCGCCAGAAGCGCATCACCCACCGCGCCGAAATGGTCGATCTCTCGGCCCTGCTCGTCAATCCCTGCGGCGAGACCGTGCCGCACTTCGAGCCCGAGGCGGTCTATAACTTCAAGCTTGAGGAGACGAAGGACTGCGCCGTGCTCCTCAAAAAGCTCGGCAAGTCGCTGAAAACCACCAAGAAGGGCAAATTGGAGCTCGACGTCTCGAGCACCGACCGCGCCTTCGGCACGCTCTTCGGCTCGGAGATTACCCGCGCCTGCGGCGAGACCCTCCCGGAGGACAGCTATATCGTCACCTGCCATGGCGGCGGCGGACAGTCCTTCGGCGCGTTCATCCCGCAGGGGCTCACGCTCCGACTCGAGGGCGACAGCAACGACGGCTTCGGCAAGGGGCTCTCCGGCGGCAAGCTCGCCGTCTTCCCGCCGAAGGGCAGCACCTTCCGGGCAGATGAGAACATCATCGTCGGCAACGTCGCGCTCTACGGCGCCACCGGCGGCAAGGCCTTCATCGCGGGCGTCGCGGGCGAGCGCTTCTGCGTGCGCAACTCCGGCGCCACGGCGGTTGTCGAGGGCGTGGGCGACCACGGCTGCGAATATATGACCGGCGGCGTCGCCGTGATTCTCGGCTCCACGGGCAAAAACTTCGCGGCGGGCATGTCCGGCGGCGTCGTCTATGTGCTGGACGAACATCACGATCTCTATACCCGCCTGAACAAAACCGGCCTCGTCATGTCCACGCTCTCCGAGCGGGAGGACGTCGACCGCCTGCGGGAGCTCCTGCAGCAGCACGCGAAGGAGACCGGCTCCGAGAAGGCGCAGACGATTCTCGCCGATTTTGACCACTATATCCCCGCGTTTAAGAAAATCATCCCCAAAGACTATGCGAAGATGGTCGACGCCATTGCCGCGCTCGAGGCGCAGGGCATGGGTCGGGCCGACGCCGAGATGGAGGCGTTCTTCCGCGCCGTCCGACACTGAAAGGAGGGGCGAACATGGGAAAACCCACCGGATTTCTGGAATTTGACCGCTGTGAAAACGGCGTGCGCCCCCCGCTGGAGCGCATTTGCGACTGGGAGGAGTTTCACATCCCCGCGCCGGACGCCGTGCGGCGCGAGCAGGGCGCAAGATGCATGAACTGCGGCGTGCCGTTCTGCCAGGCGGGCGTGCAGTTTGAGGGAAAACAGCTCGGCTGCCCGCTCCATAACCTCATCCCCGAGTGGAACGACATGGTCATGGACGGCAACTACGGCCACGCCCTCGCGAGACTCTTGAAGACCAACAACTTCCCGGAGTTCACGGGCCGCGTCTGCCCCGCCTTCTGCGAGCAGGCCTGCACCTGCGGGCTCTACGACGCGCCCGTCACCGTGCACGACAATGAGCGCGCCATCATCGAGCACGCCTTCGCGCACGGCGCGATGAAGCCGCGCTTTACCGACCACGCCTCGGGCAAGCAGGTGGCCGTCATCGGCTCGGGCCCGTCCGGCCTCGCCGTGGCGGATCAGCTCAACCACCGCGGCCACAGCGTGACCGTGATCGAGAAGCACCCGCGCGCCGGCGGCATCCTCACCTACGGCATCCCGAACATGAAGCTGCCGAAAACCGTCGTGCAGCGCCGCATCGACCTCATGACGGACGAGGGCGTCACCTTCGTCACCGGCGTGGACGCGTCGAGGCCCGAGATTGCGCAGCGCCTGAGCCGCGAATATGACGCCGTGGTGCTCTGCTGCGGCTCGGAGGAGCCGCGCGCCATCGGCGTGGACACCGCGGGCGTCTCCGGCGTGCATTACGCCATGGACTTTCTCCACGCCGCCGTGGATCGGCAGTTTTTCGGCGTCGACTCCGCCGTGCCCACCGCCGAGGGGAAGCACGTCGTCATCATCGGCACGGGCAACACCGCGAGCGACTGCGTCGCCACGAGCATCCGGCAGGGCTGCCGGAGCGTCACGCAGCTCGTGCGCCGCGGCAGGGAGGATTATCTCGCGGGCGATACGCTCCCGCAGGACTATGCCCAGCAGGAGGCCGAGGCGAAGTTCGGCGCAGACCCCCGCGTCTTCAGCCAGAGCGTCGCCGCGCTCAAAACGGACGAGAAGGGGAAGCTTACCGCCATCGTCACGAAATCGGGCGAGGAGCTTCCCTGCGAGCTGCTCATCGGCGCGACCGGCTTTGCCGGCTGCCGCGCGGACGTTTGCGAGGCCTTCGGCGTCGAGCGCGAGCGCACCGTGAAGACGGAGCGAGGCCGCTTCCAGACCAGCGTGCCGCACATCTTCACCGCCGGCGACATGCACCGGGGCCAATCCCTCGTCGTGCACGCCATCGCCGAGGGCCGCGCCTGCGCGGTCGAGGTCGATCAATTCCTGATGGGCTATACGAATCTTGTATAAAGCTGCATAAGCAAAACACCCGCCCCCGGGTGCATCTGTCAAGGAAAAGTAGACAAGAAAAAAACCATTATTAAGGAAAGCCCAGTTCGGTTCTGTACTGAACTGGGCTTTTATAA